>JAGVUJ010000257.1 GCA_019136325.1 Deltaproteobacteria bacterium
CAGCAGGCAGACGGCAGCATTGTCATACCGGACGCCCTGCGCCCCTATATGAGAGGTCTTGAACGCATTGTTCCTTAAGATGGTCTGAAGGATAATCGAAGGAATTTTTTAAAACCCGGAGGGATGGCCGAGTGGTCGATGGCGGCGGTCTTGAAAACCGTTGACCGAAAGGTTCGCGGGTTCGAATCCTGCTCCCTCCGCCAGAAAAATTGAAACACGCGGTAAGTTTTTATCGCCGTTTTTTGAAGATAGACCGGCAACAAAGCGGAGAGATGGCTGAGTGGTCGAAAGCGATCGCCTGCTAAGCGATTGTACGCCCTTTAAAGGTGTACCGCGGGTTCAAATCCCGCTCTCTCCGCCAGTTTTCGTGAAACTCCAATTCCGGAAGCGTAGCGCAGCGGAATTGGTAAGTTCATGAGACCCAGGTTTCAGAAACAAAGTGCTCTGAAACCTGTCGGTTGAATTGTCCCGCATAGCGGAGGGTGCATACCTTAAAGTATGCACCCGTGATTTGAAAAAAATTGCTTGATCGATATGAGATGAAAAGCGGTTTGAAAATTATAAAGCGCCCATGGCTCAGCTGGATAGAGCGCCAGACTACGAATCTGGATGTCGGAGGTTCGAATCCTCCTGGGCGCGCCAGTCACAATAAAAGAGGATCCCTGCCATCAGGAACCCTCTTTTATTTTTCTTCAAAAATGCCCCTAAATCCATCAGGGGTTCACCCCTCTTTTCTTCATCTCCATCAGCACATCGATTCTTCGCGCCCTTAAATCATTGGCCGTATAGTGCGTTCCTCCGGCGCCGACTTCCGCGCCGCCGCCGATGGATCCGCCGAAACCGCCGATGCCGACACTGAATTGCGGACCGGATTTTTTCTCCTGACGCTCGATTTCATCATTGAGCCGGTAGTAATACCGGAGAAGATTTTCATTATTCATGGCTTTGTAATCTTCAGCCAGCAGCGCCTGAGAACCGGCGGCACAACCGCACAAAGCAATAAACATCAAAAATAACAAGAGGTTTTTAAAAATTTTCTTCCGCATCTTCTTCTCCCTGTCAGGATTTTTTTGAACATTATAAATCAAATTTAAGGTTTGTCCATCCGGATTCTCGGTATGCAAATTTTTATTTGGATTTAAAATCGCAAGGCCAGGATGGGGTG
The DNA here is from genome assembly GCA_019136325.1 of Deltaproteobacteria bacterium. The sequence goes on from JAGVUJ010000257.1 coordinate 1,166, forward strand.
TTGTATTAAAAACACGTCTGCGTTTTACGTTTGTGAAACTCAGAAAGAAGAACCCCCCTTAAAATTTCTTTTAAGGGGGGTTTTCTATATTAACAGATCATGTTCTCGGTGTCACTTCAGCGTCTGTTAATCTTTCAGCTGACGATGGTTTTGACCGTCTCGATGACCGGGTTGGTGAACAGCGCCATCAGAATGGTGTAGAGCGCGAAGATCCCGACCACTTCACCGACATACATCTTGTCATATTTGCGTTTCAGAGAAAGGGAAATTGGCCGCACCGGCTGCCGCGTATTCAGCAAAGCTGAACGTTGCCGTTAAGAGAATAACTGCCGCTGCCACGATTGTTGTTGCCATTGTCTTTTTCATGATCTGTTACCTCCTTTGGGTATTTGTTGCCTTTATATAATGAAAAGATCGTGCCAAAAACTAAAAAAATATTCCAAATAGATATAAGATATTGAATGTATTAAATATTATATAAATTCAGCGCTTCTTCTGTTTAATAAAACAAAGCCGGAGCGAGCTGTTTTTTAAATAAAATATTAACAACCATTAAACGAAATATTGAAAAATTTCCTTTACAGCCCCGGATTCAAATTTGACAAAAAATTGTTTGCCGGTTATTTTATAACAAAATTCACCGTTAATATTGATGGCGAAACTTCAATGCAAGAAATATATCTGGAAACCCGTTTTCGGGTCGAAATGATCGATGTTACCTCGGCCGTACAAAAAGCAGTTGGGGAAGAAGGCGTACAATCCGGCATTGGTCTTGTTTATACGCCGCACACCACCGCGGCGATAACAATCAATGAAAATGCCGATCCGGATGTGCCCCGCGATATTCTTGCGGCTCTGGACAGGGCGGTTCCTCTGTCTGCAAATTACCGGCACGCGGAAGGCAATTCCGCGGCGCATGTAAAATCCTCTCTGGTGGGAGCGTCCGAATTGGTGATTCTTAAAAACGGCCGCCTGGTTCTGGGCACCTGGCAGTCTATTTTTTTCTGCGAATTCGACGGCCCGCGTACGCGAAAAGTTTTTATCTCAGTAATTGCCGGATCAGATTAACCGATACTCTGATCTCAATTGATTGCTTTCTGAAACCCGGGAATCGTTCATAGCCCGTCATGGGCAAGAATAACAACGATTAAAAGGAGCCTTGTATGCCGGAAATAATAACCATTCATGCCAGAGAAATTCTTGATTCCCGCGGAAAACCGACCGTCGAAGCCGACATCACAACCCTGTCGGGGTTTCGGGGAAGAGCATCCGTGCCTTCCGGCGCATCCACCGGACAACATGAAATGCTGGAATTACGAGACGGCAATAAGAAGAGATATAACGGACTGGGCGTAGAAAATGCCGTAAAAAATATTATTCACAAAATCGGTCCGGAAATAATCGGCATGGATTGCCGTCATCAGCGTAAAATTGATCTTGCCATGATCGCGCTGGACGGAACAGCCAATAAAAGCAAGCTCGGCGCCAATGCCCTTCTGGCTGTTTCGCTTGCCTGCGCAAAAGCGGCGGCTGAAATATCCGGAGTTCCTCTGTACAGGTATTTGGGGGGTGTCAACGCCAGCGATCTGCCGGTGCCGCAGGCAAATATTTTAAACGGCGGGCAACATGCCGACAATAACGTGGATATTCAGGAATTCATGATCATGCCCGTAGGCGCACCAACGTTCAAAGAAGGCCTTCGAATGAATGCGGAAATCTTTTATGCCTTGAAAATGGTGCTTCAAAGCAAAGGATACAGCACATCCGTCGGTGATGAAGGGGGGTTTGCTCCGAATTTAAAATCCAATGAAGAAGCGTTATCGCTCGTGATGACGGCCATTGAAAAAACAAATTATCAACCCGGACGAGATATCATGATCGCGCTGGATGCCGCGGCAAGTTCATTCTTTGCTCACGGAAAATATATCTTATCCGCGGAAAAGAAACCTCGGAAATCCGCCGAAGAGATGGTCGGTTTTTATGCCGACCTTGTTCGAAAATACCCGATTATTTCTATTGAAGATGGACTCGCGGAAGATGACTGGTCCGGCTGGAAATATTTAACGGACGAACTGGGCGATAAAATACAGATTGTCGGCGATGACCTTTTTGTCACCAATAAAAAGCGTCTGGAAAAGGGCATTTCCCTGAAGGTTGCGAACTCCATTCTCATCAAATTAAATCAGATCGGCACACTGACGGAAACACTGGAAACCATGGAACGCGCCAAAGAAGCAGGATACACGTGCATTGTATCGCACCGGTCCGGTGAAACGGAAGACACCTTTATGGCGGACGTCGCTGTGGCCACCAATTGCGACCAGATTAAAAGCGGTTCTGTGACCCGCTCGGAAAGACTGGCTAAATACAATCAGCTGCTGCGCATCGAGGAGGAGTTGGGCGAAGCTGCAAACTATCGCGGCGGGAAAGTATTTTACAGTATTAAAAACGCTCGACCGGTCCGTAAAAAATAAATGACGGATTCATCACGTTCAAACAACCATGCAATCGCAAGGAGGTATTTGCCATGAAAAGAACATTGTTGATGTTTTTGTTGATCACAGGTGTCATGTTTTTCTTCGACGGTGATTCCGCCCCTTTTCTTTTGCCGTTTGTATTCGCTCATTGCGATACCCTTGATGGTCCCGTCGTTAAAACAGCAAGAGAGGCTCTGGAAAAGGGCGATGTCACACCGATTCTAAAATGGGTCAAGAAAGAAAATGAGCCGGAAATTAAGCGTATCTTCGCGAAGACCCTCGCCGTCAGAACGAAAGGAACAGAAGCACAAGAACTTGCGGATATGTATTTTTTTGAGACATTGGTCAGAATTCACCGTGCCGGAGAGGGGGCTCCGTATACCGGTTTAAAACCAGCCGGGGTTGTCGAACCGGCTGTTCTGGAAGCGGATAAAGCATTGGAAAGCGGTTCGGTGGATCATCTTGTGAAACGTGTCTCTGAGGCGGCCTCCAAGGGAATACGCGAGCGCTTCAGGAAAGCACAGGAAGCCAAAAAACACGCCGATCATGACGTCGAAGCGGGACGCAAGTTTGTGGAGGCCTATGTCCAGTTTACTCACTATGTAGAGCGGTTGCATCTTGATTCAACCGCGCATACGGAAGATCATCACGGAACGCCCGAAGGCGCTGCGTTTGAGAAACAACACAAACACTAAACCGGCGATACGGGCGCATCTGCCGAGGATGCGCCCGTATCTCTGATATCAGTTACTGATTTTACGTTGCGCCTTTCTCCGGGATTCTTGCTTTTGACAACGGCCGGTCGCGGAAACCCGGCCGGCGCAATAAACATATTCCTGTATGGCATGCTTCACCTTAATGTTTTCCGACAATCCGATATTGTTCTGCCATTCACCCGGCACTCATTCTCAGGACGGATGAACAGGAATATTCAAATTTCTTTTCAGCGGAATATCCGGATCATCTTTTTATGAATGAAACCGTTGGAGGCAAGGACACTGGGGGAGGATATATTCCACGGCTTACCGGCCAGATCGGAAACGCTGCCGCCCGCTTCTTCCACCATCAGGCAGCCCGCTGCCGTATCCCAGGGTTTGAGCTTGAGTTCCCAGAAACCGTCAAAACGTCCGGCGGCAAGATAAGCGAGATCCAGGGCGGCCGCACCGGCGCGACGAATCGCCTGAACATTGACCGCCATCCGGCTGAAGTAATCGAGATTATTTTCCCGGCTTTCCCGGATATCGTACGGGAAACCCGTGGCCAGCAGACTGCGGGAAATATCCCTGATGGAGGAAACCGACAGCTTTTTGCCGTTCAGATAAACTCCCTTGCCGCGCACGGTTGAAAATAATTCCTCGCGCATGGGGTCATAAATTACACCCAGAACGACGTTGCCGTCATTTTCCAGCGCGATGGAGACGCAAAAGACAGGATAGCCGTGCGCATAATTGGTTGTTCCGTCCAGCGGATCGACAATCCAGCGTATTTTCCCGGACCCCGCGACAGCAGGGGATTCTTCCGACAAGATGCCATGATCCGGGAATGCGCGCCTTATCGATTTAATGATTAAGTTTTCGGACATTTTATCCGCTTCGGTAACAAGATTGATGTCGCCTTTGAATTGAATCTTGTGGGTTTTGTTGAATTTCTTTTTCAAGAGCGCGCCGGCGTTGCGCGCCAGATCGACGGCAAATGATTTTATTTCCATCATAAAAAAACTCCAGCCTTTTTTGGGTTATTATCCTAACAGTAAAATCAAAAAATGTTAAAGTGATAATTGTTTTTATTTTAAATAGTTGTATTACAATCAAATTAGTGCTAATACACAGGCAAAATCACTTTACTTGTGAATTTATATGTTTATCGAAAACATTTCCAGCGATAATTCGCAGAAACTGAGACTCAAAAGAGAATCTCTGGGATTTTCCCCGGATGATGTATTTAAGAAAATACGCATTAGAGCCAGCTATCTCCAGGCCATGGAAAATGGCGAATTCCATCTGCTGCCCGATCCGGTGTACACAAAGAATTTCATAAAAATTTACGCCAAATTTCTGGGCGTTGATGAAGAGCCCATTCTTAAGGACTACAATGATTACATCAACAGACGCAAAGAAGCGCAAATGCCTCCGCCGGAGACAGCTCCGGAAGAAAAGCACTTGTTTCCACCAACCGCCCATAAAAAAAATTATTGGGGAATCATTTTCGTCTTAACCATTGTTCTGGTGATTTGGCTGATATTAAAACAGACCTCGCCGGTTTCCGAGGAAATCACCTCCGGAGATAAGACCAATTCTTCCCTGTCGGGCGTCAGCGAGCAAAATGCGAATCTCACGTCCAACGCAGTATCCACGGCAAATCAGCAAATGACCGGCTCGGCGCTTTTAACCGGAAACGCAGCAATATTGTCCGGTAATATTCCGGGAGCAGCCAATATCAACGACTCCGCGAAGAAGAATTCCGCAATGCCGATGGCAACGTATCCGGCAGCCGGCGGCGCACAAAAAAGCGATTTATTCATCGCGGCCACTCAGGAAACCTGGATCCGTATCAAACCCGGCAACAATCCTCCGGTGCAAATATTATTAAAACCGGGAGAACAATTTGCCGGCAATGCCGATTTTTTTAATTTGGATATCGGTAATGCCGGGGGAGTCCAGATAAAATACAAAGGCAAGTCTGTTGAAAATACGGGGAAAACCGGAGAGGTAATCCACATAAGATTGCCGCAGTTAAAACAATAAAAAAATAAAGAGGTATACTATGTTTGGAATGGGATGGCAGGAACTGATTATTGTTTTGATAATCGTTGTGATTATCTTTGGCGTCGGGAAATTGCCGGAAATCGGTTCAGCATTGGGCAGAGGAATCAAAAACTTCAAAAAATCAATGAACGAGCAGAACGAAATCACCGATAATTCATCAAAAAAAGAAGAAGATAAAAAATAACGATATCGGAAATTATTGCTTTTGTGAAATTTGCCGGATTATACCTATAAATGCATCCGCTTTTAAAGACGCTCCGCCGACCAGTGCGCCGTCAATATCCTTCATCGTAATCAGATCGCCGATGTTATCTTGGGTGACGCTTCCGCCATACAGGATGCAGACATCATCAGACGCTTTGCCGCCGAAGATTTCCTTTAAGATACCGCGAATAAAGGCGTGCACTTCCTGCGCCTGGACGGATGTTGCCACTTTCCCCGTGCCGATTGCCCAGACCGGCTCATAGGCGATCACAATGTTATCAATCTTTGCCAGACCGGCCAGACCGTGTTTTACCTGCCTGCCGACAATGTCTTTCGTGATTCCTTTTTCCCTTTCTTCTTCCGTTTCGCCCACACACATCATCGGCGTCAATCCGGCTTCCAGAGCCTTTTTGACTTTCAGATTGACATCCGCGTCACTTTCCTGAAAATATTTCCGGCGTTCCGAATGGCCGATGATGACATAGGAACAGCCCGCGTTTTTGAGCATGACCGGTGATATTTCGCCGGTAAACGCGCCCTTATCTTCATAATACATATTCTGCGCGGCCAGAGACAGGTTTGAACCTTTGATGATTTCACCGACGCTGAAAAGCGCGGTAAAGGGCGGAGCCAGAACCACAGCCCCGCCTTGAATGCCGGAGGATGCTTCTTTGATGGTTTTCGCCAGGGCAATTGATTCTGTAACGGTGTTGTTCATTTTCCAGTTCCCGGCGACGATCCATTTTCTCATTTTCATTTCCTCTTTTTTATTGTGAAACGCCATCTCATCAGTCTCAAATTTCACGAGCATGACGAATCGAAATTTATCGGACGTAATACGTCAACAACAACGCGTCATGAATTTTTTCAGTTAAAATTGTCCCATTATTTTTCCAGCGCGGCAATGCCGGGCAGCGTCTTTCCTTCCAGCCATTCCAGAAATGCGCCGCCGCCTGTGGAGATATAAGACATTTTGGACGTCAAACCCGCTTTTTTAATCGCCGTATCCGTGTCGCCGCCGCCAATAATGGAGAGCGCGCCGGAATTGGCCACGGCGCCCGCCAGTTCAAACGTTCCCTTGCTGAAAGGCGCGAGTTCGAACATCCCCATCGGACCGTTCCATATAACTGTCTTGACGCCTTTCAAAGCATCAGAGAACAAAGCAATGGTGGCCGGGCCGATATCCAGCCCGATCATGTCTTTGGGAATGTCCTTGACATCGCAGACTTTTGCTTCGGCTTCCGCCGTCGCGGTCTGCGCAATGACGGCATCCACCGGCAACAAAAACTGCACGTTCTTCTGTTTTGCTTTATCCACAATTTTACGCGCTGTGTCCAGCATGTCTTCTTCGCAAAGCGACTTGCCGGTTTCGTATCCGGCAGCTCTTAAAAAAGTAAAGGCCATTCCACCGCCGATGATGATTTTATCCACTTTTTCAATAAGATTTCCCAACAGGCCGATTTTGTCGGAAACCTTCGCGCCGCCGATGATCGCAGCCAGAGGCTTGGCCGGACTGACCATGGCTTTTTTGAAATATTCGACTTCGTTTTTCAGCAGGAATCCTGCCGCACAGACGGGAACAAATTCAGTGATGGCTGAATTGGAAGCAGCAGCGCGGTGCGAGACGGCAAACGCATCGTCGATGTAAATGTCGCAAAGCGCTGCCAGTTGTTTGGCGAATTCCGCGTCGTTTTTATCTTCACCCGACTGAAACCGGAGATTTTCCAAAAGAATGATCTCACCTTCTTTCATTTTAGCGACTGCCTGCTCCACCGCCGGCCCTACGCAATCATCCAAAAACATTACGTCTTTTTGCAGAAGGCCCGATAGAACCTTGACCACCGGCTTGAGCGACATCTCGGCAATTCTCTTGCCTTTCGGCCTGCCGAGGTGGGAAGCGATGATGAGTTTCGCTCCCTTCTCCAGCGCGTAATTAATCGTCGGAATGCTGGCCCGCACGCGCTTATCGCCGGTCACATTTCCTTCCTTATCCATCGGAACATTAAAATCCACTCTCAGGAAAACTCTTTTGCCTTTCATGTCTATTTGATCAATGTACTTCATAATCCAATCCTTATCTTTATCTATTTCATTATAAAAGAAAGCAGTTCCAGCATTCTGTTGGAAAAGCCCCATTCATTGTCATACCAGGAGAGAATCTTGACCATATTGCCGCCGATGACTGTTGTGTTGGGCATATCCACGATGGAAGAATGTTTGTTGCCGTTAAAATCGCGGGAAACCAGTTCTTCTTCCGAACATGCGAGGATGCCCTTCATGGCGCCTTTGGCATACTCACGGAATTTATCGTTGATTTCATTTCTGGTCGTGCTTTTGGAAAGCGTGGCCACAAAATCAACCAGAGACACATTCGGTGTCGGAACGCGAATGGCCAGACCATCCAGTTTGCCTTTCATTTCCGGTATTACTTCCGCAATGGCCCGGGCGGCGCCGGTCGTCGTGGGAATCATGGAAAGAGCCGCCGCACGCGCTCTTCTTAAGTCCTTGTGCGCCTCATCCACAACAACCTGATCATTGGTGAAGGAATGAATGGTTGTCATCAGACCGTATTCGATACCGAATTCCTGATTCAGGATTTTGACAATCGGCGCCAGACAATTTGTAGTGCAGGAACCCATCGAAATGATGTGATGCTTGGTCTTGTCATAAACTTCCTGATTGACCCCGAGAACGAATGTGACGTCGGGACCTTTCGCCGGCGCGGAAACGACAACCTTTTGCGCTCCCGCCTCAATGTGTTTTCCGGCTCCCGTCTTATCGGTAAATCTGCCGGTACTCTCCAGGACAACATCAACCCCTAAATCTTTCCAGGGCAATGTTTCCGGTTCCCGAACCGAAAACGTTTTTATTTCTTTGCCGTCAACAACAATGGCATTATTTCCGGCCTTGACGTCCGCATCCAGGATCCCGTGCGTTGAATCATATTTAAGCAGATGAGCCAGAGTTTTGGTGTCGGCGAGATCATTCACTGCCACAAACTCCACATCTTTACTGTTATATCCGGCCCGATAAACAAGCCGACCGATTCTTCCGAAGCCGTTAATGGCTATTTTGACTGTCATATCCACCTCCCTAATGAAGAAAAATTATTCATTAAAAGGTATTTTTTGTCAACCTGTTTTGCCGGATTCACGACCAGGGACGCTGCGGACATTAATACTTTTCTTTTAATAAAACAAAGACATACGGTTTGAAGGCAAATTTGATAATTTTATGTAATGAATAAATCGTTGGTGGAAAAATTAGGATCCGTGGTCAGGTTAATGCCCAGTCTCCTCAATCCAGCTTCATCGCCCGGCGTGGGAATGTGCGTCATGTGAGCTTCGCAATCACGGAGTTCCCTTAATTTTTCCAGCGCCAGTTGAGCGGCGGGATTGTTCGTTGCGCTGATGCTGATGGCGATCAGTGCCTCTTCAAGATCAAGGCTTAGCGATTTTTCATTCAGGATCTCCGTTTTCAGATTTTTCACCGAATCGGTAATCTGAGGTGGCAGCAGTTTGATCTTGTCCGGAATTTCGGCCAGATGCTTGACGGCATGCAAAACCATGCTGGTCGCGGCATGCATCAGGGACGAATTGCTCCCTGTTACGATGGTTCCGTCTTTCAATTCCAGCGCCGCACCGCAAAAGATTCCTTCATTGCCCCTTTCGTAATCTCTCGCCCCGGCGGGGGCCATTCCGGCCGCTTCTCTGGCCGGTGTGACGACCGGCCTTTCTTCCGGCGCCAGATTGAAATCCTTCATAAAAAGTTCAACCCGCTGTACGGTTTCCCGGTCGGCAAATCCCATCGCGTATTCACACCGGTAACGGAAGTAGCGGCGGATCATTTCCATTTTTGATGCCTGCTTAGTGACATCATCGTCAATAATGGCGAATCCGGCACGGTTGACTCCCATATCCGTCGGCGACTTGTAAAACGAAGGTTCTCCCGTAATTTTTTCCAGAATTCTTTTCAAAACAGGGAAGACTTCCACGTCACGGTTGTAGTTCACAGATTTTTCTCCGTAAGCGTCCAAATGAAACGGATCAATCAGGTTGAAATCTCTTATGTCGGCCGTGGCGGCTTCATAGGCGACATTGACCGGATGCTTCAGAGGAATATTCCAGATGGGGAAGGTTTCAAACTTCGCGTAACCGGATTTAATTCCCTGCCGGTAGTCGTGATACAATTGGGAAAGGCAAGTCGCCATTTTCCCGCTTCCCGGTCCCGGTCCGGTCACGATAACGAGAGGTTTGTTGGTTTTGATGTAGGTATTTGCACCGTAACCGTCGTCGCTGACTATCGTTTCCACATCCGTGGGATAACCCTTGGTAAACCGGTGCGTATAAACGGGAATGTCGCGTCTTTCCAACTTGTTTTTGAAGATGATCGCAGCGGGTTGTTCTTCAAAACGGGTAATAACGACACCCAGCACATTGATTCCCCAGGTTCGCAGATTGTCAATAAGCTTTAAAGCGTCTGCGTCATAGGTAATACCGAAATCAGCGCGGATTTTTTTTCTTTCGATGTCACCGGCATAAATACAAAGAATGATATCGGCCTTGTCCTTTAATTCCTGGATGAGGCGCATCTTGACGTTCGGATCATAACCGGGCAGGACGCGGGCGGCATGGTAGTCATATAAAAGTTTGCCGCCGAATTCGAGATAAAGTTTGTTGTTAAAGCGATCAACTCTCTTGAGGATTTCCGTCGTCTGTTCCTTGATGTATTTTTCATTGTCGAAGCCCGGTTTCTGAATCATTGCATTACTCCCCTCGAAAAGCATTATGCCCGTCTTTTAGTTCATTTTTGAACTATAAGTAGAACATTTTTGTATGTCAATTTAAATATTGATTCAACAGTGAGAGGGAATGTTTATATTCGAAAGAAAAAGAAAGGGCGCACCGTTTTCTGTGCGCCCTTATTCATAATCGAAGAGAATCGTTCACCGCCGCGACCGATTATTTTTTCTGAGCATCGTAAATTTTGATGATTTGATCCGTCACATCAATGCCGTCATCAATGATCAGGGCAGCCTTCCTTTCAAAAATCATCGAATATTTCTCGTTCTTGGAAAACTGTTTCAGAATTTGCTGCAGGTCAACGAGGATTTTTTGCGTCAGCTCGGCATCCTTTTTCTTCAATTGTTCATTTAAATCGCTCTCCAGACGTTTAAATTCCTTAAATTCCTGAGATAGTTTTTCACGTTTTTCCTTCAACGCGGGAGAATCCTGTTTGGTGTTTTTCAGATCCTTCTCCAGACTGGTGACTTTGTCACCCTTTGCTTTCAGTGTCGCTTTTTTGGATTCAAGATCTTTCTGGTATATCGCCCGGGCATTCTGGGCGGCTTTGGAATCTCTCATGATCTTCCCGATATCCACAAAGCCTATTTTAGACGGCGCGGTATCCGCCCGGGCAACATCCGCTGCGTCTATACTGAACAGTAGAGCAACGGCAAACGCTAATATGAACACCCCATACGTATTTCTCGCTTTCATAAAAATACTCCTTTGACGATAATTTCCCAACGTTAAATATAAGGCTGAAACGTCGGTTCATACATTGTTGATTTGATATGACCGTAAAGATCCGCCGGTTCCGGCATCGCTGTGAGCGAACGGGCAAAAACGACTTTCGCCACGGCCAGCGCAATATTGGCCGATACCTCGCGAATCCGCGTCAGGGACGGGAAAAGACATCCTGTTTTTAAATCTTCTGCCGTCACCTGCTTTACCAGCGACTTGGCGGCGGCCGTAAACATTTCATCCGTAACACGCAACGCCCCGGAGGCTATTACCCCCAGACCGACGCCTGGAAAAATGTACGCATTGTTGGCCTGTCCCGGAACAAACGTCTGTCCGTCAATATTGACCTCCGGGAAAGGACTGCCGCTGGCAAAAATAGCGCGCCCGCCTGTCTGACGATAAGCCTCTTCGGCGGTGCATTCGGCTTTGGACGTCGGATTGGAAAGGGCGAAGATAATCGGCCGGTCATTGATCCTGCCCATTGCTTTGATGATGTCCGGTGTAAAGGCTTTCGGCTGGCCCGACACGCCGATGATCGCCGTCGGCTTGACGGCTTCCACCGCCGAGAGCAGGTCGCTCCGGAAAGGGAAATCATGAGCGTACGGTCTTTTGTGTTCGGCCAGATCGTTGCGGCTGCCGACCACCAGGCCCTTGGAATCCACAAACCAGCAGTTCCCGCGGGCTTGGGCAAGAGACAGGCCGTCTTCCATCATTGCCGAGGAAACAAGATTGCCGATGCCAATGGCGGCCTCGCCCGCGCCGAGGAAAAGCAGACGCTGTTCGGAAAGATTTCCCCCTTTGATCCGCAATGCGGAATACAAACCGGCCAGCGCAACCGAAGCAGTCCCCTGGATGTCATCGTTGAACATGCAGTATTTGTCGCGATAAGCCTCCAGCAAGCGGAAGGCATTCACATTGCCGAAATCTTCCATTTGAATCATGACACCGGGAAATACTTTCGTTGCAGCAGCCATGAATTCATTGATCAGACGATCATATTCACGTCCGCGTAATCGCGGCTCCGGCAGTCCGATGTAATCGGGTGCATTCAGAAGCTCCTCGTTGTTTGTGCCGACATCGATCGTCACCGGCAGGCATCTTTTCGGATCAATACCCGCGCAGGCGGTGTACAACGCCAGCTTGCCGACCGGAATTCCCATGCCGTTCGCCCCCAGATCGCCGAGCCCCAGAATGCGCTCACCATCGGTGACAACAATCACTTTAATATTTTTCTGAGGCCAGTTCTTCAGTATATTTTTTATGTTGCCGCGATCATTTTTTGTAATGAATATGCCGCGGGGCTCGCTGAAAATGCGGCTGTATTCCTGGCAGGCCTGCCCGACAGTCGGGGTGTAAATAACGGGCATCAACTCCTGCATGTTATCCATTAAAACGCGATAGAACAAACTCTCGTTGCGGTTTTGCAGACCGGCAAGATAAAGATATTTTTCCAGATCGGTTGTCTTGCGCCGGACGTTGCTGATAATATGCAAGGCCCTGTCTTCCGGAGAAAAAACGCGGGGAGGCAGCAATCCGCGCAAACGGAAAGCTGTGCGCTCAGCCTCATTAAAGACGGTCCCTTTATTTAAAACAGGATCGCAAAGCAGCGCTCTTCCCCGGGGAATTTTTACAGATTTTTTTTCTTGCTTCCGGTCGGACATGATTTTCTCCTGAACTGACGACTGAATCACTTTGGTTTTACGACCGTGAAGTATAAGAAGAATGCGTTTGTGTCAATATAATATTCATCAGGATTCTCTTGTGATTTAAGGGAAAAGACAAGGGTTGTTGCTCCGGCATTATTGAACGAATATTTCCTTGACATACAAAACAGAAAGTTCTTATACTCCGCCACACAGTATCTTATCAATAAACACCAAAAAAACTTTAAAGAACGGAGGCAATGATTATGGCAGAAAAGAAAGGGTTGAGTAAACCGGTAAAATTGAAGGCGGATCTGGCGGAGCTTCTGGGAGCAAAAGCGCTTCCCCGAACGGAGATAACCAAAAAACTTTGGGACTACATCAAAGCCAACAAGCTGCAAACGACCAAAGTCAACGGCAAGCCGGAAAACGCCGGGAAGAACATTGTCGCAGACGCCAAACTCATCAAGATCTTCAACAACACCAAGGTTAAAACATCAAGCGGTAAAGTCGTAGATTTTACAAAAATGAAAGAAGGACAAACGATTGACATGATGCAGATTGCCTCTGTGGTCAGCGCCAATATCGAATAAAAAACATGATTGAAACCGGGCAGGCGGGACCCATCCCGCCCGCCCGGTTTTTTTATCGGTTGCCCTATCCTGTAACGGTTTTTTCCGGCGCCTCCTCGAATTTTCTACAGCAAAGATCTTTTCAAACTTAAATTCGCATTATGGTTTTTATTAAAAATGCTGTATATGCTTGGCGGGTAAATTAAATTTCGGAGAAACACTCGACAGGAAAAGTTGGGCATGGATAAAAAAGCCGTTTTATGGCCGGTGATCATATCCGTTGTCATACACATGACACTGCTCGCCGTTGCGGGGATGATTAACATGAGCGACAAAATCAAGCCGGTGGACGTTCTTTCGGTCAGCATCCAGGATCCGCAACCGGAGGAGAAACCTCCTCTCCCCAGGAATAACAGCCTGAATCAAAAAGAAAGTCCCGCCACGCCGCAGGGGAAACAGGGTGGAAACGTCCGTGATGACAGCTGGCGCGAAGATACTATTGATCTGGGCAGCCTCAATGTGAAATACGTTCACTATCTGACCAGGGTAAAAAACAAGATTCTCCGGATCTGGAAATATCCGCAAAGATCCTTTGAAAAGAATGAAGAGGGCGATGTTGTTGTCAAAATGTCCATCGATGCGGACGGCAGTCTTGCCGGGGCAATGCTTCTGTCATCCTCCGGCTCAGAAGATCTGGATAACGGGGCCTTAAGCGTTGTCCGGGATGCGGCCCCTTACGAACCGTTGCCCGTTTCTTACAAACTGTCACGCCTCCACATCATTGCGTCCTTCAACTACAAAATTATGGATTAGATTTTACCCGCGGCATGGAATCGCCGAACGGTTTATTTCCTCGTACCGGAATTTCTGATTTTTATTTCCTCAATATTCAGATTGGCCTGCTTAAGCAAATCAAGAAATTCCATCTGCCGCGATTCAGGAAGAGATTGAATATTCTCCAGTTGATTCGTTATATAATCAATTTTCTCCTTCAGATCGGCAAGAACCGGGGCAATATTGACCGGTTCTCTGGGCGGTTGCGGTTGTTTCGCTTCTTCCGGCCGGGTGCCCGCTTGGAGCTTAATCGCTTCAAGATAGTCGGGGATGGTTACATCAAATCCAAGCTTTTCCCGGATTAATGCGGCCAGGGTATCCTGTGCGCCGGATTCGCCGTGCACTAAAAATACCGGCATGGTTTTATTCTGAAAGTGCCCCAGCCAATCTAAAAGCTGGCTTTGTCCGGCATGGGCGGAAAAACCGCCGATCGTCCATACTTTCGCTTTCACGGCAATGTCTTCGTTAAAGATGCGGATTTTTTTCGCTCCTTCGATAATCTTGCGGCCGGGCGTACCTTGAGCCTGATAGCCCACAAAAACAATGCTGGCTCCCGGACGCCACAAATTATGCCGCAGATGATGTCTGATTCTTCCGGCATTGGCCATTCCGGAAGCGGAAATAACGATGGCCGAACCCTTCATTTCATTGATTTGCATGGACTGTTCGGTTGATGAAGAAAACTGAAGCTGCGGCAGATCCAGTGGGTCTTCTCCGTTCTTCAGCAGGCTGCGCGTTTCCGCATCCAGATAGGAGCGGTAACGGCCAAATATCTCGGTTGCCTTGATCGCCAGAGGGCTGTCCAGAATCACCGGAATATCTTTGGGCAGCCTTCCATCGCGACTGAGGAGGTAAAGGGAATAAAGCATTTCCTGCGTTCTCTCCACGGCAAACGCCGGAATAATGATTTTCTCTCCTCGGGCACAACTGTACTGAATCGCTTCGGCCATTTCATTCAAACTGTCCTCTTCGCCTTTGTGATCGCGGTCACCGTACGTCGATTCCATAAAAAGAAAATCGGCATCGCTGATCGTGACAGGATCTTTCATCAACAATTGGTGACGTCGACCGATGTCGCCGGAAAAAACCAGTTTCATCGATGATCCGTTTTCTTCAACGAACAATTCCAGGATGGCCGCGCCCAGGATGTGACCGGCATCCTGAAAATTGACTTTTACCCCCGGACAGGCCGTGAACAATTCATTGTAACGTTTTGTTTTAATCAAAGGAGAAACCGCTTCGGCATCTTTCGTCGAGTAAAGCGATTCAATGTGTTCAGACTTTCCGTAGCGCTGCATCCGTCGGGTTTTGGAAATGGCATCCGTCTCCTGGATATGGGCGCTGTCGAGAAGCAGGATCTTGATCAGATCGCCTGTTGGTTCGGTCGCGTAAACCGGTCCGCGGAATCCGTTTTTCACCATACGGGGGAGCAACCCTGAATGATCAATATGAGCGTGTGTGATCAGGAAGAAATCAATCGTTGCCGGATCATAAGCCGCTATGTCCCAGTTGCGCTTCTCAATTTCAGCCCCGCCCTGATGCATGCCGCAGTCGACGGCAAACCGCGCCTGACCGGTTTCGATAACAAAGCAGGAGCCGGTCACTTCTCTGGCCGCTCCGAGAAATTTAATTTTCATGGGAAATCCTTTGTGGGCGTAAATTCAAAAATAAACCAATGATCGGAAATTGTCCTTGCGAGGCTCGCATTTCTGCGCTCTGTTAATCGGATGCGGTATTGCACAGCCACAGATATATTTAAAAAGATTGCGCCGCTCTTTTTCGTTCCCGCGCAAAGACGTCATCTGAGTTATTTTTGCCGGCAAAATGAATTTTGCCTTTTGATATTATAATCCGGCTTTCGCCGCTTTTTTCAACTTCTTGGCCTCTTTTTTTTCTTTGACGGATTTGACCGCTTTTTTCTTCACATCTTTTTTCCCTTTGTCTCTCGATTTACTCATGGTCTGAACCTCCGTTTTTTCAGATTATGAATTACGACGTCATCATTAGCCGTTGCAGACATCTTGTTGAAGAATATAATAGAAGGGAGATGTTTCGTCAAACACAAAAATGGTTTTTCTTTTTGTTGACAAGGTTCTCGAGACTGACATAAAGGTCAAATCAGTGGATGGTGATTTTATATGTCGGAAATAAACAGACCTCGGCCGGTCATCGTTGCCCGTAATGTGAAAAAAAGTTTCGGCGCCTTCACCGCGGTGAATGATATTTCTTTCAGCGTTGCCCAAGGAACCTGTTTCGGCATTCTGGGGCCGAACGGCGCCGGGAAAACATCCACGATCAGAATGATTTACGGTTTCTCGCCGCTGACATCCGGCGATATTTTTGTGTTCGGAATGGACATCAAAAAAAAATACCGGAAAATCAAAGCCCGCATTGGAGTCTGTCAGCAGGACAATACGCTCGATCCCGATCTGACCGTCATGCAGAATTTTCAGGTCTTCGCCCGCTATTTCAACCTCGATCATAAAACAGCCGAGGACCGAGCGCTATCATTGTTAAAATATTTCACGCTGGAACAACGTCGCGACGCCCGCGCCACGGAACTCTCCGGAGGCATGGTGCGCCGTCTGGTCATCGCCCGCGCCCTGATCAATCAACCCGAGTTGCTGATTCTGGATGAACCGACAACGGGCCTCGATCCGCAATCCCGCCACCAGCTCTGGGAACGGCTGGAGCTTTTAAAAAAACAAGGCATCTCTATTTTACTGACCACACATTATATGGATGAGGCGGCGCGTCTTTGCGACGATCTGGTGATTATGGATCACGGAAAAATTCTGGCGCAGGGATCGCCTCAATCGCTGATCAGCGAATACACCGGGGGGAATATTATTGAAATTGCCGAACCGGATGATGATTTGCGATCTTTTACCCGTGAAAAGCAGGAAAGGCTGGAAGATCTGGGACACCGCCTGATTATTTATGCGGGCAACGGGCATGAACTTTACCGGGAAATCTGCGGACGCTTTACACATAAGAGCTGCGTTCTGCGTTCGGCGACTCTGGAAGATGTTTTTCTGAAATTAACCGGGAGGGGGCTGCGGGAATGAATTTTAATATTTCCGTCCGATTCATGCGGGTCTGGCAGCGCAATCTGACCGTTTATCGCGAAAACTGGAAAGTTAATTTCCTGCCGCCGTTGTTGGAGCCTGTTTTCTATCTGCTGGCATTCGGAATCGGTTTCAGCGGCATGATTGAGTCCGTCAGGTACGCTTCCCGTGAAATCTCTTACGTGCAATTCATCGCGCCCTCGCTGGTGGCAATTAACATGATGAACAATTCTTTCTTTGAAAATACGTTCGGTTCTTTCGTACGGATGTATTATCAGAAGACGTTTGATGCGATGATGGCGACGCCGCTCAACGCCGAAGAAATCATTACCGGCGAAATAGTCTGGGGCGCAACCAAATCAGTTATCGGAACGGTTATCATGCTGATCGTAATCAGTTTCTTTGGATTGATTAGTTATCCGGCGGGAATTTTAATCGTGCCCGTCGCATTTCTGGGAGGCTTCGCCTTTGCTTCGCTGGCCATCCTCTTCACGGCGCTGGTGCAAAGAATAGAACTTTTTAACTTGCCGGTTTTTTTATTCATTACTCCCATGTTTCTCTTCGGCGGCACGTTTTTCCCGATAACCGGACTGCCTCAATGGGCTCAATATGTTGCCCTGGCTCTGCCGCTTACGCATCTGGTAAATCTGACGCGGGCCTTGAGCCTGGGCATTTTCGATCCGGAGGCCTTGATCGGCGCCTGCTATCTTCTTGTTTTCTGCCTTTTGATGTTTCCCCTGTCTGTTTTCATCATGCGCAAAAGGATGATCAAATAATGCGCAACCGGGCGGGGGAAAAATCCCTTGACTATCAATCGTCAATGTGAATAAATAAAGGAAGAGCAAGACCACGTGTTTTCTATTATAAAATATTTAATTTTTAATGGATGAAACACAGCCACCATGCTCCCTGGAGCTGTGGTGGTTTTTTTGCTTTAAGTTGTAAACAGCTTTTCAAAGAGCGATAGAGGTAAGGCATAAAAGCCCCTCACTTTTTCCTTCCTTCTCAACCAGGAGACGGATGGGGGTGATTTTGATGCTTTGTAAAACCCATCGGGGAATAAAGATTATAAAAATCACTAGAAGAAAGGGGATAAAAATGAATAAAAATCTGTATGTCGGCAATCTGTCTTATAAAATCACCGACGATGATCTCAGATCAAATTTTTCCGAAGCCGGAGAAGTCGAGTCAGCAACCATCATCAAGGATAAATTTTCGGGCCAATCCAAGGGATTTGGTTTTGTCGAAATGAAAACGGAAGAAGGCGCGGCGGAAGCGGTTAAAAAATTCAATGGCGGCACACTGGACGGAAAAACCATTACCGTCAACGAAGCCAGACCGAAGAAAGAATTCGGCGCCGGCGGAGGACATCGCGGCGGCGGTAATCGTGGCGGCGGATTCCGGGGCGGCAATCGCAGCGGCGGTGGAAACCGAGGCGGCCGATTCTAATGAGACTCAAGTTTTGGGAACGCAGTGAACCGAAACTTGTTAGTCGAATTATCCCCGAAACGCAGTGACGGGGAATCATGCACGACGCATATCGGGATCATAACTAAAAACATTAGTCTAATATAAAGAGCAGAAGGTCTGTTGCCTTCTGCTCTTTCATTTTTTATGGATTCACTTAAACAGATGTGGCGCAAAATTTAGATACGATAATCCGGGCGATGCGGTGCATATGATGATGGACATCTTTTAAATTCCGGCCGGGATAATTTCTGAAGGTTATGAGAACGCCGTTGAGCGCCGCAAAAAAAGCATGGGACAGCGGCCGGACCGGTTCCGGCATGTTCACTTTCCGGAAGAGCGTATCGAATTTATCAAACAGGCGGCGTTCGGAGACATTAAGCCTTTCCACCATTTCGGAGGAAAGCGAACCGTCCAGCATGAAATGCGTCATCATGCGGAAATACTGGTCATTATCAATCAGATAGCTGAGATACGCTTCGGCCACTTTCTCGATGGGATTCTTTCTGCTGTTTTTGATGATCCCGTCCAGAATAGCCGTAATCTCTTCGGCGCCATGCAGAAAGGCCTCCACAAAAAGGGATTGCTGATCGGGAAAATACCGGTAAATGGACGCGTGAGAAATGCCGGCCTCCCGGGCAATGTCGCGAATGCTGACGTTGTTGAACGGCTTGACGGCAAAGACACGCTGAGCGGCTTCGACAATCATGCCCTGCCGCACTCGTTTTTCGTTGCTTTTAAGTTCGGCAAAAGTATTTTTCTTTTTCATATCAATTTTTTTGTTTCCCTATACCATATCCCATGAAAACATTGCAGCAAAAAAGCTTGACTGTGTAACCAATGGTTTGTAATATAACCGCTGGTTGACAAAGTCAATCATAATATCGTGACCAAGGAGGTTATATGTCTCTGCCTGATCGCAACAATCCATACAATTTTGATGATTTTTTAAAATGGCGTCAAAGCGTTGACTACTACCGGGACGATCCGTTCATCCAAAAGGCGGTGCGCCATTTCACCGGAAACGAATGGGAAAAGGTTGATGCCCGGGCACGCGAGGTTTCCGCAAAAGCGTCTTTCCGGTGGCGCGATTTTGCCGACAGCATCGCCCGGCCGGAGAAGAGGCCTTTCATGCTGCACTACGACGGTCATCACAACCGCATCGACCGGATCGTGCGCCCGCATGAAACGGAAATCATGGAAAAGGAGATTTTTTCCGAAGCGTTCTTTGCCGAAAAAACGTCGCCCTGGGTCAAATTGATTAAAATGTACATCATCTACCAGAACGGCGAGGCCTGTATTGGGTGTCCCATCACCTGCACGGAAGGTCTGGTCGAGCTACTGAACAAATACGCCGATTCGCCGGAAACAAAAGAAATTCTTAAACACTGCAAAGACGGCATCAAAGGCGATTTTGCCATCGGCGCCCAGTATCTTTCGGAAATCCAGGGTGGGTCGGATGTGCCGGCAAATATACTGGAAGCCGTTCATGAAAAAGGCGGCTGGCGGCTTTACGGAACCAAATTCTTCTGTTCGGCGACGCATGCGGACTATGCCGTCGTCACGGCCAAACCGGTCGGATCGGAAAAAGTCGCCCTTTTTGTCGTGCCGTCCTGGCTTCCCGGCAACAAGGAAAAGGAAATACGCAACGGCTACACCATCGACCGGATTAAATGGAAGATGGGCACCAGTGAGCTGACCACGGCGGAATTGACGTTCAATGGCGCGGTCGCCTATCCGGTGGGTCCGCTGGAAAAAGGCGTCGCCAACGTCGTTGGTATCGTCCTGACATATTCACGTTTGACCGTGGGACTTTCCGCCGCTGCTTACATGACGCGGGCCGTCCGGGAAGCAAAAAAATACGCTGAATTCCGCAATGCTTTCGGCCTGACCATTGGCCAATTCCCGCTGGTTGCCGCTCAGATCAGCAGAATCGATCAGATGGCTAAAAGGACAACGGCCGGGGCTTTCAAGCTGTACCGGGATTTTTTGATGCTGGAAGGAGGGCTCAAAGGCGTACGGGCAGCGGATGAGCCGGATGAAAGCCGGAAGAATCGTTTCAATATCCGGGAACTCATCATGCTGCAAAAAATGGCCGCTGCCTGGGACTGCACGGATGTCATTCGCGAATCCATGTCCATTTTCGGCGGACACGGCGTCATGGAGGATTTTTCATCCCTGCCTCGCCTGTACCGCGACTCCGCCATTAACGAACTGTGGGAAGGTCCGCGAAATGTTCTTTTGACACAGATTCACCGCGATCTGCAAAAAGCCAGCGACTGGTACAAGCCTGCGGAGTTTGTGCGCCATATTCTTTCCGGTCTGGATGATAAAATCGTCGCGGAATTGTCCGGTGAGATTACCGAACTGGTGGCTTACTCCAATCTTTTTCAGATGGATGAAAAAACCATCGATATTTGCATGCGGTGGGATGCGTTTTGCCAAAAGTTTTTCCACGCCTATCAGGATCTGGCTTTGAATGAGGTGGCGTGATTCGGCCGGCGCGGCAGGTGACAAACATATCGAGGACTCCCGCCGTGCAGACGTGAATCTGATTTTTTAACGTTGAAAAGAGCAGAAGACTTTTTTCACAAGCCTTTTGCTCTTTTCTTTTTATTCAAACGCGGACGGATTTGTTTGACGGACTCCACACGCCTGCCGGCCGCTTTGACTGAATTTCAAAAGCCATGCCCCGACGCCGCCTGCTAAAATCGTGCATCCGAGGAAAAGCATGCCGGCCGCATAAGAGCCGGTCGAATCCCGCAAACATCCCATCAGGTAAGGTCCGGTGAAACCGCCAAGATTACCGATGGAATTAATCAGGGCAAAACCACCGGCTGCGCCCGTTCCGCGGAGAAAGGAACCGGCAAAAGCCCAGAAAGGACCGAGGGCGCCCCAAATTCCCGCGGCGGCGACGGCCAGACAAAACACGCTTCCAACGAGAGAATCGGTCAAGACGGACAGACCAAAACCAATAGATGCCATGACCAATGCCCCCGCCATGTGTAACCGACGGTCCCCGGTTCGATCGGATGACGTTGCGACGATCACCATAAACCCGGCTGCGGCAAGATACGGGAACGTTGATACAACGCCGACGAGAAAATCGCTCAAACCGCCGATGCTCTTCAACATCAGCGGCATCCAGAAAGCGATGCCGTACATGGCAACAACAAGAGTAAAATAGACCATACACAAAACCCATACACGGCCGCTCCGAACAGTCTGAAAAAGTCCCTGTTCCGGGTACCCTGTTTTTTCTTTTTCCTCCTGTTCCAGCTGTCCGCGCAACCACGCCTTCTCTTCCTCCGGAAGCCAGGCTGAATTTTCCGGCCTGTCGGGCAGGTAAAAAAAGACAGCCAGACCCAGCAATACGGCGGGAAGCCCCTCCAGGAGGAAAAGCCATTGCCAGCCGGACAATCCCCCCAGGCCGTGCATTTCCAGAAGAGCGCCGGACACCGGGCCGCCAACAACACCGGCCAGCGCCGTTGCCGTCATAAAAAGCGCCACATTGCGCGCCAGATACTTGCGGGGAAACCAATACGTCAGATAGAGAATCATGCCCGGGAAAAACCCGGCTTCGGCAAACCCCAATAGAAAACGAAGCGTATAAAAACTCGTTGGTCCGGCAACAAACATCATCGCCGAGGCAATCACACCCCAGCTGATCATGATCCGGGCAATCCATATCCTGGCGCCGATTTTGTGCAGAATAAGATTGCTCGGGATTTCAAAAAGGAAGTAACCGATAAAGAAGATGCCGCTGCCTAATCCGAAAGTTGCATGGCTTAATTGCAGTTCGGCATTCATTTGCAGGGCGGCAAATCCCACATTGACCCGGTCCAGATAAGCGACAATGTAAAGGATGAACATGAACGGTATCAGGCGGAGCGTCATTCGCCGGATGGCGCGCTTTTCCAGCGGGTTCGCGTTATTGTGCATGTTCCGGACTGATGGTGATCTGTTCATAAATTTATTATCGGGTGTGCCAACAATTTCAGGCCCTGAGTTTATCAGGAAATTTTATTAAGACAGAGATATGCTGAACCCCATGAACTGAGCCGCGAGAAAAAGGGCGTAGATGGCAATCATCACCAGCGCCTCCAGACGGATGAATTTTCTTCCGGTGGTGACAAACATCTGCAGGAGAACGCCCGCCACAATCAGCATGGGCAGATCGCGTTGTACGATGATCGGTTCAACCGGCAACGGCCTCACCAGACACAGAGCGCCCGCCACGGCCAGTCCGGTAAAAATGTTGGACGCATAAATTTCTCCCAGTGTCACATCGGCCTGACGCCGGAACACCGCGCCCAGAGCAATCGCCAGTTCGGGAAGAGACGTTCCGAACGCATAGAAGGTGACGCCGATAAGAAGATCATTCATCCCCAGCAGACGCGCCAGAGAGGTTCCGTTTTCCACGATCCAGCTCGACCCCAGCACAATCATGGCAATGCCTGCAATAAAAATGCTTATGTGCAGCCAGGGCCGCGCCATGTCCGTGACGGGCGTTTCCCTTCTCTGCTGCTTCGCGTCGTCAATGGTGCCTCTGAGATAAGGATAGTATGCCGCAATCAGGATCAGGCCGTCTATCCGGCTGATCAAACCGTCCATGGCAATGACCAGAAGAAGAGCGGCGGAAAGAATCATCCAACTGGATTCTCTCTCGCGCAGCGTGGAGCCGACGACGATCGGTCGCCACAGGGCGCAAATGCCGGCAACAAAGGTCAACGTCACAAAATTGGACCCGACAATGTTGCCCACCGCGGCAGCCGGTTGCCCGCGCAGGGAAGCGAAGAGCGACACGCAAAACTCCGGGAGAGAGGTCATGACAGCCAGCAGCAAGACCGTAACCACCAGAGGAGAAACCCGCAGCCAGCCTGCCAGAATCGGGACGCGGCGCAGGACGGATTCCGTCCCCGCCCACAAAAGAACAATACCCAGTATAAAAAGAAATACTGAAACAATCATTGGATCTGCCTTTTACCGGAACCGTTATGGATCCATAACGCCAGCAGAAAGAGAAACGGCCGGAGAAAAGCGTTTCTTTAATACAGATTGATGGCGGTCTGCATGTTCTTGCTGGAGGAATTAATATATTCGGTAAATTTCTCAGCGATGGTCTTTATCGTGTATTCGAATTCCGCTTCGTCCTTGTCCAGCAGCGTCATGCGGAAGCCTAAAAGCGGTGTAAAGAACGATGTCAGCGGAACAACACAGATTCCCGTCGCCGCCAGCAGATAATAAACAAATCGCTTGTCGTGTTCGATGGGTTCCTTGACAAGATTTTCGACGAATTCCCTTATCTCTCCATTTTTTATATGAAGCTTTTGATTGCTGTTGAGACCGGATTCGTTGAACACGATTGTCATATAAAAAGCGCCGTCGGTCTTGTTCACCATCAGGCAGGGAATATCCTTCAAAATATTATAGGCGATATTCGAAAGTTTTTCATAGTGTCGTTTGCGTTCATCGAGATAATTGTAGTATTCGGGATGCGTCATGATTTTAGGAATCGCCAGTTGCGGCAATGTTGTCGAACACACTTCCGACATTTTCTGGTGCAGGATGGTATTGATAAAACGGTCAAAAATAGGATCTTTGCCGGCATTGTAAACTTCCATCCAGCCGCACCGCGAGCCGGGCCAGGGCAGCTCCTTGGAAATTCCCTTCATGCTGATGGCCGGAACATCGCCGACAATATCGGAAAGCGGCACGGTCTTCTTGCCGTTATAGACAATATTAATGTAGGTTTCATCAAAAACGACGAAAAGATCGTTTTCTTTGGCGATCCGCACGACATTCCGCAACGTTTCCTCCGGATAAACGAAACCGGTGGGATTATCGGGGTTGATGACCAGAATTCCCACAATAGCCTTGTGACTTCTGACTTTCTGTTCCAGTTCGCGCATATCCGGATGCCATCCGTTGTATGGATTCAACCGGTAGGTGTTGGGCGGAAACGACGCGTGCAGAACTTCCGCCATGAAGTGCGTGGAATACGTCGGCTCCGGCATGATCATACGCGCGTCAACCTGGATGGAACTGTAGGCGCGGGCAATGGCGTCACCCAGGCCGTTGAAGAAAATGATATCCTCCGGGGTAATCCGGACATGGCCGCGTTTGTTGAGACGGTCGGCCAGAAATTTTCTTGTGGAATCCACGCCTTTCGTCGGCGAATAGGCAAACGACGCGTCATCTTTGATGATTTCAATCAGAACGTCTTTCATCCAGGCGGGAATTTGTTCACCCTTTTGCACCGGATCACCGATATTTTCCCAAATGATGTCAACGCCCAGTTCCTTGAGCTTGTTGGCAATCAGTACGATATTTCGTATTTCATAAGTCAGCCCGCTGCCACCGCGGGAAATTTCAAAACGCATAAGTATTTTAACCCCTTAGATGTTAAGTTTTATTTTATATTATATATTTATTTAAATTTCCAGC
>JAGVUJ010000207.1 GCA_019136325.1 Deltaproteobacteria bacterium
GGTTTTATTCCCCGCCGGAATAGCTGCCGTGGTCATCCTTGCTGTTTTAACATGGCGGCAATGCAGTTTCTGGGAAAATGGCATAACGCTCTTTAGCCACACTTTGCAGATAACTAGTAATAATTATTTTGTTCATCATCGTCTCGGCATGGAACTACATAAGAATAAAGATTTCGAACGGGCCATTGCTCATTACAACGAAGCCATCCGTCTTAATCCCGATAGTCCACATTATTATTGTGACAGGGCTGACGCTTATATTGAATCCGGCCAATTCAGTCGCGCCATGGATGACTACGGGCAGGCCATACGTTTGAGACCTTATGAAGGACAATTTTACAGTAACCGGGGCAATGCCTATGCGAAACTTGGTCAGGACAAACTGGCGATGGACGATTATAACGAAGCCATCCGGATTAGTCCGGACTTGGCCGAGTTATACTATAACAGAGGAACTGCATATGCTGAATTCGGACAGTATCTGCACGCTATAGAAGATTTTGATAAAGCGATCAGCCTTGACCCGGATTTTGTTGATGCCTATTACAATAAAGGGACCCTTTACGCTAAAATCGGTCAGTATCAGCCGGCCATTGAAGATTTTAATAAGGCCATTAAACTTAAACCTAATTATATCTTAGCCTATCACAGCCGGGCGGTTGCTTATCTCTTTCAGGGTAATAACCAAGATGGTTGCCATGACGCGCAAAGGCTTTGTGAATGGGGAGACTGCCGACTTTTAGAATTTACCAAGAGCAAAGGTTATTGCCGTTAATGTCTCTCTGACCTTGTGTCAAATAACTTCAAGCTATGTTAAAGGAACAAGGACCCAATCTGAACGTGGTACAATATTTTGGGGTAAGATCAAAAATACCAGAAAGAATTTATCGCCGATCTGAAAATGGTTTATTAAGCGCCCATCGAAGACACGGTTGCTTATGAACGGAATAAACTGCTAGCCAAATGAATAAATGGACAATGCCTTTGGTGAACCGGGCTTTGACAATTTTACGGCCGGCTGTTATGTACGAGAACCGTTTTGATTTGGCGGTGATATGAAAAAAATCCATTCACACAGATTATTTTACAGCGATCGGATGTCGGGCTGATTATGAAAAAAGTCATTTACACAGATTATCTGACACGCTCTGTTTTCGTTATCATCAACAAATTTTTTTTAATAATACGTTACCTTTATTGTTTTTTGACAAGGAGTGTATCTAGGTAATGGTTGGGTGGTCATGAGAATAACATTCGTTCATCTGGGAAGAGAAAATCTGGGGATAGAGTATCTCTCAAGCGTCCTGAAAAAAGCGGGGCACGAAACTTTTTTAGCGCACGATCCCGGCCTTTTCAGCCGTGAGGATAACGTATTCCACATTGCATCCCTGGAAAGGTTCTTTGACAGGAGAAAATCAGTTCTTGAAACAATAGAGAATACCAATCCGGATGTGGTGGCGTTTTCGGTTTATACGAGCACCTATCAATGGGCGAAACAGATAGCGGAGAGCGTCAAGAAAAAAACCGGTGCGAAAACGGTATTCGGCGGCGTGCACGCCACGCTTGTTCCGGAGGTGGTGATTCAAGACGAAGCGGTGGATTACGTCATCGAGGGAGAAGGGGAAGACGCTCTTCTGGATTTTGTCGAGGGGTTGTCTTCAAAAAAAGAATCCTGTGATGCGCCGAATGTCTGGTATCGGGAAAAAGGGGTTGTCGTCCACAACCCGATGCGTTCACCCATCGAGAATCTCGACAGGCTTCCTTTGCCCGACAAGGCATTATTTGAAAACGAGGTGAATCACCGCGACGATTATATGATCATGACGAGCAGAGGCTGCAAGTTCAGCTGTAATTATTGCTGCGAATCTTATATGCACTCACTTTATGGAAAAAATTACTACAGGCGACGAAGCATTGATTCCGTGATGCATGAATTAACCGAAATGAAGCGGAGATACGATTTTAAAAGAGTCATGTTTTTTGACAGCGTATTTTTTACAGATAAAAAATGGCTCAGAGACCTTTTGAAAGAATACAAAAGAGAAATTTCCGTGCCTTTCCGTTGTGAAGGTCATGTGGCGTTTGCTGATGAAGACATTCTTAAATTGATGAAAGACACCGGTTGTTATGGCATTGATTTTGGCGTTCAGACATTCAATGAGCACATCAGAAAAGATATTTTAAACCGTTTTGAAACCAATGACCAAATCAAGAAAGCCTTCAACGCTTGTGATAACGCCCGTTTACGGTACGACGTCGATCTTATTCTGGCGCTCCCTTTAATGCGGGAAGAAGATTATGTTCTTCCTTTTCAGATCATTAACCCGAAAGGTTATCTGAACCGGATTAAGTGTTTCTCCCTTTCCTACTTTCCCAAACTGCCGATCGTGCAAAAGGCAAAAGAAATGGGGATGATCAATGAAAGCGACATCGAAGGTTTTGCGCAAGGCGACGTGAGTGATTTTTTCCATACGGATTACATCAAGGCTCCGGCTGCCAAGATCATGAAGGATAATTTTGAAAAATTATATAAAATATATCCTCTGCTTCCGAATCCTTTGCTGAAGTCCATTTTGAAAAATAAGTATTACCGGTATTTCCGATTTGTGCCGAAGCCGCTGATTGTCGTCGCCCAATTGATAACGGGCATTTTAAAAAGCGACCTTCGATTTTATACATACATCCATTACTATTTAAACCAGTTTTTAAAGAGAATCCGTCATCCATAGCTATTGAAAAACATGTTTTGAGCAGGATTCCTGATCCATTCCCGATTCGGAAAATATCCGGAAAGAAAAAACACATGAATCGTAAAAATCAGGACCGGTTGGGCAATGCAAAAGCCTCATCCCGCAGGATAATCCTGAGGTCACTATTATCCTGGGTGGTCATTATCGCCATATTCCTCATCATCTTTTCTCAAATCAGGATGGTGGATGTCCTGGCTGTTCTAAAACAGACAGAGGCTAAATGGGTCTGCATCGCCATACTGTTCTCCCTGTCGGCCCATTTATTTTTTTCTTCCATCCGCTATCAAAATACTTTAGCCATGATGGGGTATAAACTTTCCTTTTATGAAGCGGTGATCATCAGAATGGGCTGCAATGCCATCAAGGGTGTTCTTCCTTTTAAGATGGGAGAATTGACGATTCTGGCTTATATGAAAAGGAAGCATGATCTTTCCTATTCCCTGGGAATTTTTTCATTGCTGTTTGGCTTTTGCCTGAGTCTTATGGCGCTGGTGCTTTACTGTTCTTTCGGCGGAATCTTTTATTTTCAGCGTTTGTCTGTCATCATGATTTTTGCTTTGATCTTTGGTCTTCTGGTTTTTTTTATTTCTTTTTGGGGACTTCAGAAGATACCCGGTTTGCTGACCGCTTTTCTGGCCAGGTTTCAAAAACTGCCGGCAGAAAGCATTGGCGTCAATGAGCCACTGAAGGCGCAGGGGATCACAAGAATATTTTTTCATTCGCTGGTGATTGAAGGCTCCAAATTGCTCATTATCTTTACTTTGTTAAAATCCTTTCATGTGGAAATTCCTTTTGCCGCCCTTCTGTTTTTGGGTTCCGCAGCAATCCTCGCTGCTTATCTTCCCATAACCCACTGGAGTCTGGGCATCAGGGAGTCGGCTGTTCTGTTTCTTTTTTCGGGTTACGCCACTCCTGAAAAATTGCTGGCCGGAGGCCTTTTGATCACCTTGATTGATGGCCTTCTTCCCGCGATACTTGGATTGTTTTTTATCAAACCTTTTTTAAACGTCCTTTGGGAAAGAAAAAAATAAGCCGAAAGAAATTTTGTTTGAATCGCTTGTTGATTACATAGACACATGTTATACGAGAAACCGGTTGGCAGAGAGAATATGAGATTTGCGTGTGTTTTCAATCCATTTCAATATAAGCTTCATGAAGAGAATCTGAAAGTTGTCCAGCGATATTTCGGGCTCTTTCCTCCTCTCTCGCTGGCGTGGGTCTGTGCGATCGCTGAAAGAGCGGGGCACGACGCGCTGCTGATTGACGCTCGCACCCTGCGTTTGACTAAAGAGGATGTATTGGACCGATTGAAACAGTGGAAGCCGGATGTTCTGGGCTTCATGATGACGACCTATATGTTCCGCGAAACGCTGGAATGGGTCAATTTTCTCAAAAAACATCTCAAGGTGCCGGTGATGATCGGCGGCTATAATCTGAGGGTTTACCCGAACGAATCCCTGTCCGTGGATGGTCCTGATTTCGGTTGTTTCAACAGCGCCTTTTACACCCTGCCGCGATTGCTGGAGGAACTGGAAGGCGGGCGCCGGTTCGAGGATGTGCCGGGTCTGATTTACAAAGATAACGGTCAGATTAAGATGACCCCTTGCGGCAAGGATCCGGATTTTGACGACTATCCCAATCCCGCGCGGCATCTTCTACCCAATGATCTCTATGCCGAATTTACGACCGAGCGCAAGAACTTTACCGTCATGGTTACGAGCAAAGGCTGTCCCAACGGCTGTTTATTTTGTGAAGCCGGACATACCCCGTACAATCCACGAAGTCCCGAAACTGTCATGGGCGAGATCACGGAGTGCTATGCAAAGTACAATATCCATGAGATAGATTTTTTTGATTATGATTTTTGCATTGACCGCAAACGGACGGAAGCCATTTGTGACGGGATCATCCGAAGCGGTATGGATATTGCCTGGGCCTGCCGCACCCGCATTGACTGTGTTGATGAAGCGCTGCTGCGTAAGATGAAGGCGGCGGGATGTTCGCGCATATACTTCGGCATTGAATCGGGTGTTCAGGAGATTCTGGACCGGTTGAACAAGGGGATCAGCCTGCGGCAGATTCGCGCTACGATAGAAACGACCCGAGGCCTGGGCATAAAAGCGCTTGGATTTTTTCTCGTCGGATCGCCGGGTGAGACACGGGAAACTTTTCAGCAAACGGTGAAATTTGCCAAATCCCTGAAACTCGACTACGTGCAGTTCTCCAAGCTGACCGCCAAGCCACTCACCCCTTACTGGCGGCAGATGGTTCAAAATACGGGTTTCGATTACTGGCGTGAGTACATTCTCGGAGAGCTTTGGCGAATTCAAACGCAAATTCTATGCTTTTCTGGAAATGATGTTCCGGCAGGAGCAGATCAGCACGCTGGATAAAAATTTTGTTGCCTATCCGGAAGACAGAGGCAAGCTCTGCCTTTACCATCAGAATTTCAAAAAGAACAAACGTTAGAACCGATTAATCCCGGCAATCGAAAAATTCGTTGCCATGAGATTATTGTGAGCAGACAAAACCTTTTTCAGGTTGACAGGCGGGATGTTCTTCTCTATACGGTAACGTCACATTTATTTCTATTTTAAGGTTTTCATCGTACATTACTTATGGATGCGGTTCTCTACGTTATAGATTTTTTCCTTCACCTGGATAAATACCTGCCGCTGATCATTCAGAGTTTCGGCATCTGGGCCTACGTGATCATCTTTCTCGTTATTTTTTGCGAAACCGGCCTGGTGGTAACACCCATCCTGCCCGGCGATTCGCTGTTGTTCGCACTGGGCGCATTTGCCGCGCAGGGAGCGTTGAATATTGAAGTTTTACTGATATTACTCTGCATCGCCGCTGTCGCGGGAGATACGGTCAACTATTCCATCGGGAAATTTCTCGGTCCCAAGGTGTTTCATTATCCGGACAGCCGCTTTTTCAAACAGGAGTATCTGGTGCGGACGCATCAGTTCTACGAAAAGCACGGCGGCAAAACGATTATCATTGCCCGGTTTATTCCCATTATCCGCACCTTCGCCCCTTTTGTGGCCGGCATCGGCACAATGAAATATCTGCGATTCATCAGCTATAATGTTGTCGGGGGCGTTGCCTGGATTTGTCTGTTTCTACTGGCGGGATATTTCTTCGGCGGGATTCCCGCCGTCAAAAGAAATTTTACCCTGGTGATCATCGCGATTATCATTATTTCCGTGATGCCGGGTGTCATTGAATATGTCCGGCAGAAATATTTTGTGTCACACGCAAAAAATTAAGAACGGTGCAACATGAGAAAAAAGTTGCTTTTCCCCCTCCTCGTTTTCGTATTGTTGTTTTGTGCAACGCCGGTTGACGCCAAAAACATCTTCAAGATCGGCAGAGACGTTAATATTGCCGAAGGCCAGCGGGTGGACAGCGTCATAACCATCGGCGGGCAGATCACCGTCGGGGGACTGGTTGAAAAGCATGTTGTCGCCCTGGGCGGCTCCGTCGTGATCACCCGTGAAGCCGTGGTGCGGGGCAACGTGGTTACGGTCGGCGGAATTGTTGCGCGGGGCAATGGCGCCCAGATATACGGCAGCGTCACAGAAGTGAACTCCGCGAACTTTTTGGCCGCTGTTTCTTCAGCTTTTTACGATCAAGAGGAAGAATGGTCCTGGCTGACGGATATCATCTACTTTTGTTTTTTCACTTTCCTCTTAACGCTGTCGCTGCTGATGACGTTTTTGTTTCCCCGCCCGTTGAACGCGATCATCGTTTCCGTTGCCGGCCATAAAGCAAAATCCTTTTTCTGGGGGATGCTCGGCGTTCTGATCATTGCTCCTTTGTTTATGCTGCTTGCGCTTTCCTTTATCGGCATTCCATTGATTCCACTAGCTTTTTCCCTTGTGCTGCTGGCATTTATTTTCGGATTTCTGGCGATGAGCGCCCTTTTGGGGAGGTTTGTATTGACTAATTCTTTTCTTCACCATCGAGAATCGCTGATGAAAGAAACCCTGCTGGGCATGATTTTGTGGTGGATCATCGGCTGGGCGCCTTTTTACACGGGCATGCTGGTTAAGGCCGCGGTCATCACCATCGGTTTCGGCGGCGTTTTGATTGCCCTATTCGACCGTGGCCGTGACCGTCATAAAACGGCGCATCAGACTTTTCCGCATCAATAAAACAAACTGGGGCTTTTTTGCATGGCGGTTGCGTTCTTCCTATGACATTAAGATATTAAAATTATTAAGAAATAAACGAAAACAAAATTGCGCTTGACATTTATTTTTGGTCTGTATATGGTAAACCACTCGTAAAAATATTAGCCCTTCAAATATGTAATGGTGAATGATTTCTTAAGGAGCCCGTTTCGGGATGAAAATTGACTTGAAGCAAACAAAAGTTCGGCCCCTTTTCTTCAAAATATTTTTCGCTTTTTTTGCCGTCGCCCTGTTTTTTTTCCTGACCTCTTCTGTGGGTTATGCGCCGACCCAGATGTCCGACTCCGAGCTTTCTGAAATTGAAGGTCAGGCGTTTTTCAAGATCGAGCATTTTCCGGGAGGCACCGATTTCTGGCCTGTTGTCGACCAAAATGGTGCCCAGATAGGCACGCGGGGATATAATACCGGAAGCCAAAATGTCATTCGCATCTCCATGGGAATCGACGTGGAGGCCCATGCGTTTATCGAGTCTCAGAAAATGGGTTACTATAACGGCGGATGGGATCAGGATCACACGAATTTCTGGATAGGTGATCGAAGTGACACCGGTAGCGGCGCGCCGCTGAAACTGAACGGCCTGTACATCGATCTGGGTTATGATAATATCGGCAATGCTGCGAACCGAACACTCAATTACATTGAAATAGGCAGTATGCATGTTTCGGGGAACGTCACACAGACCATTGGCACGATTAACGGATTGGTTGCGGGCGGTACCGGTCAGAATAACGGCGTTCTGCTCAGACAGACCGCATCGGGGCAAAGGGTGGTTAATTTCAATAATGAAATATTCGCGTTCGTTTTCGCGTCGAAGTATGATTATGAATCTGCGGTCAATACCGACAATGTAGCAACCGTGTCGGGGATCTTTTTGAAGATTCCTTCGTATGAGACGTCCACCGAGCTCCACAGACCATTCGAAGGGGATGGTACATATTGGTAATAAAACTGCCGCCGGCAAAATCGGCGGCGGTTAAAGGCAGTAAGTGAGTTTTGTTGGAAGAGGAGAAGCAGAAGTATTTTAACGGGCCGGAGAAAAACGAACGGCGTGCGGGCTTAAACGGAAGAAGTCAGCTTTAAAGCCCGTTTATGTTTGAACGCA
>JAGVUJ010000187.1 GCA_019136325.1 Deltaproteobacteria bacterium
CCCGAAGACCGGCGAAACCATCGACATCCCGGCCACCAAAAAGGTCGCCTTCAAGATGTCCGGCGCATGGAAAGCCGATCTCAACAAGGCGGCAAAAAACCGCGCTGCAAAAAAAGCGTCGTCTAGGGCGTAGTCAAGGAGCCGCAGGACCATGCGGCGGGAAACGGGTGACGGCTGTCCCGATGGAGGAAAAGACGGCCGTCACTTTTTTACACATCAAAAGAATGGTTCGACAAGCTCACCACGAAAGGAGTTTTACCATGGCATACAAAGTTATTACCAGGACGCCCACGGCGAAAGACATGGCGTCCATTGTTGCTGAAAAGCTGGGGGACAAAACGCTTGCCAAGCAGGGCGTCGACGCCACCGTGGCGGCCATGCAGGAGATGCTGACGTCCCAGGGCTGCATCCATCTTCCCGGCTTCGGCCTGTTCGCGCTCAGGAAAGTCCGGGCGCACAACGGCAGAAATCCGCAGACGGGAGAAAGGATTTACATCCCCGCCTGCAAGCGGGTCTCTTTCAGCATGTCCAGGGCGTGGAAGCGCAAGGTGAATCCGCAACTGGTCAAAACGTAACGGAAAGGAGTTTTATCATGGCATACAAAGTTGTTTCATCAAAACCGACAATCACGACCCTGCGAACCATTGTCGCGGGGAAGCTCGGCGACAAGAAGACGGCACATCAGGCGGTCAACGCCACCATCGAAGCGTTCCAGTCCCTGCTGACCGGGAGGGGCCAGATCAAACTGCCCGGATTCGGCACCTTCTCCATGCGGGACATGGCCGCCCGCACCGGCAGAAATCCCCAGACCGGACAGCCGTTGCCATTGCCCGCCCACAAGAAGGCGGGTTATCGCATGTCCAAAACATGGAAAAGCAAGGTGAATAACCGGGCATAGACCGGAATGAGAAGGAAATCATGTTCAAAAAAATAGTCATTACCTTGATTGTCCTGATTTTCACCGTCACATCTGTGCATGCGGATACAAAGGTTTTGTTCTCCCCGCAGGGTGGCATCGGCAAAAACCTGGTCAAGATGTACCGGGGTGCAAAATCGGACATCAGGGTGGCCATGTATTCCCTCACGGTCAAATACCAGGCCAATGCCCTGATCGCTGCTCATAAGCGTGGTGTGAAGGTGCAGGTTATTCTGGACACCAACCTTGGGCGGCAGAAGACCAGCATGGGTAAAGTGCTGGCCGGTGCGGGCATACCGGTTCGCCATGTCGGCCCGTCCGGCGGCTCCATGCACCACAAGTTCATCATTGTTGACGGGAAGTCCCTGGCCACCGGCAGTTACAACATCAGCAACGATGCGGAAGACCACAGCAACGAGGCCATGCTCTTCATTACGGACAAAAAGGTGATCGCCGCTTTTGCATTCGAGTTCGACAGACTGTGGCAAAAAGGAAAGCAGGTGCAATAGTGGAAGCTCTCCTGAATCTCAGGCATGTGTCCATCGTCAAAGGCTACCTCGAAATGGGCGCGCTGGCCACGTTCTTTGTCCTTACCCTGGTCCTGCTCTACAAATACTTCCAGGGCCTGATGGGAAGGAAGAAACACCGTGGCTTCCGGCCGTCGGATGACGAAGCGGCTTGCATCGATCTTTCCGGCCATGACTTTTTTGCCAAGCTCGATGTGACGATCTCCCATGTCATTCCTAACATCAAACTGGCCAACAAGGAAAAGGAAGCCTGCCTGATCGACTTCATGCTGATCATTTCCCGAACATTCCGGGACTGCTTCACAAAAGTTGTGAAGGAAAGCGATGCGCTGAGGCATTTGTCCGGTGAGGTATGGGGCCGTTACATGGTCGAGAAACTGATCGACTGCCTCGCAACCGGGCAGGACGAGGCAAGAAGAAACGGCATCCCGGAGGCTTTCATCGCCGGGTTCAACAACGCCCAGCAGGCCAAGATTGTTCAGGTGTCGGAAATGATCAATCTCTTTTCCCGCTCCACGTTCATGGCGGACAATCAAACAAGGCTTTCGGCGGTGCTCGATGCCATCCAGGCGACGTTCTTTGCCATCCTCTTCGATGCGGAAAAGACCATGGATGCTATGAACGGCGAAATCATGGAAGCGCTGAAGGGGTACAAAAGGAAAGTCAGATAGAGGTAAAGGAATGGCGGACAAACCGAAAGTGATGGCCATTGTGGGCAGCAGAAAGGCAAGCGAGGCCATGCGGCAGCAGGCGGCGTCGCAGGCCAACAAAGCCCTGTCCGCCGGTTGGCGCATCTCCACGGGTGGGGCGCACGGTGTTGACGCAGCGGCGATCAAAACGGCGGTCGATGCCGGAAAAGCCTCCAGCCTCGATATCTACCTGCCGGAAAAGATCGGCAATCAGAACCCCAGCGTCAGAAGCCTCCTGAAAGCAGCCAAAGAAGCGGGGGCCAATGTTGTTGAGGATGCCGGGCAGCCCGCCGGGTCATACGCGAAGGCTTGTTACAACCGGGACAAGCTTATCGTGGAGCAATCCGATGCCCTGGTCGGTCTGCAAAACAACAATTCCAAGGGAACGAAAGCGACCGTTGATGCGGCGGCCGAAAAAGGGATACCCGTCAAGAAATTGAGTTACGCGAAAGGCCTTCTCAAGAGCATTTCCCGGCTAAACTCTATTTTGCTCACCATTAATGTCCTTCAGGTGATGGAGGATTACAACGAGTACAAGGAAAAATTGAAATCATGCAGTGACCTGTTCGAGAAGTGGAAGAAGGGCGAGGCCACCGAAAAAGACATCGAGGAACTGGAAAAGTGCGGAATCCACCTGAGAAGCGATCTGAATTGGCAGGACGTTGATCAAAATGCAGTGGCGCCGCACGCCGTTTCCCACGGTTTCTCCGGCAGGGGAAATCCCTACAGGGATGAGCAGGGCAGGTTCTGCTCGGAGTCAGACGCCGCCATGGTGATCGGATAAAACTCAATCAAACAGAATACAGAGGTTGTGAAAATGAAAAGAGGATGGATTGCGATAAGTATATTTTTATTTCTGATCCCTGGCGTCACCGGTCATACCTTTGATTTTCCGGCTGCGGCCTGGCACCGGGGCGACACGTCTTTTGCCCAGGAGAATTCGCGTACGGCACTGGTCAGGGCCCTTCATTCAGATTCTCCGAATATCGAAGTGGACATCATCGACTTTGTTGACCGGAACGGAAACCGGATGGGACTGGTTTCGCATGACTACAAGATGAAGAGAGCGACGGGATTAAAAGGGGCTTTCAGCGATCAATATCATGATTTGTTAAAGCTGCCGAAGAATCATGCCAATCCGGAATTAGCACCAGAACCCTTCATGACCGTTGTGGATCTGTTTGAATTAATCAAGGCCAGAAAAGAACATGGCGTCACGCCGATGGTTTCCCTGGACATGAAAGAAGAAAGCAAAACCGCCGGGGAGTTTGGTCAATGGATCGGCAATCTGATTCAAAAATACGAATATCAGAAACACGTTTTTGCCTCTTCCTTCTTTAAAAGCAACGTTTCCGCCGTTAAGGCAGTCTGCCCGGAATGCCTGGTGGGAGGTCTCGTTTTCAACGACCACTGGATTCTGAAATATCTGGACCACCGTTACTCGTCACTTGACCTGACAACTTTGAGCGAATGGACTTTCTTTTTGGGATTCCGGGGCAAAAAAGAATTTTCTCACGATTTCATTCTCATCCAGGATGATATTTTCTTCGCGCATCCGGAGCTGGTTGATTACTGGAAAAATGTCCGCAAGGTGAAATTCGTCGGTGTCTTTGTTTATGATAAGGAAAGGCCTTATACAGCGGCTGAATGGGAACTGCTCAGGAAAGCGGACTGGCTGGAATTGGACCCGCCGCAGATGAGACAATATCTGAAGATAAAAGAATGCCAATAGACGTAATTTCATAATTACAGTTCGACACTTGTGCAACTTTCTGTTAATCGCCGATTTATTTAAGAATGTATAACTGTTCTACTATATCCACCATACCCATGGTATCTAAACCGCAATATTCCTCCAGTAACTGTCTGACTTTGGCCTTGTCTTGATTATCATCGGTAAATGTAACCCGGAAATATTCAGCACTGGCAGTACCGCCGTCACCGATCTCCATATCATCATAAGACTTGCCTGTTAGCACCGGTAAAACTTTCTTAATCGAGCAACTGCCGTTTTGTTTGGGATGATAATAAGCAAAAGCCCTGAAAGGCTGGAGTAAATCAAGAATCCTTTCTTCTATGGATTCTACCCACTTTTGGTATTTGGGAAGTATTAAGGCGCATTCTTTCAGCCGGGTTATTTCAAAACCGGCATTATAGGCAATTATCGAACCTTTGGTGCCCATGACTTCCTTTAGCCTTGCCATAAACTCGGGACGTGGGTCATTAGGGCCGTCTGCCAGAAATGAATAATGTTCCGGACTGGCGCCCTTTTCTCTGACCACATGTACGGAGAACTGGAAGGGTATTTGTTGATAGGGTTTGGAATCATCAAATATTGGGATAGCTGAGGCAAACGTTTCAAAATCCATGTAATAAGCAGGATATTGAATTGTATCTAAGAAAATATTTATTTTGTCCTGATCGATATGAGGCTTGCCGGTTTTTTCACAATCAGCCTGTATTTGATTCTTTTCGTTGAGTTCATAATCATCAGGAATCCTGGCCAACTCAAAAATGCCATCTTTAATTAAAGCCAGGGGAAGCTTTTTGTTTCTGTATAGCAAAAATACATTTCTTTCGGGCAGGAAAGACCAGCATTTGTCTATTAGCGGGCAATCGTAAGGATCACTGCAATGTTTGCCAATACCCAATTCTATGAATGTTTCAGCCGTTATGGCCTTGAGCATTTCTGCAACATTGTTTTCAATTGCCTTGCTATAGGTTTTTTTGATTTCATCAGTGACATCAATCTTCTTAAACAATTTATTTGGATCAATTTTTCCTTTACGGACGTATGTGTTATCAAGGCACATCAAATAACATTTATCTATCTTCAGCCCGGCGCCGGTATAAACATAATATTGAAAACCAATATCGGAATAGTTAACATCTTTAAGTT
>JAGVUJ010000079.1 GCA_019136325.1 Deltaproteobacteria bacterium
TGGAGGCGGATGCCGATACGCAATACACGCTGTTTGACGATCCGATTCAGGCGGAAAAGATAAAAGACATTTACGGTGTGGCCGACGAGCTGGGGCAGAAATTCGGGAAGCACACGGTGCACCTGGGGAGTTCCCACCTGATTGACAAACTGGGCAAGGGACGAAGGGGGACGCCTACGGTCCGGGAGCAGACGAAGATGCTGGGGGAAACAAACCGCCGCCATCTGGGGCTGCCGCTGCTGCATGTGAAGGTATAGCTGCCTGTTAATCAAGAAACAGCTCTTACATTCTTTTTTTATAATCTTCGATAGCCGCGCGGAAACTATCCAATACGCCTCTAAAGCCATCAAAATTAATTGATTTCTGATTAGCCCTCACTACTTTTTCAGCAAAAACGGTTTTCCCATATTCCGTTGCTGTTAATTGTTTTGTCTTTCGATTAAAAACTTTGCCATCAACTTTAGCCTTAAGAACTTTAGCTTCAAACAAATCTTCAATCATGCGTTCTTTGCCATCAGGCCCAAGCGGAATGGCCACAACATACAGGTTTTGTCTATAGTAGCAGAATGGACCTGAAAGATCGTCTACATTCAGCTTGTTTTTTATTTCCTTAGAACCGTTATCGTTGTCGATCAATAAAATAACAGGATGCTTCTTACCACATCCTTTAAACATAGAAATGTATTTTTCATATATATTCATTAATGCCAACTGACCACCAGTGCCTTCGGATATATCCAATACATCCATGATTTTCTTCGACACTTTAAAGAATGATATATTAAACTCATAAGTATCTTTCTTTTTTTGAATTAGATCAGAATAATGATCACATAATTGCATTAATGCGCATTTTAAATATACGGAATCCGTTTTACCTTCGCAGACGATTAATGGACGATCCACCGAAAAAAAATATTTATAGAAAAGGAATTTCCTATAAAGCTCCACCATTGCACTGCGATGTTTTACTTTCTCATATCTATCCCTTTTATCATGCTCGTCTTTCACATGATAAATGAAGTTCAGGACACCTTCTAATTGAGCCATGTTCCCGATAATTTTTTCATATTCTTTTGTTGGTTCGCCTTTTTTATCAGCGGCTCCATCGTCGAGTATGGTTGTTCCGGCCGATGGTATCGTTGAATGCTTCTCTATGTAATATTGATCTGACTGAAACAGAGAATAGCACATTGACCTGGCATTCTTGTAATATTCGCGTTTAACATTAATCTTTTTGTTGACTACAAGGCCTGTCACCATTTGCCGCCTTGCTTTATATTGCATGGATGTTTTGTTCTTGTTTATCGAAAAGCCGACCTTATTTATTTCTTTCTCTAACCTCTCACCAGCGAGCCATATGTTACATTCTGGTTTTTCGGGTTTTGCGATGATTTCCGGAAATTCATTTTTATTTGTAGAAAAGGTCAAATCATCAGCATATCTCGAATACGTGCACTTAGCTTTCTTTGCCAAATTAACCATTCGTATATCCAACAGATGACCTATCAGATTTGAAATAACAGGGGAACAAGGGCTTCCTTGAGGTAACTCGTTTTCA
Source organism: Deltaproteobacteria bacterium (assembly GCA_019136325.1). The sequence continues at coordinate 1,562 of JAGVUJ010000079.1, forward strand.
TGGCATGCTATTTGAGCAATTACAGTAGCGACACCAGGATCTAGCTCAAAATGCCTATTTTTAATAAAAAAACCACGAACACGACCAAAGTTGATGGATGGAAAAAAATCTTGCAAGTCAACATTGAAGACATGCCGTTTATTTCTATGATTAATAGCATTCTTAATTATTGATCCGTCTTTCCCTTTTCTGAACCCATAGGACAAACATTTTTGATTTTTGCTTGTTGCACAGATTTCCTCAAAGCATTCGTTCAGTAAATCAGCTAAGCGCCTTTGAAGGTCTTTAAGTGGATCTATGGGTGCCTTTATTCTACGTTCACCTCCGGTTTTCTTGGGAATTGTGAAAGCACTATATTTTTTTTCGCTGGGTATTTTGTATAGGATGTAGGAAACAGCTTTTGGTTTATAACCGAGCAAGTTTGCAAGGTCACTAAGAGACTTTGTATCTCTGAGTTTTTCCAGTTTAGACATTATGTTCGCCAGGAAAAAAGAAAAATGGCTTATAGGCACTCTTTTGCGAGAAGGTAGCTATATGCATACACATCTAAAGATACATAGCCAATAGTATACTGGGTAAGCGAACCCCGGTGACATTGGTTTCTTATGGTTGCGATTCACAACAATAAATCTGCCTATAAGCCTTGGTTTCTTAATCATAATTATTGAAATACATCAATATATTTGAGTAGCTGGCAACCGTATACTTCCAACCGCACCTCGAACAATATTTATGACTCTACATAAAATCATCAATCCACCCCGAGCGCTTTAAACACCGCATCAACCGGATCGGCATAAAAGCTTGTTTGGAATTTGGCGAAGAGCTCGCCGGGTACGCTGGGAATATTTCCCACGCTGCTCATGGGTAAGAGGATCCGTTTGGCTCCGGCGTTGAAAGCAACCTGCAATGTTTCCGGAAGGTTTTCGACCGGTATAATACTGCCGCCAAGACTCATATCGCCAAGCACAACCATCTGGCTTTGGACGGGTTTCCCAAGCAATCCCGAGCAAAGAACGATGAATCCCGATAACGTCATCGCCCTGGCTGGTCCGGTGTTGTGAAGCTCAAGAACATGCAGGTGATAATCGTGATCGCCGGCCTTCGCGGATGCGCTGACCCGGGACACATTCGCCTTAAAATAGTCGAATGCTACCTTGAGCGGCTCTTTTGCGTTTTGCGCAGAACCGATACCGGACAGCGTCAGTTTCCCATTCCCCGGGATCACCTGAAGTTCCAGCCGATAAAGGCCAAGCATGCCGCCCACCCCTGTGGCAACCGTGTGCAGTGTTCCCGGCTTCATCGGACCTTCGGGAATCAACGATCCACCACCCTGCTCCGGCACACTGATAAATTTTTCTTCAAGAGTTTCCGCATCTATATAACTGAAGTGAACGTCGTAAAATTCCATGCCGCCAATCTTTTTTAACTGCTCTTTGACGCGACGCCGCACTTCCAGAGCGTATTGCAGGCATTGGCGGACACCTTCCTTATCAAACTCACCATTTGGGAAAAGGAGCTTCAGCAGGCCGGAAACGGTTCGTCTTATGGCTATGGTATCGCGCTGGTTCAGGTTGTTGCCCAGTTTGAAGTATTTGTCGATGGCATCCGAGAAATTCCACTTACGCATTTCGCGCAGATATTCAGCCAGGTAGTCCACGATGAGACCGTATTGATTTGTAAAATATTCCGGCCGCATCTTGGGAATTTCCCATCCCGGGATATAACCGTGGAATCGATCAAAAAACGCGGCGTCAATGAGCACTTCCGGAAACGGCGCCAGAAGGTGACTTGTTTTAACGAGGGTATCCACCGGCTGATTGATATTGCCGATGAAAACCATGGAGGCATTGGCATTGATGGAGTCGCGGCCCCGAGAAAAAGAGCCGGAGGCCATGAAGTCCTTCATGATCTGGACGCCGTCTTTATCCTTAAAGGAAATGCCCGCGACTTCATCGAAGGCCACAACATCCCAAACACCAACCAGGCCAACTTGGCGGGAGCCCATGTTGTAGAAAAGATTTGCAACTGTTGTTTGCCCGCCGGAAACAAGAATACTGTTCGGACTGATCTCTTTGTAGATGTGGCTTTTACCCGTACCTCTGGGTCCCAGTTCGCAAACGTTATAATTATTTTCAACAAAGGGAATCATCCGGGCGATGAGGTGCCACTTCACCCTCTGATCAAAAGCCGATGGCTCCATGCCTGTTGAGCGAATCAAGACATCTATCCATTGATCCAGGTTGAAAGCCTTTCGGCCTTCAAAGAGGCCTTCCATATCCATATTCGGCAACTGGATAGGCTTCAACTCCGTAATGATAAAAGGCGACCCTTTTTTATTTTCCTCATACATGTAATCCATGGCCACGATGCACCAGATGCCGCCCACCAGCAGTTTCTCGTATTTCTTGACCGTCGAACTGGATACCTCAACACCCTTCACACCCAGGTTGGACAAAAGCGCTTCATAGACATCCCGCTTTTCGTTCAGCTTGACCGTTATCTTATCGATGACCTTGTAACTGCCCCGCTCACGAATTTTTGATTTAACCTTCTCCGCTTCATCAGGCCGGACATAATTTTCAGCAAGAATACGCTTGACGTTCTCCAATCCCTCCTGGATGACCTGTTCATTATCCGAGGCACAGTACATACCCAGGAGGTATTCCAGAACATAGATGGGAACATTGGCCCCCTCTTTGACCATCTTGGTGAGATCTTTGCGCACGACCTTGCCCGGAAACGTCCGGTTCATGAGAGCATCTATTGTTATATTTTCGTCCATAATCTGTACCTTTTTAAAAATCGTTACTGAAAGTCAAATCAATCGTCATGGGAATGCGCAAATACTCAATCTTTGTTTCCACATCCCTCAATACCAATGCATACGTCTGCTTTTTATCATATTGCCCGGCTTTGACCGTGATCGTTGCCGTCCGCTTGCGATCATCCATCGAAGAAGACTTACTGTCGAAGGTTAGAATGACCTCGTTACTGATCAGCTCTTCGCCGTCACGCAAAGAGACGGACAATTTCCTTGGCAAAACCCTTTCGGATACGGCATCGGTCTGAATAAACTCAAAGCGCTGGACATTATTGACCACTTTATTGACGGACCCCAAAGGCGCAATTTCAACCCTGCGGATAACGGATTTTTCTTTGGCCTGACCGCGCAATTCTTTAACGATCATGACCGGAACCACTATTTCCTGCAACATGGCCCCGCCATGAATGTAACGGGCGCCCCCGGCAAAATGAAAACGGTTGGCGCCCTTGGGAATCCAGAAATCCAAACTGCTGCCCGTGCCGGCGGTGACTCCCGTGTTACCATGCCAAACTTTCGTTGCCTCGCCCAGATCCGTGCCCAACAGATAGCGCTTTTTCGCTTTCAATGTGCCCGCAGGTTTTGTGCCCAGGCCGCTTTTATCCGCAACTTCAGGCACCTTTTCCTGATACAGAAAACCGTGATGCCGTTGAGATTATTGATGATGAAGGATAACAGCGCGGAAAGATCATTGATGGCGATGCGCGTGGCATCAAACACCTTCGATTCCGATACGGCCGCGTCACCCGTGGCGTCAATCCGGTTGTGATAAATATAGATGACACGCCAGGGTTTGACAAATTCTCTCCCCTGGTCCTTATTCATGGCCAGCAAATCTTCTGCCTGGATCGCAGTTCCCTGCGCGGAAGACAGAATTTTGGCCCGCTGCTCGATTGCGGCTGTTGGTTTCTGGTCCACCAGAATATCCACGTTGGCGTTGACTTTGTAATCCAGGGCTGCATGTGGCAAAAGGGCTGCCATCCCCAGCCCCGTGTAACTGGGAAGGACGCCCAGCAGGCTTTCCAGGTCCGCCTTCAAACGATATTTTCCGTTGATGTCGCGGGCCAGCTCCTGGGCCGCCTCAAAGCGAAAAGCATCACTGATAATGACATAAACCTTCGTTTGCGGCGTGGATTTCAATACCGGATCAACAAAGCTCGCATAAAAGTCCTGCTGGTTTTTAATGTCCGGCAATGACCAATGATGAATCAAGCCTTTGCCCGTGCCCTGTTCCATGAAACGGCCCCAGGCCAGCGCCACTTGATCAACATACCAACTATAGCAATCTTCAACAGCCAGCCGCAGATCTTTTAAAATATCCCAGCCTCTGAGCTCCACCTGATCCGCCGCTTCCAGAAAAAGACGATAAAGCTGGTCATTGCGGAAAAGTTCTTTGGCATAGGCGTCATACATAGCCTTCGCATCCGCGTAGCTTAGCCCCAGAATATTTTGCGCACGGAAAGACAGCAGTTTACCCGCCGTCTCAATCGCATTGTAGATAATATGATAAAGGTATCCTTTTTCTCCGATACGGGCCAGCGGACCGGTCCAATGGCCGTCGCGCCGATGTCGAATAACTTCCATAACGGCATCCAGGCTGAATCCTTCTTTTGACAGAAGATAGTCCCGCAGTCGCCGGACAATATGACGTTCCACAATTTCAAAGGTCATCACATCCAGAAGCGCCTCTTCATCAAGGGCGCTGATCTGATCTTCAATTTTCAATGCCTTTGCCAGTTGGCCCGACAGGCCATTGTAGCAATCATAATGACTTCCATGATTGCGCCACTGGGAAAGAAACACCGAAGCATTCAACGCCAGGCTGCGCTCTCCAAGTAAAAAGTGGCGCAAGGCCATGAGCTTCCAGAAAGAGTTGGCAAGCCCGTGCTTCTCAATATCAACCCACGCGCCCGTTGGAATCAAAGACGCCTGATTGATTTCCCGCGCCATTTCACCGAAGAGCCTCATCAGAATACTGAACGCATTTGGTTGTTCGGCTTTGGCCAAAACGGCGATCATTTTCAAATCAATATCATCTTCCGTGTCCTGAGGCTGCACCCATTTTTTCAGGCGTTGCAGACGCTCCTGACTCTTGAAGAAGGCCGGATAACGGCCAAGGTGCGTGCGCAGGGCATGGTTGGCGAGCCCCAGCTCGCCCAGCATCATCGAAGCCTGATCCGCACGGAACGGCCGGCTGTATAAACGGATGTCGGCCAACCAGTCGTCCTCCGTTGCTGGTTCGGGACAAGGTGAATAAACCAGATATTTGCCAGTGGTATCTTCTATTTCCAGAAGCACCTTAGCTGCCAGCGGACCGGTTTTGCCCAGATGAAGCAATGAAACGCCCGGCAAATCCAGCTTGTCCAGCGCGTCTTCAAATTCCCCGTCGGCATCATTCCAGAAAACAATTCGCCGGTTTTCCTCTTCAAAAATGCGCCGGATATTTTCCGTCAATTTCGGTGAAATCATAAAA
>JAGVUJ010000264.1 GCA_019136325.1 Deltaproteobacteria bacterium
TGCCGCCTCCATAAAAACCGATAGCCGCGGGACCAAATCCCGCGGCTGTTTTTATTTTATTCGAGCACATAATCATTTGTAATAATTGTCAGAGTATTGTATGAATGCCTAATTTATGAATAGAAATCGATAAAAAGGGCAAGCAGCAACATTTATTGGAGTAGGCCCGTTATCGCTTTGTTGCAGAGGCAACAGGCTTTTTGAGGAGCGTTCCTTGGCAAACGCAAAAGAAATCAACTCGACGGAAAAGCTGCTGAAGCTCATTCGCGGCGAAAAACAGCCTTTTCCGGCAGCGCCGGGCGGGGAGCCGAAGACTTCTGTAAAACAAAAGCCTTCCTTGAAAATAAACGTCAATTTTTCCCGTTTATTCAAGGGGAAGAAGCCTTTTCAAGTGGGTGTGGATATCGGGCGCAATGCCGTCACCATGGTCAAAATGACCCGAACCTCCGACGGCAAACCCCTCTTGGCCGATTACCGGATCGTAAAATTTGATGATTCGCTTTCCAGAAAATCTCCTGAATTCATCAACCTGTTCAAATCATCGCTTGCGGCGTTTGCCGGATCGCCGGATGACTGTGATGTCTGGGCGATGATGTCCGCCGCGGAAGTAAATGTTTTTCGCCTGAAAATACCGATTGTTCCCGCAAACCAGATGGAAAACGTCATCTACTGGGCGGCCAAAAAAGAAAATCCCATTGATGAAAAAGAAGCCTTTTTCGACTATGAAGTTCAGGGGAAAATCAGCGACCAGGGCATACCCAAATATGCCGTTTTGGTCTACAGCGCGCCAAAATCCGAACCGGAGAAAGTGAAAAATCTGTATTCCTCCATCGGCGTTCGCCTTGCGGGGGTCACCATCGCGCCTTTTGCCACCCAGAATTATTTTCGCACCCAGTGGATTCCGGCGGTTGAAGGAGCGCATGCCTGCATTTATATCGGCCATGAATTTTCCAGGATTGACATCTACCGGAAAAATGACCTGGTGATGACGCGGGGCATCAAGACGAGCATCAGCAGCATGATGGAGGCCATCGACGAAGCCATCGCGGAAGCGCCGCCGGGCGCCAGGGAAGACCAGGAGCGAGCCAAAGCCTTGTTGAACGAAATTTCCGCCGATCCGGAAAAATGGATGAAAGAAGACGGCGTCAACTGGGCCGAAACCGGGATTCTGGAAATGACGACGCCGGCACTGGAGCGACTGCTTCGCCAGATTGAAAGAACGATGGAATACTACGCCACCTCCGTCGGTTTTGAAAAGGTGGAAAAAGTCTATCTTTCTTCGGCCGCGAGCGTTTTTTACTATCCGCTGCTTCATTACTTGAAGGAACAGATCGGTCCCGTCAGCGAATTTTTCGATCCTTTCGCAGACAGACCGATCAAAGCGTCCGGCAAACTTTCGTCTCTGGCGCAAAGGGCTTCCATGATTCCGGCCATCGGGCTTGCCCTGTCGGACATCAAACACACGCCGAACGCCATTTTCACCTACGTTAAGAAAAAGCAGGAACAGAGCCGCAAGAGGATCAACCACGGCGTTTTCTCCGCGTTTGCGGCCGGGTTGTCCATTTGCCTCATTGTCATTTTTTTGCAGGCCGGCCAGGGAAAACAGCTGAACCATCAGAGAGGAAAACTGGAAAAAGAGCTGTTGCTGTTCAGTCCGAAGTTGTCTAAGGATAAAATCGCAAAAATGGCTCAGGAAATGAAACTGCGCAACCAGCACAACCAGCGCTATTCGCAAAAATACAAAGGGCTGGCGCTGATTGGAGAATTGTCCTTTTTGACGCCGGAGACTGTTCGGCTGACCCAGGTGCGCATGTCCCTGCCGGCTTCGGGCGCCGCCGGGCTGAAAACCGGGGAGGCCGGAAAGGACGCGGTTTCGAAAGAAACGCTTGTCCTTCAGGGCGTCGTTTTGGGTTCGCGCAGCGCGCTGGACGTGCAGTTGGCGCAGTATGTCATGAAACTGGAAAATTCACCCATGCTGCAGGGTGTGGTTCTGCAAAAAAGCAGCGTCGCAAATTTCGGGAAGAGCGAGGTCCTGCAGTTTGTGATCAACGCGAAGATAGGGCCGTGATGATTCAGAAAATATTGGAGAAAATTCCATCCAAAGACGTTGGATACATGATCATCTGCGGCGGAATTCTTCTTCTGGTGATTTTGCTGGGGATCGTTCCCCTGCATCAATACAACGTCAAGCGTTCGGAGGCTGTGGAAAGCCTTCAGGGGCAAATTGACGAGCAGAAGGAACTGCGGCAGATGCACCAGTTGATCAGCCAGGCCTCGTTGGCAAAAGACGACCGTATGCTTCCGAACCCGGCAAAAACAAAACTGTCGCGTCAGGACATGGACGAATTTCAGGATTCTTTCCGGGCGGAGGCGGCGAAGTCCGGCATCAACATCCTTTCCCTCATTCCGGATGTGAAAACCATGGCCGGCGGTTCGCAAAGCCTTCTTTATACGGCCATGCTGAAAGGAGAGTTTGCCGGTTTCCGGAAATTGATGATTGGATTGGGCTCGCTTCCCTACATCGACCGGATCGAGGAGATCAATCTGGAGCAAAGCAGCGACGCGATGGATTTTGAATTGAAGATATGGGTGGCCCTGGCCGAATAGACGGATGCGGGAAAAATGAAGAATCTCAACAAAAGACAAATCATCATTCTGGCGATTACGGCCATTGCCGTTCTGTACGCCGGCTATGAGCTCTTGATTGCCGGTCCCGCCGCCAAAAAGGCAGGGAAGGCCGCCGCGCCGGTAGAAGAAAAAGCTGTCCTTGCCGGGTTGACCGGTGATATCCTCTCGAACAAGGCAACCGCGGCCGACGTTTATGTGGCCAAAAGGGCGGAGGAAGAGTGGAGCAAAAATCCTTTTTGGGACAAGGCGTCCTACCGCGCGTTTGCCAGAAAAGAAGAAGGAAAATCTGCACCGGAGGGCCCAAAAATCGTATATTCCGGTTATATTGAAACGGGGAACAAGAAAATGGCGGTCATCAACGGGTGGGAATACGAAGCAGGGCAGGCTCTCGAGGTCGAGGGATATCTCTTGAAAAAAGTGACGCCTTCGCGCGTTTTGATCATCAACCGCACCACGGGCGGCGAAACCTATGTGCCGATACAGGAATAATAAGTGCGAAGCTCTGAGAAAGCGAATATACAGGAGGTTGAGGCCTTGACCTTAAACAGAAATCATAAAAAAGCATGGCGGCTGGCAACAGGCTTTCTGGTGCTGATATTCCTTATCGGCTGCGCGGGGGAGCTGAAAAGCAAAAAGAAAGACCCATTTTTTGAAAAATGGGACACGATGGCGGAGACTTCCCGCGGATACTCTCCAGCGGACCGGCAGAAAGCCATAACCCTTCCGCCGTCCCCCGACAAAAAAACGCAGCTCTCCACCCTGATGGGAGATAAATCCCAAAAGCTTCCGACCAAACCGATCAATCTGACCATGCGGCAGGCGGATCTCAAGGCGGTGCTGAGGGCTATGGCCAAGGCCGTCAATTACAATATCTTGATTAAAAATGACCTGAAAGGCGACGTGAATGTCGATTTCCGTGACGTCCCCTGGGATCAGGCCTTTAACGGGCTTTTGAAGACCCACGGGTTGACCTACGTGTGGGAAGGCAGCATTATTCGTGTGATGACGATCGAAGACATCGAACACGAAATTAAACAAAAAGCTCAGATGAGGGAAGTTCAATTGCTTGATCCGTTGATCACAATCGTTGTTCCCATCGATTACGCCATTGATGATGAAGTACCTGCCAGTAATATCTCTAAATCATCTGGTTCGTCGGGTTCATCTGGCTCGTCCGGCTCATCGGGTTCTTCGGGTTCGTCTGTTTCGATAAATCCTAAAACCAATAAGGGAAAGATTCTTAAGGAGAATATTGAATCATTGCTTTCAAAATCAAAAGAGGGACAGCGTGGTTCAGTTCTGTTGGATCCAAACAGCAACTCCTTGATCATTTCGGCCATCGAGCAAGACATTATCAAAATTCAAAAGGTTCTTGATATCATAGACAAGCCGAGGTCTCAGATATTAATCAAAGCCAATATCGTGGAAACATCAAAAAGTGTTGCCCGCGATCTGGGTATAAAATGGGGAGGATACAGCAGAGGAAACCTTGGTGGCAATGAAAGTCTTATTATGACAGGCGGCAAAGGCGTTCCGACGGGCGGCATCGGCGGTCAGGGATTCGGAGTAAACTTTCCGGCCGGCAGCGCAGGTGCGGGAATGCTGAATGCTGCAACCGGTCCTCTCGGCACTCTTGGCTTGATGTTTGGCGTCATTGGCGGAAATTTACTGGAAATGGAATTGCAGGCTTTGCAGGAGGACAGCAAACTGAACATTCTGTCCAGCCCCTCCATTACGACACTGGATAATATGACGGCCTATACGGAAAATGGCGAAAGAGTTCCCTACGTCACCCAGTCAAGCGGCAGCTCTGTTCAAAACCCAACCTATGAAACAAAATTTGAAGACGTCGTTTTACGGCTTGAAATTACACCCCATGTCATCGACGGTAAAAGTCTGAAAATGAAGATAGCCGTGAAAAAAGATGAAGTGGATGATTCGCGGCAATCCAAGATGGGAGATCCTTACATTATCAAGAAGACGACGGAGACCGTCTTGATTGTGCGGGATGGAGAAACCATCGTGATTTCCGGATTGACCAAGCAGCGCCAGATGACCGGCGATTCGGGCTGGCCGGGTCTGAAAGACATTCCGGTTTTGGGATGGGCCTTCAAAGCCGACACCCGTTCCGAAGGGATGGAAGAAGTGCTGATTTTTATCACGCCGAATATTCTGAAAGTTGCGGGCGCCGATGAGAAGTTTTCCGCGGACCTTCAGGGAAAACCGGTTTCCGGGCAGAAAGGCGCCAACTAGAGAGAGGAGCCGGGAGTGGATTATTTCAACCTTCTTGATTTCAGCAAGGAACCTTTTTCCAATTCGCCGGAACCGGAATTTCTTTTCGCGGCGCCGCAATACGATACCTGCCTTCAGATGCTGGAGATGTCCGTTCGTCTGAAG
>JAGVUJ010000293.1 GCA_019136325.1 Deltaproteobacteria bacterium
GCTTTGAACAGAATAACATCATATGATTTTTTTTCTTTCATGGCACGATTAGCCGTCCTGCGTTGCTCATGGTTTCCACAATATCATACATATTGGAGACAACACCCGCAGCAAGTTTATCTTTTATTTCAAAATAATTGAGGCAGGTGCCGCAAACAAGAATCTGCACACCTTCGCTTTCAAGCTGCTTCAAATCCTCCAGGACATCGGAGCCCTGCACCGTCAGCGTAACACCGGTATTATAGAAGATCATCACATCCGGTTTTTTGGCCTGGCCGGCAACGGTATGCAGGAAGGCTTTAATCAAAACGGCGCCCAGTTCATCGTTTCCCCGTCCCATTTTATTTTCGCTGACAACGATGACGAATGGACCGGTCTTTGCCGCGCCGGTTTCGCAGCAGGACGAAACAAAATCCTGATTTTTGTCGAAATCAGCCCTCCGGGTCATCTGAATTTCGTAAAGGTCTCCGCTTTTGGCTTGAACACGGACATCACATTCCAATTTCATGCCCAGGCGCTTGACATTCTCCAGCGCTGTTTCATTATCGACGATGACCTTTACTTTTTTATTAGATTCCAATGCTTTTTTGGCCAGAACGACCGGCTGAGGACAGGAAAGCCCGCGGGCATCCACGATTGTAAAGTCTGTCATGTTACGTTCTCCTTTTGCTTATTTTGTTTAATACGTCCAGCGCTTTGATAATTTGCTCCTCCGTATTGAAATAGCTGAAGGAAAAGCGCACGGTGCCGTGAGGATACGTGCCAATGGTTTTATGCGCGGACGGCGCGCAATGGATGCCGGAGCGTGCCATAATTTTAAAGCGCTCATCGAGTTGCAGAGCGATCACGGCTGGATCCGTTCCTTCAATATTAAAGGAAACAACGGGGGTGCGCTGATCCACGGAGTCATGTCCGTAGAGAATGATTCCCGGCATACTCTTGAGGCCTTCAATAAACATTTTGACCAAAAGTGCTTCCTGCCTTTTAATCTGATCAACGCCCTTAAACAATACAAAATCAACGCCCGCCTGCAAACCGGCTATGCCGACCGTGTTGGGCGTGCCTGCTTCATAACGGTCGGGCATGAAGTCCGGCTGCTCTTCCACTTCCGAGCGGCTTCCGGTGCCGCCAATGCAAAAGGGTTCTATTTCGTTATCCAAACCTTCGCGGATATAAAGCCCGCCCGTTCCCGAAGGACCGAACAAGGATTTATGTCCGGTAAAAGCCAACAGATCAATATTCATTTCTTCCACATCGATGGGATAACTGCCGGCTGTTTGGGCAGCGTCAACGCAAAAGACCAGACCGCGTTCCCGCGCGATACGTCCGATATCGGCAATGGACATCACCGTTCCCGTGACATTGGAAGCGTGGGTCATAAAAATCGCTCTGGTATTTTTTTTGACCGCTCCGTTTACATGCGCCGGATCAATCAAGCCTTCCCGATCGCAGGGAATGATAGTCAGTTCGACACCTCTGCGCTCCATTACCCGCAAGGGTCTCATCACCGAATTATGTTCCATGCTGGATGTGATGACATGATCGCCTGATTTTAGCAGGCCAAAGATCGCAATATTCAATCCTTCCGTGGCGTTTTTAGTCATAACGATTTGCAGAGGATCGGTTATATTGAAAAGTTGCGCGAGTTTTTCCCGCGTGTCGTAAATGACGCGCGCTGCTTCTACCGACAGGCGATGACCGGAACGACCGGGATTGGCCGCGATCTTCCGCATGAATTTTTGCATGGCCGCACTGACTTCCGGCGGCTTCGGCCAGGATGTAGCGGCATTATCAAAATAAATGATACTCATAAATTATTAAAGTGTTACGTGTTAGGTTTTACGTCTGAGGTTTTTCGTAACATAAATTATTAAAGTGTTACGTGTTAGGTTTTACGTCTGAGGTTTTTCGTAACACATAAAACTTAACACTTAAAACCTTTTTTTAAAATACTTAAAACTGTTTTTTTACTTCTTCGGCACTGTTTCGAGCACTGCCTCCACGCGGGTACGGATCTGCTCCACATCGCCCTGCGAATAATCCGTTTCGATTTTTAAAAAGGGCATTTTATGCTTGCCTTCAATATGTGCCTTCACCTTTTGCGATTCAATATTATAAGAATGGCAGGCATGTAAAACGACGTCTATGACAACATCCGGATGAAATTTTTTGATCATTCTGTCGAGTTCCGTCAGACGCTTCGAGTTGGGTGTCATGCAGGAGCAGGGAACGTCCAGGTATCTGCGGGAAACCGATTGATAAAGATCCGCTGCGTTTTCATCAAAATGACCGGCATAAGCCTTCATCCCCGTACACGAATCCAGGCAGACGATAACGCCTCCTGCCTCTTCAATGACTTTGAATACTTTAGTCGCGTCTCCGCCCACCGGACAACCGGTGACCAACACGCGAGGGGAATCTTTTTCCCCGTGATAAACGCCATCGGCAACACGTTTTTGAAGTGTGGCCAGAGCACCTTCCAGTAATGGCATCATGTCTTCCGTCGTGGCCACCTGCCCGAAATACGTCAGATCATAGATTTCCTGCCAGGTTAAGGGCACAGGCTTGAGAACCGCGAAATCAAAAATCTCGTTGAGCAGCTTGTTTTTCAAATTGGTGTTTTTGATTTCCTGCGCAACTCCCGCATCCGTTATCTTACAGTCAAAGGTTTTTTCCAAAAATCCGCCCAGTTTTTTAATCATTTTACTCCAGTTCTCCAGGGCTTCCTTCTGATCAGGCAGTTGAGGCAGATCCATGACATGCGTCGGTTTGACATCGGCGATTAATTCAAACATTTTCTTTTTGCCGTCGCAGGTTGTTTCAGCAATCACAACCTCAGAAATTGCATAAAACGGACAGGTATCCGTTTTGATAAATCCATAACTCGATTTGATAAGCGGACAGAGATTTGCCGGCAGCACCGTTTCACCCGCCGCGATGGTTTTATCAGCAAAAGCGCACAAAACCGCCGGCACAAGACCGGCCGCCCGAATCACTTCCATTGGCGCGTAGCCGCAGTAAATTCCAACCACATGCTTTCCTTTTTCCCTCTGTGCTTGAAGATAGCTTAAACAGCGTTTTGTCGGCGGCTCTCCTGCAAACCCGTCGTTAACCAGCGGTTCAATTCCTTCCTTCATGATGACATCTCCCATAATTATTTGCTGGTTAGCGATATACGATTCATCCCCGGATATCCAATAGATAATAGTTATAATGATGGCCTTATTATTACTATTATGAATTTGCAGATTTAGAATGTTCGATGCTATGGAAGCAACGTCATTGGAGTGAAACTCCCTGCCGCAAGCAGCGAGGTATCCAAACGAATTTGCACCCCAAGGGGGCGGGGAATTAGACACAAATTTATCCCGCGCGGCCTATAGTGACCCCACGGTGCCCTTTAGGGTATTTAGGTTATTCACCTCGGGGATAATTCGACCATCAAATTTCAGCGCACTCCGTTTCTGAAATTTGGGTCTCATTAAAATAAATCAGGAGAGAAATATGCAAACGTTTATAAATTATCGTATTAAAATGGCCCTGGCTTTTATATTGGTCATGATCGGCACCGCTTCCCTGGTATGCGCTGAAACCGTCTTCCCCACAATCAGCACCGATGAATTGAAAACTCTTTTTGACAAAAAAATAAAATTCATTCTGATTGATTCAAGAACCGTTCCGGAATTCAACGAGTCGCACATCGTCAATTCCATAAACATACCTGAAAAAAAGCTGCAGGATAACCTTGCCCTTCTTCCCGCTGATAAAAGTTCCTTGCTGATTATCTATTGCAACGGTGTCAAATGCGGTAAAAGCAAACGACTGGCGGCGCAACTGGAACCGCGGGGATATACCAACATCAAGATTTACTTAGAAGGCATACCCGTCTGGGAAGAAAAAAATCTACCGTTGGTTACGGGGCCCGATTATAATAAAAAAATTGAAGCGACGATCATCAAACCGGAGGGACTCAATAAATTGATTAGCGAAAAGCAAGATGACTATGTTCTGGTCGATGTGCGGGACGCTTCAGAATTTAAGGAAGGACATATCCCGACAGCCATCAATATCCCCTCCGAAACTTTTGCCGCCGGTTCCGGGGTGCTGCCCAAAGAAAAGAAGATTATCGTTTATTGCAATACAGGCAGCCGAAGTTATCTCGCCTATAAGAAATTAATTCAGCTTGCCTATCCGAACATCAATCAGGCCCTTCTTGCCAGTTGGAAAGAAGCGGGACTGGCAATTGAAAAATAAACTGGATTCAGAGTGCAATCAAGTTGGCGCCCGATAGATATAGACAGGTGATATCTATTGGGCGCTTGAACTCATCGGTGAAAGAAGAAAATACTTTAATATTATTTAAGCATTACGGGTGTATATTGCTTGATGAAATTAATGAACGTTTTATGAAACGAACGGAAGTCGAACTGACGCCTGTAGATTAAATAAAAATTTCTTTCCATCGTTAATCCCTGAATCGGAATTTCACAAAGCATTCCCTGAGACAACTCTCGCGAAACGGCATGAATGGAAATAACCGACACGCCCCATCCGGCAACGACGGCTTCTTTAATCGCCTCGGAGCTGCCCAGTTCACCGCAAATATTAAATTGATCAAGGCTGAGCGATTTGGATTTTTTTAGACAGGTCTTAAATAATTCCTTCGTTGCCGAACCTTTTTCCCTGACCACAAAAGGTTCTTTGAGCAATTCCGGCAGTGTCACTGATTTCTTTTTGCACCAGACATGATCCTTGGAGACAATGAGAGCCAGACGATCTTTCCAAAGGGTTTCTGCTGCAAGCTTTTTATTTAAAGGTTTCTTGCCGATAAAGCCCATTTCCACTTCATTGTCCAAAACCATGTTCATCGCTTCTTCACTGTCCGCTGTTTTGATGTAAATATGAATATCGGCGTTTGTTTTGTTAAAATCACTTAAGGCGCGCGGGAGAATATAGGTTGCGGGAATCGTGCTGGCGCTCAGGTAAATGTTGCCGCCGGACTCTTTGCGCAAGGCAAGCACTTTTTCCTTCGCTTCATCTCTAAGTCTAACCATGCGACGCGCGTAATTGTATAAAATCTTGCCTTCCGGCGTCAGCGAAATACCCGCGCTGCTGCGGTTGGCCAATCGCGTACCCAGACAATCTTCCGCATTCTTGATATTTTTAGTCAGTGCCGGCTGGGTCAGCAACATCCGCTTGGCGGCGCGGCTGAAGCTCCCCTCCTCCACCAGAGCGATGATGGCTTCCATTTGTTGAATAGTCATGTTCTTGAAACGATCAATAGACATGCGGCGCCTATATCACAATATAAGGATTTAATAAAAGAAAATTATAACTAATATAAATACATTACATTCCAGAAGATCATAAACAAAATAACCCCGATGACTTAGTTCTATCGACCATGAAACTATTATTTTGCGGAGAATAATGTTCTAATGTACGCCATAGTTTATGAAATTTTTCCCGCGGCACAATCTTCTGCCTTCAACACTGCGGACGGTAAAATGAATGTTGTCAAGGTGCTCCAGAAGGGGAATGCTGTATTTGCGTGACAGGCCGAACATCTCTCTCATATCCTGCGGTGTCAGAATATCTTTTTGGATGAAGAAATCATGCAGAGCGTTGATCAAATTATCCATATGTGTCTTATGGATAAACATATCCGCATTGATGCAGACAAGACGTCCCGACTGTCGCAGATAATTATATGCTTGCGTGAATTGTTTTCTATCCATCTTCAGTGCGTCGGCAACCTCTGTCCGCCGCGGCGGCTGGAAACCATAGTCGATAAAAGTTTTTTCCACCCGTAACACAAAAGGATTCTCTTTCCGATTATCACCGGAATTGACAGACGATTTTTCAACAGAATTACCATTGATCATAACGCACTCTTTTTGTATTCCTGCTATTATTGTAAGATATTTTAATGAGACCCAAGCTACAGAAACAAAGTGAACTGGAGCTTGCTGGTCGAATTATCCCGATAGCGAAGCGGTCGGGATAATTGAGGGTCAAATTGCCCGCCCCTTGGGGCGTATGTTCCTTCGGATACCCCGCAGCTTGCTGCGGAATTAGGGTCCAGGGCTTGCTCTTGGGTTCATACCTGTTATTTAAGTTTTTCAATTCGGATGGCACAGGCCTTGAATTCAGGCGTCTTGGTAATCGTGTCATACGCATTGTTCGTCAGCCAGTTGCAGTTGCCGTCACGGTAATGGAATGTCATCCAGACCATGCCCCTGGGAATTTCATCCGTAACGCGGGCCGGCACAACCACTTTGCCGCGTCTGGATTTAACGAGAATCATTTCTCCGTCTTCTATTTTCTTTTCTCTGGCGTCGGCAATAGAGATATCGGCCGTTTCCCGTTTATAAATGGCATCCATGCCGCTTCGCCCCGTCTGCGTTCGCGTATGATACTGGGAAAGCCTTCTGCCGGTGCTCAGAACCAACGGATAATCTTTGTCGGCGATTTCCTCCGGGGGCGTCCAGTCAATGCCTTTCAGGTTGCCCAGACCGCAGGTGAATTTACCATCTTTATGAACAATGGGTGTTCCGGGATGAGTCTCCGAGAGGCATGGCCATTGCAGGCCGTCTTTTTCAATTCGATCAAATTTTATACCGGCGAACATCGGACACAACACGGCAAGCTCGTTGTCGCATATATCCCGCCCGCTGTTGGAGGGCCAATCCTGTCCCATTTTTCGTGCCAGTTCCTTGAAGATCCACCAGTTCGGTTTGGCAATGCCGGGCGGTGTTTTGATCGTCCGCACCATGCTGACGCGTCGTTCCAGACTGGTAAAGGTC
>JAGVUJ010000124.1 GCA_019136325.1 Deltaproteobacteria bacterium
TCTTGTCGAACGGCAGGTTCAAAAACCGGCGCGCGATCAAATAGAAAAGCTGCTCATCAAACATGAGGACGCCCTGCATGCCGTCGTGAACGGCCGCTATGACTGGATTGAAGCAATCACCCGTTCGGTCGTTTCCCGCTTTAAGATGGGACAGGTCGTGCTGACCGACAGAATCGATCATATTCTGACCCGTCCGGTTTTCGGAATTCCCATCCTCCTGGCGGTGATGGCCCTGGTTTTCTTCCTCACCTACAGGGTGGGCGTGCCGCTTCAGGGATGGCTGAGCGATCGTATTCAGCAATTTATCGGATTTGTCGAACCCTTCGCAATGGCCTGGCCTTCATGGTTGAGCGGATTGCTGCTCAATGGCGTTATCGGCGGTGTCGGCTCGGTGCTGACGTTTCTGCCGGTCCTGTTGATCTTTTTTGCCATCATGGCTCTTCTGGAGGATGTCGGTTACATGGCGCGCGCCGCGTTTGTGATGGACAAGATCATGCACCTGGTTGGATTGCACGGGAAGAGTTTTATTCCGATGTGTCTGGGGTTTGGCTGCAATGTGCCTGCCGTTCTGGGCGCCCGGATCATTGAAACAAAAAAAGCCAGAATGATCACGCTGCTTCTGATCCCCTTCGTTCCCTGCACCGCGCGGCTGGCCGTGCTGACGCTGGTATCTGCCGCCATTTTCGGCCAAAACGGCGCCTACGTTGCGTGGAGCCTTGTGGCCCTGAACATTGCCGTGCTGGGCATCGCCGGCGTTTTTGTCAATAAAACGCTCTGGAAACAGGATGCGCCTTTCATCATGGAGCTGCCCATTTATCACACGCCCGATGTCAAAACGATTATGATGGTTGTCTGGACCAGAACCCTCTCGTTTATCCGGAAAGCCGGAACCGTGATCCTCGCGGTTTCGCTGATCGTCTGGCTGCTTTCATATTTCCCGAATGGAAACGTTGAGGAAAGTCTGCTGGCTTCCTTCGGCAGAGTGCTTCAGCCGCTGGGTGTTCCGCTGGGACTGGACTGGAAAATGATTACCGCGCTGTTGACCGGCCTGGTGGCGAAAGAAAATGTCGTGGCCACCCTGGGCGTTCTTTATGCCGTGGGCAGAGACGGCCTTTCCGTTATCCTGCCGACCATCATGAGTCCGGAATCGGCTGCGGCGTTTCTTGTGGTCATGATGCTTTTCATTCCCTGTGCCGCCACAATTGCCGTTTTAAAAAAGGAAATGAACAACAATAAATGGTTTTATACCTCTATTGGTATGACGCTGCTGATTTCTTATATCGGCGGAATCGCGGCTTATAATTTCGTCAAATGGCTGGGAATATAATCAACATCAATAAATGATTTCTCTGACCACCGGCCGGTAGAGAAACATATTGCGGCGAAGGAAGCTGTCCTGCTTCTCAAGATCTTCTGACGAATTACAGACATAAGTCGCCACAAGATTGTTCCCCCTGGAAAATTCGATGTGTTCTTTTCCCGCGTAACAAAAATTCCCCTTATCGTACAGAACGCTTCGGGGATCCACTTCCGGAACGGGGACGCCCAGAGGCTTCGCTTCACTCCACGGGCCTTCAAGTTTGTCGGAGGTCTGATACAGCAACCGGTCCCCTTTATTTTGGGTGCTTAAATAAACGGCGATCCACTTTTGATCATCCTCATGGTAGCGGACGCTCAATTCCGAGACACTGGCATCGAGAACGATTTTAACTTTTTCCGGGCTCAACCGGTTTTCCCAGGTTCCGTCCTTGGTGTAATATTCTATCGCCCCGGCAGGACGGTCGATTCTGTCGACAGGAATACGGGCCAGAATATTTCCGAAGATATTCAAATCGTTTTTGACATGAACATAGAAGGGATAGAAAAAAACATAGCGATCATGCACAACGGACGTGGCGGCAAAGGCGGCAATTTCCGGAGGCAGTGCCGGAGTCAAATCGACGTAATCATAATTCCATTTACGGGGGTCGGCTGCGGAAAAATCTCTTATCCGGGCGAATTTGTGACCGGCGACTTTGAAATTAAATACGTCATCTTTTTTGTCTCCCGGCACAATCGCTATCAAGGGAATGTATAAAACCCTGTCGGCGATAAACGGATCCTGCGGCCAGAGCCATTCATCCTTGCCGAACGATGACACATATTTACCGCCGCTGTGTTGCAGGTAATAGGTGATCTGAAATTCGCGATTTTCCGAGCAGGAGGAAATCGCAACGGTGGTGCCCAGGACAACGTCCATGTCAACGCGGTCTCGTCTGCATCCCGGGCAACCGACAAACGTATCGCCGAAAACCCAGAGTGTTCGCTCCTTGTCCAGTTTGATGGAGTAGGCGCCGTCGCCGCCGTACCAGCCGTCCCTGTCGGGAAAAACAGGCAGGCAATGATTCGGGGAGACCTCCGCGTCGTATCTTGCGGCAGTAAACGTGGAGCATGAAAGAAGAGAAATAATGAAGAGAAGAAGAATCAATCCCCTGAACGATTTTTTTATACGTGTCTGATCGGTCATTAACGTTACAAAAGATGGTCCATAAGAATTTTGATGCCAATGGCGATTAGAACGATGCCGCCGAATATTTCCACTTTCCGGCCGAATAATTTTGCCAGCGCCTTGCCGAAGATCATGCCTGTGATCGTCATAACGAAGCATACGGCACCGATAATCAGCGCGGGAACGAGGATATCCATTTTCAACAACGAAAAACTGAATCCGACAGCCAGGGCGTCAATGCTGGTGGCAATAGAGAGCATCAGCAAGGGCCAGCCGCGTGTCTGGTCGGCTTTCTCGTTCTCCTTTTCTTTTTCGAAGCCTTCCGCAATCATTTTCCCGCCCACCAGCGCCAGGAGGGTGAAAGCAATCCAGTGGTCGAACGAAGCAATGACTTCAACAACCGTCAAACCGGCCAGCCAGCCGGCAATCGGCATGGCGAACTGAAACAGTCCGAAAGCCGCTGCCAGTCTGAGCACCGGAGACCATGATTTTTTGCCGTGGGTCGCGCCGATGCCGATGGCCACCGAAAGAGCATCGACACCCAGCCCGACCGCTATAAAGAGAACGGTAATTAAACTCATTTTGAATTATTCCGTCTTTCCGTGATTATGCACGTGTGCAAAGATCTTCTCCGCCAGAGACTTACCAATTCCCGGAACTTTTTGCAATGCTTCCATCGTTGCTTCCTTCACCGCTCTGGCGGAACCGAAGTGCTTCAGTAACAGGGTTCGACGCTCTGCGCCGATATCGGGAATGTCGTCAAGAACAGAACGAAGATCGTCAGCCTGTTTGATCCGGTGATGGTAACGCAAAGCGAAACGGTGGGCTTCATCGCGAGCCTGCTGAAGAATGCGCAGCGCCTGCGGCCATGCGGATAAATAAAGGGCGTCTTTCCGCCCCGGCAGATAAACACGATCTTCCGATTTTCCGGATTTTCTTTTTGCGATGCTTTTACCGGAGCGCAAGGCGCGTTCCTCTTTGGCGAGGCCGATAACATCCATTTTTATTTTTAAATCTTGAAACACGGCAAGAGCAATGCCGAGTTGTCCTTTGCCGCCGTCAACGACGACCAGATCCGGCGGGTTTTCTCCGTTCGTGAAACGGCGGGAGAGCATCTCATGCATCATGCCGTAATCGTCCGGCTCTTCCAGTGTCGTTATCCGGTAGCGCCGGTAGCTGTTTTTGTCCGGTTCCCCGTCCTGGAGAACCACCATGGAACCGACAGCGTGCTTGCCGCTGAGATTGGAAATATCATAGCACTCGATACGGCGCGGCAATTTTGTCAGCCATAATTTCTCCTGAAGAAGGGCCAGAGCGAAGGTTTTCTGCTCATGACTTTTATGTGAGGCCTCCCAGAGATGGCGGGCGTTGTCATTGGCCAGGGCCAGTAACGCGTTCTTTGTCCCGATGGACGGCGCCGTCAAACGGATTTTACCTTCTTTTTTTTCGCTTAGCCATTCCATGATCACGTCTTCATCAGGCAAACGGCAGGGAATAATGATTTCGTCGGGAAGGACGCCGCCGCTGTCGTAATACTGCGTCAGGCAGGATGAGATGATTGCGTTGATGTCTTCTTTGGTTTTCATCGGAGCGAATGATTTACTGCCCAGCAGTTTGCCTCCGCGAACGAATAAAATACAAATCTGAAAATTATTGTCCTGAACGAAAAAACCGAACACATCCTGATCGGTATTGCCGGCCGATTCGACATTTTGTTTTTCCAGCGCGTGTTCCAGCGCGGTAATCCGATCGCGCAGCCGAGCGGCTTCTTCATAGTTGAGCGCCTGCGACGCGTCATGCATTTGTTTTTTCAAGTCGGAGATCAGTTCGCGACTGCGCCCCTGAAGGAAGGAGACGGTGTTGTCGACCAGTTTCCGGTAGGCCTCCCCGTCGATCCGGCCGCTGCACGGAGCAAGGCATCGGCCGATCTGGTATTCCAGGCAGGGTCGGGGACGCAGTTTGAAATCCCGGTTGCGGCAGGAACGCAGTGGAAATATCTGCTGAACGAAACGCAGGGTTTCTTTGGCCGCCAGCCCCGAAGGGTAGGGACCAAAATAGAGCGCAACGTTATTCAATCGTTTGCGCACCAGTTGCAGGCGGGGGAATTTATCCGTCGGGTCTAATGACAGATGATAATACGTTTTATCGTCGCGCAGGGTGACATTGTAACGCGGACGGTGACGCTTGATGATATTATTTTCCAGAATCAAGGCTTCTTTTGCCGTGACGGTGTTGATGAATTCGATATCATGCACACGCGCCATCAGAAATGGCGCCATCGGACGGGAATCTTTTCCGGTGAAGTAGGAGGAAACTCGGCTTTTCAAATCATTGGCCTTGCCGACATAAATGATCTTTTGCGCCTGATCCTTCATTAAATAGACGCCGGGGCTCCGCGGAAAAGCGGATACTTTGTCTCTGAGAATATTATTTTCTTCCATCATTTCATTCAAAATCCGTCATCATGCCGCTTTGCAGTCGAACGCACGAACAGGAAACGTTT
>JAGVUJ010000377.1 GCA_019136325.1 Deltaproteobacteria bacterium
CCCAAACGCGCCGCACTCCGGACTGCTCGGGGAGCAGTCCCTACAATATTAATCGCCTTGATCGTCAAATCGCATAACCCGTCTTGATAATTTGCCGTAATATGGTATAGATACCCATCTTTTCCAAATCCAGGCAACTGGCGGGTAATTTGTGACGGCTATCTCCGACTATCTGAAAAAAATTGAAAAGGCTTATGCCGCGGGCAATGCCACCGAGCATACCCATCGCCCCGCTCTGAAAGAATTGATTGAGAGCATAGCCTCCGGAATTACGGCAACCAATGAACCGCGCCGTGTTAAATGCGGAGCTCCCGATTTTATCATCACCAAAGGGCAATCGCCGCTCGGCTATGTCGAGTGCAAGGATATCGGCAAAGCTCTTGCCGAAGAGGAACGCACCGACCAGTTGAAACGCTATCGTGAATCTCTGGGCAATCTCATTCTGACCGATTATCTGGAATTCCGCTGGTACGTCGGCGGGCAATACCGGTTGACCGTTCAACTGGCGACAGTTGCAGACGGCAAAATCAAGCCGGTCAAAAATGCCGCCCAATCTTTGCAGGAATTGTTGGAAACGTTTCTGACCGCGAGCATCCCGACCGTCAACTCGCCCAAAGAGCTGGCCCAGCGCATGGCGGCTCTGGCCAGACTGATTCGCAATATCATCCAGAAGGCATTTGATGAAGAAGACATGACTGATGACGAACCCGATCCGCTTCATGACCAGCTTGAAGGTTTCCGTAAGGTTTTGATTCATGATCTTCAGCCCCAGCAATTCGCGGATATGTACGCGCAAACGATTTGCTACGGCCTTTTTGCCGCGCGCTGCAACGCGTCTTCCACGGAACGCTTCACACGCCAAAACGCGGGATATGCTCTGCCAAAAACCAATCCCTTCTTAAGAAAGATGTTCGACCATATCGCCGGTGTCAACCTTGATGAAAGGATTGTCTGGGCCGTGGATGATCTTGCCGAACTGCTGGAACACACCGACATGGAAGCCATCCTTAAAGATTTCGGCAAGCGCACCCGGCAGGAAGATCCGGTCGTGCACTTCTACGAATCCTTTCTGGCCGCTTACGATCCCAAGATGCGCGAAGCACGCGGCGTTTACTACACGCCGGAGCCGGTGGTCTCTTACATCGTGCGCAGCATCGATCACATTTTGAAAACGGACTTCAAGCTCAGCGACGGCCTGGCCGATGCCGCAAAAATCAAGGTAACTCACCCGACAAACAAAAAGAAAATGGACGTGCACAAAGTCCAGATTCTTGATCCGGCCACCGGCACGGGAACATTTCTCTACGGCGTTATTGACCATATCCGCAACGGCTTTAAAGACAACCGGGGCATGTGGTCAAGTTACGTTTCGCAGCATCTTCTGCCGCGACTCTTCGGTTTTGAACTGCTGATGGCCCCGTACGCCGTCGCGCACATGAAGCTGGGTCTGCAACTCAAAGAATCGGGCTACGATTTCCAATCGTCCGAACGTCTCGGAATTTACCTGACCAACACGCTGGAAGAAGCCCACGCCATGACCGGCCTGCCGCTCTTCACGCAATGGATTGCCGAAGAAGCCAATGCCGCAAGCGACATCAAGAAGGACGCGCCCGTGATGGTTGTGCTGGGCAATCCGCCGTATTCCGGGCATTCGGCCAATACCGGAGAGTGGATCAGCAATCTTCTGCGAGGCAGTGATACTCAAACCGGACAGAAGACAGGCAATTACTTTGAGGTAGACGGCCTACCGCTGGGCGAAAAAAATCCCAAGTGGCTCAATGACGACTATGTAAAGTTCATCCGGTTCGCGCAGTGGCGCATTGAACAAACCGGCTACGGCGTTCTGGCCTTTATCAGCAATCACGGCTATCTGGACAATCCTACCTTCCGGGGAATGCGCCAGAGCCTCATGCAGACCTTTGACGACATTTACATTCTTGATCTGCACGGTAGCAGCAAGAAAAAAGAACGCTGCCCGGATGGTTCCGAAGACAAAAACGTCTTTGATATTCAGCAGGGCGTTGCCATCGGCATTTTTATTAAACGAACAAACAGCAAGAACGTTCCGGCGACTGTGCGCCATGCCGACCTTTGGGGAAAGCGAGAATTATTCGAGAAAGCCAATGATGAAAACAAACTTGTCGGCGGCAAGTATCATTGGTTGTGGGACCATAATATCAGTAACACCGAATGGATAAAAATTAGTCCACAAAAACCTTTTTACCTCTTTTGTAGGCAAGATGACAAATTATTACCAGAGTACAATAACGGTTATTCGGTGACTGATATATTTATGACGTATGCAAGTACTGTGACTACGGCAAGAAATGACTTTGCAATGGCTTATGAGCCTGAACTGCTGAATGGCAGAATTAATGATTTACTTGATTCATCTAACTCAGACGAAGATTTAAAGTCTAAATACAATTTAAAAGATGTCTCTTACTGGCAAATGAAAGAAGCACGTAAAGAATTATCTGGCACAACAAAAATTAGTTCATACATTAAACACTATTGCTATCGCCCATTTGATTTTAGATATGTATTTTATCACAAAGCCATATGTGAACGATTGCGCACCGAAGTAATGAGTCATATGAAGCAAGATAATATTGCATTGTTAACTCACAGACCTCAGTCGCCAGGAGATTTTACGTTCGTATATTGTACAAAGATGATAGGTGATCAGTGCGTAGCAGCGAATAAATCCGCTGGCGGTGGTAATAGTTTTCAACTACCAATCTATGTCTATCCTACGGACAATCAAAAAACCACATTGTTTGAAGAATCAACAAAAGAACGCAAACCCAACCTCTCACCAGAATTCATCGAGGACTTTTCTACTCGATTAAAAATGAAGTTCATCCACGATGGCAAGGGCGATAGAAAAAAGACCTTCGGGCCGGAAGATATTTTCAACTATATGTATGCCGTCTTTCATTCACCAACCTACCGCAGCCGTTATGCAGAATTTCTGAAAATGGATTTTCCGCGCCTGCCGCTGACTTCCAATCCGGAACTTTTCCGCAAATTATGCGCGCTGGGCGATGAACTGGTTGCCCTGCACCTGATGGAAAAACACGGAAAGAAAATGACCGGCTATCCCATTGCCGGTGACAACACCGTCGAAAGCGTGCGCTACGTCGAGCCGCAATGTGAAGCCGGAGGGCGCGTCTGGATCAACGCCATGCAATATTTTGATAATGTTCCGAAATATGTTTGGGAATTTCATGTCGGCGGCTATCAGGTATGCAATAAGTGGCTTAAAGACCGCAAAGGCCGCAAGCTTACCTATGATGATCTCTCCCACTATCAGCAAATCGTTTCCGCGCTCGCCGAAACCATCCGGCTCATGAAGGACATTGACGCCGCCATCATCGCCTCCGGCGGCTGGCCGATAGATTAAAGAGGAACGCCGAAACTGGTAAATTTAATTTCAAATCCATGTTTTTCAGCCAATGCTTTGATCTGAGCAACTTTCTTCAAATCCGGCTTAAAGCCTGTTGAAAAATCATCCTGAGTCTTTCTTTCAAAAGCCAGGATCATGGTTTCTGCCATGCAGGCATAAATAAATCCGTCTTTGATGGGCAGTTTCAGCCCGATTCTGGCCTGTTCCGGCGGTTCAATCACCGCTCCGTCAATCACCAGAATATCTTTGCGGTGGTCGCAGATGTCTTTGGAAATGTTACGCGGCGAGGGAATGTCGCAGATAATTGCTCCTTGTTTGAGATTATCGGATGTCGCCGCCAAAGGCACTTCTATGGCTGACGTGGTAAAAATTATGATATCTGCGTCTTTGATAATATTATCAATGTCAATCCCATGTGCAATTACATTCGTTGTTGTTTTTTGTGCATGAAGAAATCCTTTGAGCTCGGAAAGCCTTTCAGCATTCTTTGCCAGCAGGAAAATAGTTTCAACTCGGCCAAGCAGTCCGAGGGCACAGTTCTGCCCAATGGCGTTGGTCGCTCCCACAATAGCTACTTTTGCTTTGGAAAGATCAACTTTGCGCAGAGCCATCGCTCGATCCAAGGTTTCCAGAATGGCGGCAGAGGCAAGGCTCGAACCGGTTGTAATAACCCCATGGGTTTGACCGGCAATGACTTGCCCCCCCTTTCCGATAATTCCCATCAGGGCCCCCAGGCCGATAACTTTCGCGCCGCTTCGTTCCCCCAGCCGCACCGCTTTTAATATCTTGTTTAATACTGTTTCTTCCTTCATGGCGAGCACCTGTTTCGAAAGCAACGGACAGACAATGAAGCATCCTTCAATTTCCGCGCCTGCGGCGGAACGCATATTTTTCGCGTGATGAATTTTAAACGGCGGCAGGAGCCTTAAAATAACTTTTATCAATGCCTGAGGCGCAAGCTTTGATATAAAACAATAATCGTGAATGTTCTGGACATTGAAGGGATTGAGGACAAAGGCAAATTTGTTCATAAAGCAAAGCTTGATTAGGATTTTGTTATTTCATCTATTGCTATTTCATCATTTACTTTTATTTCGCCGCCCACGATGACTTTGGCGAAGATTCCTTCGCGGGGCATCACGCAATCGCCGACCGTGTAAAAAATATTGCAGCGGTTATGACAGACCTTGCCGATTTGGGATACTTCCAGTAGAACTTTTTTGCCGACTTTCAGATGCGTACCAATGGGGAGCGACGGCAGATCAATGCCTTCGGTAGTGAGATTTTCCGCGAAATCACCATACTGGATATTAAGGCCTTTGGCCCTGATTTTCTCAATGCTTTCTTTGGCCAGAAGGCTGACCTGCCGGATGCCGTGTTCTGCATGAGCATCATTTTCGAGACCCAGGTTTTCCAGAAACAGGCCGCAATCAATGTTATTCTTTTTTTCTCCCTTTTTCTGAGAGATATTCACCGCCAGTATTTTCCCAATCATTTTTTTCATAAAAATTGTCTGCCTTAAGGTTTTAATTTTCTGTCATTTTTTTACCGCGCCAGATCATATATATTGCCGGATA
>JAGVUJ010000174.1 GCA_019136325.1 Deltaproteobacteria bacterium
TGGTGGCCATATTTCCGTCAACCTTCACCCAGATGTGTTCGCAACTGTAAATTATATCTTCCGGAAAATCCTTCATGATAGAACAACCTCTTTCTTTATTCTATAATGGTAAGCTTTTTATCCATTTTTGTCAGCTTTTCGCAACTGTTTTCTTTCAGTAATACGGTATCTTCTATTCTGACGCCCCAGCGTCCCGGGATATATAACCCGGGTTCGATCGTAAATATCATCCGCGGTTTTAAAATATCGTCTGAAAGGGAAGACAGGCGCGGAGCCTCGTGAACTTCCAGACCGACACCATGTCCCGTGCCATGTGTAAAATATCGGACATATTTTTTCCCGAAAATACTGCGGACGTGTTGATCGATTGCCGCCCCGGGAATTTCCGCCCTGAGCAATTCCAGAGCGCGATCATGAGCGTCTTTCACCACTTGATAAGCATTTTTTTGCCTGTCTGTCAATTTCCCAAAAGCAATGGTACAGGTTTCATCCGAACAATAGCCCTGGTATCTCACGCCAAAGTCGATAACGACAAAATCGCCCTTCCTGATTTTTCTTTCACACGGTTTTGCATGGGGCAGAGAAGAATTTTCACCGGAGGCAACAATGGTTTCAAAGGCGGTGCCGTCGGCGCCGTTTTCGCGGGCTGCGATTTCCAACTGCCAGGCGGTTGCTTTTTCCGTCCAGCCGGGTTTGATCATGCTGATGACCGACTGAATGGCGGCTGAAGAAATTTCCGCCGCTTTTTTCATGACATTGATTTCGTCTGCATCTTTGATCACGCGAAGCATTTTTAATTCATCGGTCCAGGGGACGAATTTTTTTTCGGGAGCGTAATGTCTCAATTTGTTGTAGATGCTCCAGGTTGCGACGTCTGCTTCAAAACCAATGTGGTTTAATTTACGTTGCGTGATCATCAGAGCCACGGCTTCGATTTTATCAGCGCATTCTATGATTTTGATTCCTTCCGTTTCCATTTCCGCCTGAGCGGTGTAACGGCCGTCGACAAACAAAACGGGCTTTGGGGGACCGATGAACAGGATGCCTTCAGAACCGGTGAAGCCGGACAGATAAAGGATGTTGCTCATGCTGAATATAATCAGGCTGTCGATTTTGCCGTTGGAGATTATTTTTTGAAGACGGGCAATTCTTTCGAATGTTTTTCTATCGCTATGCCGCATTCATTTTCAACCTTTCGATATTTTTCAACCAGCCGGAAAGAATTCTGATCAGCTTGTCATTATGACTCGACATTTTGTTTTCGGTCAATGATGGAGCTCGCATGGCGCTTCTTAATTCATCCAGCATGGTCAGCGCCTGCTCATTGTAAGGATCTTTTTTTATGATTTCTTCCAAAATGACCTCTGCATCCTGATGATGGCCCTGATCGATGTAGAGTTGGGCGAGGGTCACGGTAAAAAATTCCCGTTCCGGACTTTCTTCCTTGTCAGTTGCAGAGACAGCAGGTTTGTCCTCTTGTTCCAGCAAGGCCATTTTCCCGATAATTTCAGCAGCTTTTTCCGCATCCGGACGCAAAGAGATAAATTTTTCATAACAGGCGGCAGCTTCCTGATGAAAACCGTTTTCCCGACAGACATCTCCGACACGTTCATGAACAAGATTTAATCCGGAAATTATTTCCTCTACCCTGATCAGCCACTGGCGCATTTCTTCAATTCTGCCCGTACCAATCAATGCTTCACAGTAAATTCCGAGGGCATCGGCATCTGCCGGATGGTTTTGCAGTCGCTGGCCGGCGAGATTCAGAATGGCAGGCATATTGTTTTCCCGCAAGAGCGCCTCTGCTTTTTGCAGAAACGCATTGCGGTCTTCATTAAAATTATTATTTGCCATGGCGGTTGTCATTAAATTCAAGATGCAATTTTGCGCTTCGTAACACAGCCTATATGGAGTGTCAAGAAAGGAAAAGCATTCAATATTCTTAAAAGATTATGGCAGGGATTGTAAATAGTTCCCGGCCTTGCGACCGAAAGAGGATTCCGGGGATAGCTTGACGACATTTTCAAAAGCGCGCCTTGCGTTCTTGCTGTCCTTATTCTTTAAATAACTCTGGCCCAGCATGTAATAGGCGTCAAAAAGAGAAGGATCCAGTTCTATGGATTTTTTCAAATGCTTGATGGCATCGATGAAATTGTCCTGATCGTAATAAATCAGACCGATATTTTTTTCTACTTGCGGGCGCAGTTCGGTCATCGGATCTGTCCGGAGCACTTCATGATATTTAATCAGCGCTTTTTTATAATCCTTTTTTGAATAGTAGGCCCGGGCCATATTATAAAGAGCTATTGATGGCGTGTCGTACATGTGATTGTTGAGCGCCTTCTCGTATTCATTAATCGCTTTGTCCCAGAGACTTCTTTCCGCATACAGTGTGCCCAGATAATTATGGGCCTCGGAATAATTTCTATCCAGAGATATTGCTTCTTCGAATTCCTCGATAGCCTGGTCCGACATGCCTTTACCGTGATACGCCATGCCTAAATAATAATGAATTCTGGGGTTTCCGGAGTGGTATTTCTCGGCTTCCAGAAGTTCTTTGAGCGCGCTGTTGAATTGACCCACCTGCAAGAAGGAAATGCCTTTGTTCAGGAAGATTTCCGACTGTTCTCTGTGCCAGGGAGTGTAGGTGCAGGAAAAACAAAAAAACACGGCCGACAGGACGGATAGAGATATAATGTTGTTGATATTTAATTTCATGTGAAAATTAATCTATTTCAATACGGAAACGGAGAGCCGTTAAAAAAGTAAAAAAATCCGATCTACATCAATTGCCTTAACTTCATTCGCCTGTAAATTCACTATTCAAGATTTTAGGTGTTACAAAAATCAGCAGTTGTCTTTTTTCTCTTGTCGTGCTGTCGGTTTTAAATAACCAGCCGAGTACGGGTATCTTTTGCAGCCAGGGCCATCCGCTTACCGATTTGCTTTCCGATGATCTTAAAATGCCGCCGACAACAACGGTATCTCCGTCATTAATAACAACTTTGGATTCCACTTCGCTCTTTACAATGGGAGGATTGCCTTGCGGATTCAGGGCCGCTTTGGACCAGTCCGGCGTGTCATTACTAGCCTTAATATCCATGGAAATTTTTCCTTCATCGGTTAGTTTCGGGGTAACTTCCAATTTTAACAAGGCTTCTTTGAAAGAAACGGTTGCCGGGCTGTCGCCCGATGCAGGAGTTATATAAGGGACTTCATCGCCCTGCTTAATGACAGCCTTGATGCCTTCCATCGTGACAACTTTAGGCGCAGAAATTATTTTACCGGTTGAGTTTTCTTCCAGCGCCGCCAATTGGGCTTCTAGAAATCCTGTTGCACCGCCGAAGACCAGACCAATGGCGGGAGACGCAAGAGATGCCGGCAAATTGACCGCCGCCATCGTTAAGGGATTCCCGTCACTGTCCGTCATTCCGATTTGAGAAGGATACGTCATTGCTTGCTGGTTTGCTGTTGATGTATTGCTGCCTCCGACGACACCCAAACCGTATTTGCTGCTGCCAATACGCTGTTTCTGCGAGGTGCCGAAACCCCACTGGATGCCAAGATCTCTGGTAAACCCTTCGGTTGCCTCAACAATCTTCGCTTCAATCAACACTTGTTTCAGCAGCCCTTTTTCCGCCCTCATTTTCTGTTCTTTTATTTTCAATTCTTCGCGAGCAGCATCCTCTTTTTTGCTTCTATCCATGCTCGTAACGATAATGACATTGTTGTCCTGTTTTTTTGTCAAACCATTTACGTCGAGTATCGTATCCAGCGCCTTGGTCCACGGAACATTTTTCATGGACAGCGTTATATTCCCTTTGACTTCATCGCTGGTCACGATACTTACATTTCCGTATTCGGCCATCAGGCGTAAAACGCTTTTTATATCGGCGTCCTGAAAGTCAAGAGATACTATCCTATCCATGTATTTTTTAGACGGACCCTTTTGGGCCGGTGGCAGATCCAGTGATTCATCTCTTTTATTGTCGATTTTTTCCGGTTCCGCGCTTACTTTTGCCAGCGCCTTTTTGGAAACGGATGCTTTTCGGGAATCATTTGCTTTTTTCTCTTCCAGTCCCGCAACATTGAAATCAATTAAAACATTTTCTCCTTCCTGCCGGATCGAATAAGGAACTGCTTCGTGCGGATAAATCTTTAAATAAACCAAGCTTTTACCTTTGACCAACTGTTTGGAAGGAACAACACTGATAATATTATTTAACTCGCCTTCACCCAGCGGGCGACAGAGACTTTCCGGCACATCGGTATCTTCGAGTCTAATCAGATAACTTCCATTATCCTTATTTTTAACATCGATCAACGGTTGCCTGGAAACAACAAGATGGATTCTTTCTTTGCCGGGCAGTTTGGCCAGCAAAATATTTTTCAGCATTACCGGGCTCGCCGATGACTTTTCATCAGACGTTTTCTCGTCCTCGTTCACGGCAGCAAAAGAATTTCCCATGATATATGTAAAAACCCAGATCATAATTAAAAAAGCGGCAGATATTTTAGGGAAATATTTTTTCATGACGTTACCTCATTTTAATTTTTGTACAGTTTTAAAGTGACCCTTTTTTCTTTTTTGTTGTCATACTCTTCCACAATAACACGGTCGGCAAGAATTTCCACCACCCTGCCTTCGTTTAATCCGATTTTTGTTCCGATCAACAACGGATAAAACTTTTTTGCGGAATCTTCAGCAATCGCCACTCGATGATCTTCATTCCCGACAATCCCCACCACTTTATAACTGGTTGTTTCCGCTCTTTGTAAGGGGAAAATGGATGTCTTGGTTTTCTTGGATGCCGTTTGCTGTTTTGGTTTTGGCGCCGTTTCAATGACGATAAAAGGACGGAAAGGATCCGGTTTGCCCGACGGATTGTAACTATAGGTGTCCGTCACAGGAGGATTCGCAGAGGGTGGAAGTACCTGCGGTTTTTGATCCTTTGCCGGAGCCGGAACGGCGGTAACCGGAAG
>JAGVUJ010000108.1 GCA_019136325.1 Deltaproteobacteria bacterium
AATACGACATCTCTTCAAGGCAGGCCGATGTAGCTCAGCTGGTAGAGCAACTGATTCGTAATCAGTAGGTCGGCGGTTCGAATCCGCCCATCGGCTCCAATCATAGCAAGGCTTACAGCGTTTTAGGCAAAAACAACTTTTCTTTTGCTTTGTGAAAATTCCCACCATATTCCCACTTTTGGACAAAAAGCAGGGGGCAAGCCACGTCAACCTGGCCAGCGTTCCGGGCGTGGTTCTGCCGGTTCATTATACCCTTTCTGGACGTTAAAACCTTCTTGACAATAGAACATCTGTTCTATTATGACTATGGCCATGGAAACGAAACGAACCGTTAAAACCGTGGCCCGAAGCATAGCGGATTTCAGCCGCCGGCATCGCCGCATGCCCACCTTCGAGGAAATGCTCGCCCTGCTGGAAGTCCGGTCCAAAAGCGTCGTCAACTTCTGGGTGAACAAGCTCCTGGAGGAAGACATTTTGGCCAAGGATCCCAAGGGCCATCTGACCTTTGTAAAACCCTTGGTCGGCGTCCCCCTGGCCGGTGACGTATCGGCCGGATTCCCTTCCCCCGCCGAGGAAGAACTGCGGGACGTCATCTCCTTTGACCAGTACCTCATCACCAACCAGTCCAAGTCCTTTCTGCTGAAGGTTGACGGAGACTCCATGACCGGTGCCGGAATCATGCCCGGCGACCTGGTCCTGATCGAACGGGGCAGAGAGCCCAAATCCGGAGACATCGTCATTGCCGAAGTGGACGGCTCCTGGACCATGAAATATTTTCTTAAAAAGGGTAAAGAGATATACCTCGAAGCGGCCAACCCGAAGTATCCCAGAATAAAACCTCAATCTGAACTGCGCCTGGGCGGCGTTGTCACGGCCGTCGTCAGGAAATACCACACGTAAAAAAAGATACCATTATGGAAAAAACCATCTTCAGCCTTCAGGCCTGGCCGAGGGCCATTGCCCATATTGACGGAGACGCCTTCTTCACCTCCTGCGAGGAGGCCATCCACCCCGAGCTGAGGGGGAAACCGATCATTGCCGGGGGAGAACGCGGCATCGTCGCCTGCGCCAGCTACCCGGCCAAGAAACTGGGCGTCAAAAGAGGTGTCCCCCTGCACGAGGCAAGGAAAATCTGCCCGGGATTAATTGTCCTTCCCTCCGATTACGAGACCTACAGCCTGTTTTCCAAGCGGATGTTTGACATCATGAGGCGTTTTACCCCCGATGTGGAGGAATACTCCATCGACGAGGCCTTCTCCGACATCACCGGCATGCGCCGGTTCTGGAAATCCTCCTACGAGGAAATTGCCCTGAACATGAAGAAAGCCATCGAAAAGGAACTGTCCATAACCGTCTCCGTGGGGCTGAGCATCACCAAGGTGCTGGCCAAGGTGGCCTCCAAGCATCAGAAGCCGTCGGGCATGACGGTCATTGCAGGCCCGGACATCGCCAGCTACCTGCATGACCTGCCGGTGGAGAAAATCTGGGGGATCGGCCCGGCCACGACCCACTATCTGGCCAAGCTGGGCATAAGGACGGCGCTGGCCTTCGCCCGGATGCCGGAAAAGACGGTTTTGAAGAAGTTTACGAAGCCCGGGGTGGAAATCTGGCAGGAGCTGCGCGGCAAGTCGGTCTATCCGGTGACAACCGGAGAAAAGACTTCCTATGCCTCGATCAGCAAGACGAAGACGTTTGCACCGCCCTCGTCCAATGCCGAATACCTGTTTGCCCAGCTGATGCGCAATATGGAGTCGGCCTGCATCAAGGCCAGGCGCTATTCCCTGGCCCCCAACCGGATCGTTGTGTTTCTCAAGAAGCAGGATTTCCACTCGGTGGGCGGCGAGGCGAAGCTCTCCCGGCCCTGCGCCTGTCCGCTGGAAATCTCCGAGGTCATTCATGAGCTGTTTGACGCCTGTTACTGCCCCCAGGATATTTACCGGGCAACCGGGGTTGTTCTGATAGACCTGGAGGCGGATACCGATACGCAATACACGCTGTTTGACGATCCGATCCAGGCGGAAAAGATAAAAGACATTTACGGTGTGGCCGACGAGCTGGGGCAGAGATTCGGGAAGCACACGGTGCATCTGGGAAGTTCCCACCTGATTGACGTTCTGGGCAAAGGCCGCAGGGGGACGCATACGGTTCGGGAACAGACGAAGATGCTGGGGGAAACGAACCGCCGCCATCTGGGGCTGCCGCTGCTGCATGTGAAGGTGTAGCGAAAAGGTGGTGAGTTTTTGCGTTACACCTACAACTAAATATTTCCCGTTTTGAATTGAAGCAAGGATTACTAATTGAAAACTTCAACGACGAGCTAAGCCGGAGCAGCGCCGCAGGTGCTGCGATCGGCTTTAGCGGATTGTTCGGCTTTTTTAATGTCAGAGGCATTAAATGGTAAGGCTAAAAAGACCAACCGCCCATCCCCATTCGCCATCGCCTTTCTCATCAATAAATGAACCGGCGAGTATGCAATTTAATTCATTCGCCCAGTAAGTGAGTCTCCCTTTTAGTGTGTGTTCGCGCTTTTTACCTTTAGCTTCTGTATATGCCAGCAGGTATCCAGTTTTAACAAATTTGTTGGACGCCATATATTTTGAGATCTTTTTACGGTCACCACGTAAATTCGTAATATTCCATGCCCTCTTAACTTCTATGATTCCACGGATGTCATTTCGACTTTTATGCCATACAACTATATCGAAACGTTGACCGTGATTGGAAGGACGCCGCCCTCTCAGTTTTTCTTCACGTTCAGCCAGAATCTTTTTTGGCGACGCCTCTATAAAAACAGAGAAATCAGCTTTTTTTGCTATCATGCGTGCAACTTCACACATAATGAATGATTCGGGGCCGTGAGATAGCCACCAGCCAGTCATGTATTCATATTCACGTTGCGCTTTTCTAGTTCCTTCAATGATTGCTTCTTCAATCTTATTCATTCACGCCTCCTTCTTCTGAAAAAGTGTTGAAATAGATTCATTAACCTCGCCGAACGAAAAGCTGAGCCGGAGCAGCCCAGCGGGCTGCGATCGGCTCTAGTGTTTTGTTCGCATTTTAGTCTGCTGCCCATCGATATTCAAAATCACCTGTTTCTAAACCCAAAGAAGCATCAAGTTTTGTTTTCATCTCCTTGCCACCCGGCATTAGTGGCAGCATGTTAAAGTAGTTACGGATAGCAAAGTTGATACCGGCAAGACAAGTCTTTGC
This sequence comes from Deltaproteobacteria bacterium, assembly GCA_019136325.1. Next base: position 3,211 of record JAGVUJ010000108.1, read on the forward strand.
TTTAATCCAGTTCTGAGGACTGAAAACACGATTGGCAGGCTGTGTCTCATTTGCTGCAGCTTCAAGCGCCATGTTTAAGCAGACACCACCAATCTTAACAATATCATCTACCATAGAATTTCCTTGCGCTTTGATAAGGCAAGCGTCTGGATCGGGAACACGGTCTGCTTGATTGTTGGAAATTGCGAAACACATCGATACTGCATAAAGATGGTGATATGGTGCGTAGGCGCGCATTGCAAGGAGGGTTTCGTTCAGCCCGAGAGGATTATCCTTGTTCCAAGCCTTCCAGACGTGATTCATCCATTGATTTAATGAATGGACATTCTCGGAGCGATATTCTCGCTTGAATAACTGCTCGAAATATTTATCGAATATTTTTGTCTCGCTGTATGCGATATTTGGTCTTTGGGAGTGCCACGAAATAAGGAGCTTACCGAGTTCAGATAGGTCAACCACCAAAGCTTTATCTTTATCGGCAGGAGGTGTTTCGCCACGTTTACTGACAAAATATCCGGTAGGATATTTTTGTTCATATGCTTTTTTCAGACTTAGAACACGGCGGTCGTTGCTACGAAGATCACGCGGCTTTACAACACTTTGGGAATTAGTATTAATACTTATCTTGTCTGCGCGATCGCGCTGTGGAATCTCGTAAAATCGAAAGAGAAGGCTTGTGTCTGTAAGGGTTTTTACACGTTCACTGCAACTTAGGATGGTGTTAAGCGATTGACAACCATTAACCACACTGACGCCATGAAGATGCAATATTGAATCCTTTATTTCTATTCTGTTGCAAATAGCAGTGATGCCATTATGAAAAAAGAAAAAATCCCGGTGGCGATCACTATAAATTGTGTTCTTTATTCCTTTATTTACGACATTGCTTAAGCCCAAACTCTGCCGGACATTCTTTTGAAACAATGTTCCATCTTTGATTCCAGGGAATTTGATACACTCCGAAAGTGGCACAACTGCTATAACCACTTGTGTACCAGCAATCGCGACAGGAAGTGTTTGGCATGTGCCAAGATCAAGCTTGTGCGAGAGAGAAGGGTTTTCTCGTTCAAGGGCCAAGTCATAGCGGCGACGAATTTCGTCATCGTTAACGAGAAGTAGGGCAGCTGGAAATTCGTCTTTTGCGGACAGTTCTGCCAATTGTTCTTGGAATGTTGCTAGGTCTTTTTGGGCGCTATCTGTTAGGCCTGCGGTTGTAATTAGCTCAAAACAGACTTCGTATTCATCTTCGAGTGCGCGGGCAACCTCAGAAAGTTTTTGTTTCAGCTTGTTATTACCGACTTCCTGAAGACGCGCAAGATCACGCATTTGAATCCAAGCTGACAATACTTCTCGTAATGGTTCCGCATCTACTGTTGCCCCACCGATAAACTTGCCTTGAACGACAAATATTGTCGCCCTATCATCATCTACAAATATGGCATCAATTTGTTTATCATCAGCGCCATCAGTAATATCGTCTTTTGCCTGAATTGGATCACGAAGATGAATATTCCGCAAATACCACGCAACAAAACGTTGCCCATCATTGGAGAAATTCTGCTGGTAATAATCCTGTGTAATGTCTTTCGTTATCTGAGAATACATTGTGTTTATCCTTTCATGCGAACGAAAAAAATCAGCCGGAGTGTTAGCGATCGGCTGGATTGAGTGGTTCGCAGTCTAGCATCCTTGTCCTCTTTTAATCTTTGCGACAAACAGCGGAATGCTCGAAGGGACGTGTTTGCCTCCGGGCACGA
>JAGVUJ010000165.1 GCA_019136325.1 Deltaproteobacteria bacterium
CGGGACGTTCAGAGGGCTTATCTCGGCAGGGATAAAAAAGAAATATGGGAGAGATAAGAAAAGAACGATCGGTGTACATTTTATTAAACTGTTCAAAAGCGGCGAGATAAAAGGTGTGCGCGTCCTGACAGGTGAAACGTCCTTTCGGTGTACGATGCGACGAGGAGGGACAAAGCGCAACGTAACAGGCGGCTGCTTTTCAACAGCTTACGAGGAGGTATTTTTATGAACATCTGGGATAAAGATCATGAGTGTATGTCGCGCGATGAGCTGGAACAGCTGCAATTGGAAAGGCTTCAGGCTGTCGTCAACCGGGTTTATAAAAATGTCACGCATTACCGTAAAGTGTTCGGTGACGCCGGTGTCATTGCGGAGGATATTCGCTCTCTGTCCGATTTGACCAGACTTCCCTTTACCACGAAGGACGATCTGCGCGTTAATTATCCTTACGGCATGTTTGCTGTGCCGCTTCGGGAAGTGGTGCGCATTCATTCCTCCACCGGCACCACCAGCAAGCCGATCGTGATGGGCTACACAAAAAACGACATCAAGATCTGGTCCAACCTCGCGGCGCGCTTCATGACCGCCGCCGGTGTTACGCGTGACGATGTGGTTCAGATCACCTTTCGTTACGGCCTTTTTACCGGCGCGTTCGGCGTGCATTACGGCGCGGAGACCATCGGCGCCTCGGTGATTCCGATGGGCACCGGCAACACGGACAAGCAGATTATGATCATGCAGGATTATAAAACAACGGTTCTGGTCAGCACCTCCAGCTACGCGATTGCTCTTGCGGACCGTCTGGAAAAACTGGGCATTGATCCCAGGTCCCTGTCGCTCAAAGTCGGGCTTTTCGGCGGAGAGCCGTGGTCGGAGAAAATGCGCGAAGAAATTGAAAGAAGACTTTTATTAAAAGCGACCGACAACTATGTCATTTCCGAATTGACCGGTCCGGGCATCGCCGGTGAATGCCTGTGTAAAAAAGGAATGCATATTTATGAGGATGCGTTCATTCCGGAAATTATCGATCCGGAAACGAAAGTGGTCCTGCCCGCCGGCGCCGAGGGCGAACTGGTGCTGACGACGCTGGTCCGGGAAGCCTTTCCGATGATCCGTTATCGCACCGGCGACATCACCCGTCTGGACTATGCTCCCTGTGAATGCGGGCGAACGCTCGTTCGCATGCAAAAAGTCATGCGACGTTCCGACGATATGCTCATTGTCCGGGGTGTGAATGTTTTTCCTTCCCAGATTGAGGACGCCCTTTTCAGCGTGGCGCAGGGAGAAACCCCCTATCAGATCGTTGTGGAAAGAAATGACGCGATGGATAGTCTGGAAGTCATGGTAGAAGTGACGGATAAAATATTTTCTCTGGAGTTGCAGAAGCAGCGGTCTTTTCTGGAAGCGATCAAAAAACGTCTGGCGTCGGTAACGGGTATCGGCGTGGATGTCCGGCTGGTGGAATCAAAAAGTATTCCCCGGCAGATGGGAAAAATTCAGCGGGTGCTGGACAAAAGACAGATATAGCCGCACCGAAATTACTGAACGCGCTTACGGCCGGAGAGAGATTTTTGACAGGGCGTAATGCCTTTTCCGTTGCCGCATTTACAGGTAATCAGGTCCCGGGTGGGGGCAAGCCCCAGATCTGAAATCATCTCGTGATCCAGAGAGCTGTTCCGTCCCGTGGTGGTCAGATAATCACCCGTCATCAGAGAATTGGCGCCGGCGACAATGCCCAGAGGAAGCAATTGACGCAGATTTTTTTCCTGGCCGCCGCAGAGTTTGATGTCTTTGTCCGGCAGCATGAAACGGAAGATGGCAATGGTCATCAGGATTTCCATGGGCGGCAAGGCCTTCACATGGCTCAAAGGCGTTCCCTTGACGGGATGGAGAATATTCAGGGGAACGGAATCGACATTCAGCTCTCTTAAGGTTTCGGCCAGTTCAATGCGATGAGAAATATTTTCACCCATGCCGATCAGCGCTCCCGAGCAGACCGATAAACCGGCCGCTTGAGCGGCGTGAATTGTTTCGATATCTTCTTCATAATCATGCGTGGTGCAGATATTTTTAAAAAAACTGCGGGATGTTTCCAGGTTGTGATGATAACGAAATAACCCGGCTGCTTTCAGTTCTCTTGCTTTTGCCCCGTCAATCATTCCCAAGGAGGCGCAGGGGATGAGACCCGCTTCACGCACGCCTTGGATGGCTTTGATGATCTCCGCCAATTCTTTTTTTGTCTTCAAGCATTTACCGCTGGTGACGATGCCGAAGAATTCCGCACCGTTTCTGGCCGCCTCCCGGGCATCAGCAATAATCTGTCCGGATGTTTTCAGCGGATAAGAGGGCGCATCGGTCCTGTAATGTGAGGATTGCGCGCAGAAGCGGCAGTCTTCCGGACACCGACCGGATTTGGCATTGGTAATGCCGCAGAGAATGATTTCCTTTCCCTTGAAATGTTCCCGGATTTCAGAAGCGGCCGATAGAATCGACCAGGGACGGCCGGAGGCCTCGATGAAAAGTTCCAGCGCTTCGGCGGAGCTGATTGACGCTGATTTTCTGATGATTTTGTTTTTTAAATGATCTGCCGGATTCATTTTCTTTTCTCTATTTTTTAGTATGGCGGAGTTTGGAACCACCTTTTTTGAGTATTTCAATCAGTTCGTCGTGATAATAATAAGCCGGGATGGAAATTGCTATACCCAGAGCCAGAATAATCGTTAAAAAGGTATACTGCCCGTTGCCGGCGAAAGATCCCGTGATAGAAAGCATGATGGTGCCGAAGAGACGCCCGGCCGTGGAGATGATGATGAACGTTCCCGTAGGGATGCGGCTGACGCCCATGATGTAGCATAAATAATCCTTGGGAAACCCCGGAATAAGAAAAAGAAGGAAAGAAACCAAAAGTCCCTTGTGTTCCATGAAATGGTCGAATTTTTCAAAGACTTCCCTTCTGACAACATTTTCCAGAAGCGGTTCACCGAAAAATCTGGCCAGCATAAAGGCAATCCAGGACCCGATTGTAAGGCCGATGGTCGAGTAAACGGTTCCCCAGAGCGGTCCGTAGAGGTAGCCGCCGATGATACCGGTCAGTTCCCCCGGAATGGGAGCGGCGACCACCTGAATGATCTGCACAATGATAAAAATAAACTGGTCGTAAGGGTAGGAGAGAATGAAATGCACCAGCCGGTCCCGGTCTCTAAAGAAATGATGCAAATCGTAATAAATAAAAACGACAGCCGATAACGCAATAAACAAGAATAAAAAGAATATTCTGTAAGCCAGGCGTTTGTCCATGAACGGTTTTAATCCTTCATCTTTCTGATTCTCTGTGGCTGGCGTTTTTTTATAGCATTATTCGACTTTCGTCAATCCTATTGTCGAACAATAACGGCTGTTTCCTCTTTCCCCCGTTCCCGAAAGCATTCAGCAAAACAGTTGACTTTGAAAATACTCTGTGTAAAAACAAACGAAAAATTTCAATCATATTTTATTCAAACGCTGCATTATCGTCGAATAAAAAAGGGGGAAAGGGATTTTATGGCTAAAATTCCGCAGAGACTGGAAAGAAAAAAATCGGAAATCTATAAAGACGCGCCTATTGCAAAGTTCGGCGAAAGAAAACCGGATTTTACAACCATGGGCAGAAAAATAAAAAATCCGCATAAGAAATTCCGGGAGGTGGTCTGTGTCGAAGCCTGCCGGACGCCGTACGGCCGTGCGGGCGGCGCCCTGAAAGATTTGTCGGCGATGGAACTGGGCGCGCTGGCGATAAAAGAAATTCTGCGCCGCACCGCAGGAAAATTAAATCCCGCGGACATCGATTATATTTTCATGGGACAGGTTGTTCCCGCCGGCTGCGGTCAGATTCCCGGCAGACAGGCCACGATTCTCGCAGGCGTGCCGGAATCGGTTCCGTCCATTACCGTCAACAAGGTCTGCTCTTCCGGGATCAAGACCATCGACTTGGCCTTTCAGATGATTTTACTGGGACGTGCCGATGTCTGTATCGCGGGCGGCCAGGAAAGCATGAGCAACTGTCCGTTTGTCCTGCCGGATATGCGCTGGGGCGCCAGAATGGCGCTGCCCAATGGTCGCGTGGTCGATTCAATGGTTTATGACGGATTGTGGGATGCCTTTTACAACCGCCACATGGCCATTCACGGTTCCGAAGTGGCGGACGAATTCGGTTTCTCCAGACAGGAACAGGACGAGTGGGCGCTCAACTCGCAGATGAATGCGGTGCGGGCGATGAATGAAGGAAAACTCGACGATGAAATATTTCCGGTGGAAGTAAAACAGGGTAAAAAAATAATGATCATGGATAAGGATGAAGGCCCAAGGCCGGAGACGACGCTGGAAAATTTAGCCAAACTGCCGCCTGTTTTCAATCATACAAGCACGGTTACCGGACAGCCGGGGAGCGTCACCGCGGGCAACGCTCCGGGCGTCAACGATGGCGGAGATGTCTGTCTCCTCATGAGCAGGGAGAAGGCTGACGCACTGGGACTGAAACCTATTTTTACTATCGTAGATTACGCCGAAGTATCCCAGCCGACCAAGGATATCGCCACGGTTCCGGGACTGGCCATTAAGAAGATCCTGGAGCAGAACGACATGACGCTCGACCAGATGGACGTCATTGAGATCAATGAAGCCTTTGCAGCGGTGGCGCTGGTCAGCTGCCGTTCGATCCTGGGTATGTCCAGGGAAGACATGTATAAGAAAGTAAACGTCAACGGCGGAGCGGTGGCCTTCGGTCATCCGATCGGCGCCACCGGAGCAAGAATTCTCATGACGCTGGGCTATGAACTCAAGCGGCGCGGAGGAGGTTGGGGCGTCTGCGGTATCTGTTCCGGACACGCGCAGGGCGACGCGATGCTGATCAGAGCAGATTAAAATTTGGCGCTGAAAATATTCAATCCGTCTGATGGAACGCTTCCGAATACAGAAGGTCCTGCCCGGCTTGCGGAAGAATCACGAAGCGATAATATTTATCTTGGACATGAGCCGGAGGATTGTACCAGCGGGTTTCATATACTCCTGCGCTTCCCCGGTTGATTGTCTTATGATGAAGCACGGCAATATCGTACCCGCTGTCATTCAGCGGTTGTCCGTTCATCAGGCTCTGCCTCCACGACTTCTTATCCGTGCTCTCTTCTATTCTGACCAATGTTTTTTCCCAAGAAATCAAACCGGGTGGACGATCCTGCCAGACAACGGACCAGTAAGGTTCCTCATGGGCTTTTGAGGCAACGAATTCCGGATCGGAAATTTTTCTTTCGGCCGTTTTGTCCGCATGACGTCCGGGGGTAAAATTTTTTTCCCGCAGGGTGTAGGACCATTTCTCCGGAAGAGGCGCGATGTGGACTCCGTTTTTCATGTCCAGCGTCAGTTTGCTCACGTGTGCGGTCAGAAAGGGCTGGGTTTGCGGTCCGTAGAGCGTGTGTCCGCCTTCATACCGCTGGATGCTGTATTCTTCCGGCGTGGTGACGTAGCCGAAATAGCCGTTGGCGCAGCTGACAACAACAACATGACGCAAATCGTTTTTATTTTCTGTCATAAGTCCAGCCCTGCACTGTCCGGCCAGCCGGACACCGGCTTCTTTTGTTGTTTCAAAAGGCAGGGGGACAATCAGAACATCATCAATCTGAATCGTTTGCAGGAACAACCGGTGCGGGAAATTATCCCGGCGAAGGAAGAGGTATTGCAGAGGGCCGGCCAGCGTGCGTTTATGTCCCTGACAGGATTTTGTTAAGAACCATCGGGCTGAACCCTGCCGGAGCCAGGGGAGTTTGCGGATAACCGGGGACGGTCCATCGTCGGCTCCGGCGGCGAGTGACGAACCAACGACAGGCCTCGGACAGAGACAGATTCCGTCAACGCACGGTTCGGAAAAAACATCTATTTCCCGGGCTGCGAAATTTACGGTTACGTCGTCTTTTAATTTCCCGTCCAGAGAATGAAAAAGCTCCAGTGCTTTTCGTCCGACGAATGTTCCGATCCGGCGTGCTTCGGTAAAACCCTGTTTTTGATAATTCGGCGAACCGTCGGCGTGCGTGCCGTTAAAGGCGGCATGGATGGGTTCCCATGATGTTTTGTAACCGTTTTTTATGCCACGTTCAACCTCCCGTTCCATGTAAGCGAAGACATCGCCGTTGTAGAGATTGTTCTCGGGCGGAACTGCCGTCCCATGGATGGAAAAACTCGACACTGCGGCGAGAGGCCGGTAGGATTGATTGTTGTCCTTTACGTCAACACGAATCATATATAATTCCGGATTAACGGCCTCATCACTATCCGGGAGTTTTTTCGCGGCGATATTTTTATTCGCCCGATAGGACTGAATGCTCCGGTTGCGGGTCATGTGACGGATGTGCACTTTGCCGGTGGCAATTCTGGCCGGTTTTTTGTCCGCGCAGGCACGAATGATCGCTTCGGCAATCTGGCCGGACAGATAATCAAAATAGCCGGAATCGAAACCGGCGGCGTTGGATGCGTGATCGTTGTAGAAGTTGTTTTCAAAGTAGTTTCCCGGTCCGGAGTGCGTATGGGTCCCTGCGATCATCAACCCGTCCATGCCGACATCCGTTTTTGAGGCAATCCGTTCCGCCACCCGCTGATTAAGCAACAGGGAGCCGGTCAAAAGATCACATTGAACTAATGCGACGGCGTTGCCCGAACGGGGTTTTAAATATAATACGCGGGCGAAGAGTCTGGTGCGGAAACCTTTCCCGTAATTTGCCCACATGGAATATCCCGCCATCGGCATGCCGGGAGGCGGTGTGATATCGGCTCTTGCCGCTCCCGCCAACAGATGTTTGCTTTGCAGGGATTGTTGAGGCGTCTGTCTGATGATCTTGATCTGAGCGTTATGGTTGAAAAAAGAACACCCTGGTAAAAAAAACAATAAGATTAGCAATGAAAATAATAGCATCCGTTTTTTCATGGCAGTCACTGCAAATCCTTGATCTGTTGAGCTTATTATTTCCGAAACATGATGACGGAACGTGTTTTCGATCATAGCAGAAAAAATATTGAAATCAATGAGTAGTTGTGTGAGGATTTACCCGATATCATTCAATCATATTAATGCCTTGTTTGTAAGCCAGTGATTTTCAGGGCCGTGATGATCTTATTGGGCGGGGGATATTATTGCCATCATAATGAATCAGAGTTAATTTTGAGGTATAAAAGAGTTGAAAATGACGGTTAGTTGTGCAAAGGTTCTTGTCCAAAACCTTAAAATATCAGGACGTTTTGTTGATAAACAATTTGCAGGGGGGGCTCGATGACCGGAAATCCGGATATGTCCATTGTCGTGCCGGTATTTGGAAGCGATATTACCCTTGCGCCTCTTTATCAGAGGACGGTTGCAGCGGTCAGCCCGGTTACGGAAAATTTTGAAATGATCCTGGTCGATGACTGCGGACCGGGAAAACCATGGGAAATAATCGGCGCCTTGGCGAGGCAGGATTCCCGGGTGATCGGCCTGAAACTTGCGAAGAATTTCGGCCAGCACAGCGCGATTAAAGCCGGAGTGGATTTGGCACGCGGACAATGGATCGTTGTGATGGATTGTGATCTGCAGGACCGTCCCGAAGAAATTCCCCGCTTCTGGGACAAAACGCAGGAGGGCTGTGATGTGGTTGTCGGCCGTCGGTTGGAAAGGCAGGATGGAATTATGACGCGTATGTTTTCACGTATCTTTCACGGTCTTTTGAGATTGATGACCCGCCGACAGAGCGATGCGACTCAGTCCAATTTTGGCATTTATTCCCGGCGCGTTATCGATAAAATCAACACATTGCCCGAGCAATCTTTTTACCTGCCCTTGCTGGTCAGGCGGGCGGGTTTCGATGTGACGCCCATTGACGTTGAGCACGATAAGCGACCCTATGGGAAATCTGGCTATACGTTCAGCCGCAGATTATCGCTGGCTGTCGATATTCTTGCTTCGTCTTACGATTATCCGTTCAAAATGTTTCCTCTGTTCGGATTTTTCAATCATTCCAGAAGGAAGCCTCTTTATGTGGTGAAAGAGCAGATCCGGATGATGTAAGGGAGCAATAAAGCTATTGCGTTTTGATCGCGCTGAATCGGCCTGATCGTCTTGATGAAAATTGTGCCGGGGATGGAGAAGATGAATCGTGAAGGATAAAATCAAGATTCCTTTTAATAAGCCTTATATCGCAGATAAGGAACTTTATTATATTGGGCAGGCGGTGAGGGAGAACCATCATACTGCCGGCGACGGTCCCTTTACAAAAAAATGTCAGGCATGGCTGGAAAAAAAACTTCATTGCCGCAAAGCTCTTCTGACGCATTCGTGTACGGCCGCTCTGGAAATGTCGGCGATGCTGGCAGAGATTCAGCCCGGCGATGAAATCATCATGCCTTCATATACGTTTGTTTCCACGGCGAACTCCTTTGTCTTGCGGGGAGGCGTTCCGGTGTTCATCGATATCAGACCGGACACGCTCAATCTGGATGAGACGCTGATTGAGGCGGCGGTGACACCGCGCACCAGGGTTGTGGTGCCGGTTCATTATGCCGGTGTTCCCTGCGAAATGGATGTGATTTTGGATGTCGCCCGACGGCATAATCTGTTGGTGATTGAAGATGCGGCGCATAGTACCATGAACTCCTATCAGGGACAACGATTGGGAACCATCGGACATTTCGGAGCCTGTTCATTTCACGAAACGAAAAACATGATTTCGGGGGAGGGCGGCGCGCTGCTGATCAATGATGAAACGTATTGCGAACGCGCGGAAATCATCCGGGAAAAAGGCACCAATCGCAGTCAATTCATTCGGGAAGGACTGCGTCAATACACCTGGGTCGACATCGGATCTTCTTATCTGCCCAGCGATATCATTGCCGCATTTCTCTATGCCCAGATGGAGCGCGTCGATCAAGTGATTGCCCGGCGCAATGTGATTTATGATTTATATCGGAGGGGCTTGAGTCCGCTGGCCGAAAAAGGGTTGATCCGGTTGCCGCTCAAGCGCAACGCTGGTTTCAGCAATGGACACATTTTTTATATCATCACCGGATCGTTGAACGAAAGAATCGAACTGAGTGTGTTTTTGAAAGACCGGGGGATAGAGGCTTTTTTCCATTACGTGCCGCTGCACGGCTCTCCTGCCGGTAAATTATACGGAAGAACCTGCGGCACCCTGGAGATAACGACCGGGATCAGCGACTGTCTTTTGCGTTTGCCTCTCTACTACGAAATGACGGAAGAAGACGTTCAAACCGTTGTGAGTGCTATTATGGATTTTTATAAATCCCGTTGATTAAACGATGCGATGTCCGGTCAATAAATTTTTATTTTAAGCGGCATCAGGTGGAAAACCGACATATGGGAGAACGAAAAGACGACAGAAGGGAATCCGCCATTGCAGGTAAGGACACCCGACAACATCCTGCATGGGTATCTTCTTTTTTTGATTATTCTGAGAAAATTTCAGCATCGGTCCATTTGAGGTGGTTCATTCTATCGCTCCTGCCGGTTTTGATTTTGCTGAAATATCCGGTGGACAGAATCGATTATGATTTATGGTGGCAGATGGCGCACGGGAAATATTATCTCGATCACCATACGCTGAAAATTGATCTTTCGATGTTTTCCTGGACGCCCACGGATCCCGACTGGATTTACAATACCTGCCTGGGCAGCATCGCCATCTACTTTTTTTATCATTTCATGGGCGGATTCGGATTATGGCTGTTTCAATGGCTGGTCTTCGCCGGAATCTTTCTTGCCTTTTACCTCTTTCTTCGACTGATAAAGCAGCCTCGCGATATAACCAGCATGACGATGATTGCCGCGGTTTTTATGGCTTGCTCCATATCCTGCCGTTATTACAAGCCGGAGCTGTTTTCGGCACTTTTATTCTGCTGGACGGTATTTATATTTTTTTATATCAAGATCCGCGGAAGCAAATATCTCGTTTATCTCTATCCGCTGATCTTTGCTTTGTGGGTCAATTTGCACGGTGCGTTCGTCGTCGGAATTGTTTTCCTGGCCATGGCTTTTGCCGGTGAAATGCTTAACCGGATTGTTTTCCCAGGGAAATCGTTGACTACCGGATTTCTGATTCATTTTGGAACAGCCCTTCTGCTTTCCGGGATTGCCACGTTGCTGAATCCTTACGGCATAGATTATTTAAAGAACCTCTTCCCGACGATCATGAACGCTATCGGCGTGGGAGATTATTCCGGTCCGTATGACAAGTTTGTTCTGGCTTACGCGAGTCTCTGGCCTTATTTGAAGACCATGGGACCTGAATTTTTCGGTGTCGGAATGACGGCCTGGATATTGACGCTGATGATTTTGTGTCTGGCGGGTCTGGTGGTTTATGAATGGATCAAACATCAGTCGTGTGATTTTACTTTATGGATCGTCAGCCTGGCTTTGTACTGGAAGGGTATGGAAACAAGCCGGGCATCCTATTTTCTCCCGATTGTATTTTTTTTCATCTTTTTCTATCTGCTGATTCATCGGCTGAAACTTGTCCGGTTCAGCGGCAGAACAACCGTTTTTGCCATCCTTGTTTTTATCTTCTTTTTTGCAGCGGTTTCATTCTTTAACATCAGATACGGTGCGGATAACAAGTGGTTCGGACGGGATCTTGACGGTTTTGTGCCGGTTAAAGAAGTGGCGTTCCTGAAAAAATACAAACTGGAGGGGCCGATATTCAATGATTATGTGATCGGCGGTTATCTGACATGGGCTTTATATCCGGATTATAAAGTTTTCATTGATCCTCGTGGCGGTCTGTACAATAATCAGGTGTTTCCCGATTACATGGAATTTACCATGAGACGTGTAACCAGGGATGATATACGCCGCTTCAGGGGAAAGTATCCTTTTAAAATTGCTATTCTTCATTATCGGCAAATGGCTCTTATTTTTGATTTTTTGCAGTCCGGAGACGAATGGCGGTTGTTGTATTTTGAAAAAAATGCCGCCATCCTGATTCATAAATCATTGTTGCCTGTTATTCAGACGACAGCCGGGAATGAAAGTCTGAGCCCTGTGCGTTTTAAGCATGTCAGGAATCCTGAAATCCTTATTAATGTTTTTAATTTTTATGTCCGGCTCGATCCGAAAGCCGCAAGATATATTTATTATGTCTTTAAAAGAAATGTCAGTGATTACTTTAAACTGAAAAACGATATTTTGACAGCGATGGACTCCGAAATCCGCGTGAAGGAAAATGAGCTCCGGGAAAGAGCCCGCTGGCTTTCTCCGTGAAAGATTTAAAAAGATCATTGCATGATTCAGAAAATATTTCTTTACATATCATTGAAACATGTACATATGAGCATCAAAATTCATTTTAAGAGCGCAAACATGTCCCATCTTGCGGAGGATCCATGAGCCCAGCCACATTCGGCGTATTAATTTCGAATATCGATCAGGAACGTTTCGGTATGAAGACGGCCAGAGCGGTGGACCTGACCACTACCGATCTCCCCTTTGTGCTGGATTTCTGCGTCAATCATGAAGTAAAACTTTTGATTGCGCGCTGCAGCATATCCGATCTTGATGCGGCACAATCCATGGAAAAAAAGGGCTTCCTGTTGATGGACACGCTTGTTTATTACACGTTTGATCTTATCCGACGACCAACGCCACCCGCCAACTGCAAGGTAAATTTCAGACCGATACGGGCCGGTGAAGAGCCGGCGATAGAAAGGGTGGCTGTGGAATCCTTTCGCGGTTACTTTGGACATTATCACGCCGATAAAAAACTGGATAACGATCAATGCGATGAAGTTTACGTTGATTGGGCAAAAAAAGCGTGCACGGCCAAGGGGGCCGATGAAAATTTTCTCGTGGCCGACATTCAAGACAAAATCGTTGCTTTTGGCGTCTTCAGACTCAACAGTCTCGACGAAGGGGAGTTGTTCCTGGGGGGAATCCACCCTGAATACCAGGGACGGGGCATTTATCAATCTTTTTTACACAGAGCCGTGGATTGGTGCCTGTCGAAAAACGCTAAAAGAATGATTATTTCAACCCAGCTTAATAATGTCGCCGTACAGAAAGTTCTGACGAAATTCGGATTTGAAATCACCAGGGGATGCTATACATTCCACAAATGGTTTGATTAGCGCTTTGCGATCTGGTGCCTAAGGAACGTATAAAGGGAAATAACAATAAAGATTTCTCGCTATCTGGAGTCGTATGGGTGAAAAGGAAATAATCCCCGCGAACGATTTGTTCGGGAATCAACGTCAGAAAGCCGACAACCGGCCGTCGATAACCTCTACCTTGATCGCCGTTTCTGAAAAACTGGCCGCTTTTTCAGGTCTAACGTGGCTGGCGGCCGTTTTATTGCCCGTTCTGATTTTTCTGGCCTATCCGCTGCCGCGCGGCGATTATGACTTATGGTGGCAAATGGCGCTCGGCAAATATTATTTAACTCATCAGACCCCGGTCGTTGATCACTCGATCTTTTCCTGGACGCCATCGGATCCCGGCTGGATCTATAACACATTTTTGGGCAGCATCATTATTTACGTGATGTATAGCTGGATGGGCGGGTTCGGATTGTGGTTGTTTCAATGGCTGATCTTCCTGGGTATTTTTCTTTCTTTTTATGTTTTTCTGCGTCTGATCGGTCATCGTCTGGACATTACCGCCATCACCCTGATTGCCGCTGTCGGTTTATCCTGCACCGCCTCCTGCAGTTTTTATAAACCTGAATTGTTTTCTCCGCTGATTCTTGCCTGGATGGGCGTCATTTTTCTTTTTGCCAAATTGCGTCATCAGAAATTCATTTTCTATCTTTACCCCGTGATTTTTTCCGTCTGGGTTAATCTGCACGGCGCATTTCTTCTGGGCTTTTGTTTCCTGGCCTGCATTTCTTTAGGCGAGATTCTCAACAGTTTTCTTTTTCCGAAACAAGCATGCTCTGTTAATGAAATAACGCATTTGATCATCGCCTGTTTTTTATCGTTTGCAGCTATTTTCATTAACCCGTACGGGATCAACTATCTTTTGAGCATCTATCATGGGGTAACGTCCGAAGCGCTGGCGATGAACACCAATTATATACAAGCCTATGTCAGCCTCTGGCCTCATCTTAAGGATATACATGAGATGGATATCTCCTTTTATAAAATGGGTCGCATTGCCTTGATTATGGCCGCGATGATATTTGTGCTGGCCGGTCTTTTTGTCTATGAATTCATGAAAAAAAGATCTGTCGATTTTTCATTTTTGCTTCTTGTGATTGCCACATTTATCGGAAGCATGTGGGTTGTCAGAACGACGTATATGTTTCCTCTGGTGTTTTTTTTCACATTCTTTTATCTCCTGTATCGGTCAGGCATTACCCGGATTTCAGAGAGGTTCACCCTCCTGTCCCTGATTATTTTTATTTTGTTATTTGCTAATGTCTCCTATTTTACAGTGAGATATGGCGCCGGTGAAAAGTGGTTCGGGGCCGGACTGGACGACCGTGTTCCCGTCCGGGAAACGGCTTTTCTAAAGAAGTACAAACTGCCGGGGCCTATCTTTAACGATTACCTGATCGGCGGCTATCTGATCTGGGCGCTTTATCCCGATTACAAGGTTTTCATCGACCCGCGACTCGTTCCGTACTATAAACAGGTTGCTCCCGATTATTGGGAGTTGGAAAAAAGGGTGCCTACCGCTGAAGATATCATCCGTTTTAACGAGCGATATCCCTTTAAAACGGCAATTATCCACTACAAAAGA
The DNA here is from genome assembly GCA_019136325.1 of Deltaproteobacteria bacterium. The sequence goes on from JAGVUJ010000165.1 coordinate 13,742, forward strand.
CTTTATCTGATCTTTGATTTTTTGAAAGCCGGATGGAAACTGGTGTATTTCGAAAAAAACGCCGCTATTCTGGTTCATCAATCAGTTCTTTCCCGTATTCCGCCGGAAGTTCAAACCGTTGATCTGGGGCCGATGCGTTTTAAAGATGTGACGGATCCGGAAGTGCTGCTGAATGTTTTCAGCATTTACGTGAACGTTTACCCGGAGGCGAGCCCGGCTATTTATGATATTTACAGGAAAAACGTCAGTGTCTGGTTCAAGCCCAGAGCGGAACATCTCCGGGCAATGGAAGACGATATGAAGCAGGCGCGATTCATGCGGTTTCAAAAGAAATTATAAGCACCGATGCCTCTGCGTCAGCCCGGTTGCGTAATGAATGTTACTCGCTGTCTTCAATAAAATAGTATTTATTTTTATAACGCATATTATTGATAAAACCGACTGACGAATCCAGCGGTTCCTTAAGATCAACAACTTTGCCTTTCGAAGACCCGAATTTAAATGGCAGTAAACCGAACACCAGATCGGTGACCAGATGAAGGGGCATCGTGGCCTTGACGGATCCCATGTAGACCGAGACTTTCTCATCGAAACTCAATCCCCTGTATGAGGTGTTCAGTCCGTCTCCCAGCGTATAGGAATTCATGTTCTTACTGCTTCCGGGTTCAATCATGTGCGATCTGCTGATCATGTAGCCCAGGGCAAGATCGATATCAATATCCTTCCATTTGATGCCCATTCCTGCGCCGAAATAATCTACCGTGGGCAGAGCATACATTAAATCGTAATATTCATCGATCGTGGACGAGACCCTGTTTTCGTAGCCGGCGCGAAGCTGGAGCCAATCCAGCAGTTGATATTCCGCCGCTATTCCCCAGTTCAGCGTGTCTTTGAATTGTCTGGCCACCTTCATGTTATAGGCTCCTCCGCTATAACCCATGAATTTGGCCATCTGGAGAAACTGAATCTTCTGATCGAATTTGAGATCATTTTCCTTGACAGCGGACCATTCCGCCCAATGCAGTTCACCTAAAAGAGAAAGTCGTTTTGTCGGCTTAAGCTTTAGTCCAAAGTTGACGATTTGCGGAAATTCCAATGTCGTTGAAACGGTGCCGGTCTGTTCTTCCGTTGCCGAGTAAGGCAGATCGAAAATGATCGATGAAATCTGCATGACGGCCGTGCTTCCCGCCCATTCCGTCATCCTTTGCCAGTCTTCACCGTATTTCAAACTGAATTTTCCGGATACATTGGATTTAATGGCGCTCTGATAACAAAGTCCCAGTGATACCCAGTCAAACGGTTCCCAAAGAACGCCTAAATTATAAGAAGGAGAAAAATCATCTCTTAAATTGAGGGACAAATCTCCGATGTTATCGTAAACGCCGATACCTCCGGCAAAAAGAGGAAGGGGCACGGTGACATCAAAAAGAGGATTGGCCATGCCCTGGGTTGCATCACCCAGAATTTTGGTTATGTTTACAATTTCATTGGGCCCCCTCATTTTGAGTTCCAGTCCCATTGCGGTCTGTCCGATCCCCAACGAAGCGCCGACCGACAGGTTGTTGTTAATTCTGTAACTGACCGCCGGGGCGGCATAAACCAGATGCTGCAAATAAACGGATTTTGCGCCGTACATTGCCGGATCGTCATCGCCGTATTCCCAGCCACCGGCATACTGGGCATAGGTGGTGTAGCCGAATGTCCACTTCGACCCCGGGCTCCGGTGCGATACGCCGAAAATCGGTCCCGCCAGCGCAGAAAGCGTATCGTTCATAATGGGAATATACACGCGTCCGGTGCTGGTTTTGCTTTCTTTTCCGGCAATCGGATCCACAAGCAAATTCCCCTGATAATCATGAAACCCCTGATGATTGGGATCCGTTTCAAATTTTCCTGTTTTGATCATTACAACGGGCGTAATGCCTAAACTGATGTAGTTCCCGTTACCCATCAGAGAGAGTCCCGCGGGGTTATAATGAATGGACATGATGCCGCCGGGATCGGCCGTCACATTGTTGGCCAGTGAAATGGCTCTGGTGTCAATAGCCATGGATTCATTGAAAGCGCCTTCCGCCTGAGGCAAATGGAAAAATAGAACAGCCGCTGACGTCACGCATAGGGTTCCGACAAGCATGTTTACGTGAAACTTGTTGAACCTGAAAATTTTGAACAATACCGATGATAATAATGGCAGATGGGCAATAAACGTTTTGATTTTTGAAATTTTAGTCATTATTACTGCTCCCCCATTTTTGTATTATAATCAAGCTTTAAAACCGCTTTTTACTAACCGATACAATAAAATATAAAATAAAAAACCCTTATTTTTTAAAAAGTTTAAAATTCATACGGCAACTTAATGGATAAGGAAACATCCGGGTCGTTATTCGTCAGTCCGATACCCACAGACGCATATATGGATCTAGCCGGAGTTACCCGCCATCCGGTGCCTATGTTAAAAATTGAAGAAAGAGAACTCCCCGTTTCAGTGGTTCCGGTGGAGGATTCGTATTTGCTGCCGAAGGAATAGTTGAATTGAGCGCTCATGTTCAACGAAGCCTGGTAGGAAAGGGCGTAGCCGAATCCCATGGAAAATCCCACGCTGCTGCCCGGTTCAACTTTCGTCAGATATATTTTTTGCGTCGGATCTGTCGGGTTTTCATATAATATTTGAGACAGACCGCTTTCCGGAAAACCGTAGGTGAAACTCAAATTACCGAAAGCGACGAGAGGATCCAGAACTTTGCTGAAGGAAACACCGGCCCCAAGTCCGTAATATCCGGCACCGGTGGATAATTCGTCCTCGTAATTTATTTCGTAGGGGCTGCTTCCGGTAGGCAGAGACGCGCTCAGCGAGAATATCGTGGCCGGAATGCGTCCACCGGCTTTAAAGGGTTGCCAGGCTAGGCCAAGGGATATATCTCCCAAATCCGTTGTGTCCTGTGATTCTTCGGTGCCGACTTTATTGTATTTATATACAAAGGGAAAGTTGGAGCTCAGCGTGAGATTATTAAACAAAGCGTATTCCAGAGAGATCGTGTTGGTCAGGTTATGATTTACCCTGCGTAAAACAGTTGTGGATTCGTCGATGGCGTCTCCCGAATAATAGGTGTAGCCGAAGGCATAAGATATCCCAACCGTTCCTTCTTTCAGGAGAGAATACTGACGGCCGGCGGCGGAGAGAATATCTTCAATGGTCTGGCCTTTTTCTTCTTCAGGAATTTCCAGCTTCTTTCTTGCTTCGTTTTCTCCCCGCAGTTTTTGAATTTCTTCTTTGAGTTCTTTCAACTCCTGCTCAATGTTTTTTGACGGGTTATCCGGGTTCACGGCTTTTGTTCCCGGTTCAGCGGCTGGAGCCGTCTGAACAACACTCTGTCCTTTAACTTCCGCCGGGGATTTTTCAATGACCGGTTCGGATACCGAGTCTGCGTTGTCAGCGTTTACTCCTTTTAAGGCAAGTTGCATGCCCTGGAGTGGTCCGGATGCCGTGGCGGTCGGGACCGTCAGCAAAGTAAAAGTGAAAAAAAAGATCAATGACAAACCAATGACAATTTTTCTATTCATCAATATCCTTTGGGTTAAAAAATTTTTGGATTGTATCAATTCCAAAATCAAATATGCAGCAACACTCACTAATTACTTTTCTTAACTGAAATTCAATTAGGACAGAAAAGATAATTAAAAATTACAAAAAATATTGAGCGTCTGAAAAAGCTCGTCACATTCTTAATACATTTTTCCCGCCTCAAAAACGGGTGCGTCAACTATCCGTAAAAGGCCGGTAGTCCAAACAATTTGCGCTTCAGTGAAACCAATAAACCTATTTTTATAAAGTGGCGAAATAATATACAAGCAAGCCTTCCTTGTCAAGGGGAAACCGCATTTTATTTATGAAAATATAAAAGTTTTTTTAAGCACTTAAGTCTTGTCCGGTAAATATTTTTTGTCAGAATATTAATTTTCAAGACGTTTCGAACACCGGCAAGGATTCCCCCGGGGATATGATTGTTTTAAGTATTTGATATTATGATAATTATTTATTTTTTTAAATCAATTATCGTTATTTCCGGCTGTGCGAGAAAACGAACAGGAGGTCCCCATGTTCCTGCTCCTTTGCTGATGTAGACGGATTTGCCGCCAGCCAGGTGATGATATCCGGAATGTTCCGGAAAGAATAGTTTGGTCATGTACATGAATGGGAAAATCTGCCCTCCGTGGGTATGGCCGGAAAGTTGCAAATCAAAATTTTTGTCTTTTCTGATGGTCGGCTGATGTTTCAATAATAAAACAAACTCCTTACTCTGTTTGTCCGGAAAGAAATCGGATAATCCGGGGTTTTTGCCTGAAGGACCGTCATGGCGTCCGGTTGGATCATCCAGTCCGATCATATGTATTCCGGCTGTTTTTCTGCTCTCATCTCTTAATATTTCAAATCCGGCACTTTTTGTAAATTCCAGAGATTTTTGAATTCCCGCGTAATATTCATGATTGCCCATGATGGCATATTTTCCGTACTTTGGTTTTATTTCCGTCAATTTTTTTGCTTCAGACGCGATATTGTCCAGTTCGCCGTCCAGCAGATCTCCCGTGGAAACGAGGATGTCCGGTTTTGTCTCCCGCACTTTTTCGAGCATGTTTTCGAGGCGTTTGCCCCTGACGATCAGACCGATGTGAACATCGGATATCTGAACGATACGCAAGGCTTCGTATTCGGGCGGCAATTTTTCAGTATGGATTTCCAGCGTTTTGATTCGTATGTTCTTCGCGTCGAAAAATCCGTAAACGACAAAAAATAAAGACAGGAACAGAGCCGTGAAAAAAAGAATGTTTTTTAAGGCGTCGCCTTCCGGGTTCTGAAATATTATTTTTAATAAGGGCCGGATCAGATCCAGGGAAACATGAATAAAGAAAAATAAAAAAACAAAAGCCATCCACAGGTACCCGCAATACGCGATGGCTCGGGCCGGCGTTTCCCAATGAATTTTTTCCGCCAGCCGGATGATGATCGGAGCCAGGACAAGAAAAATCATGGCAATCATTATCATGATTTCCAGTTTGCCGGAAAAGTGGAAAATCGTTTTTGCCTTCAGAAAAGCGTAGAAATTAATGCCGCCGTAAAGACTTAAAAAAACCAGGAGGAAAAGAATCATGATTTCGACCTTGTCTGCAAAAAGATGTAAAAACTTGACAATCAACACCCCTTAAGATAAGTGTTGAACCTCTTTATGAGAGGCTGATTCATTCCGGATGCCGATGTAGCTCAGCCGGTAGAGCAACTGATTCGTAATCAGTAGGTCACCAGTTCGATTCTGGTCATCGGCTCCAGAGAATCATGACCCCCGTTATCGCGAATCGACTTTTTAATTACACAGAATTTAAAAATCCGTCAATACAACAAAAGACGTGATCCGTTGCATAGGGACTTATGACTCCGGGGGAGATAAACGCGGTGTAAATGGTTAAATGGTGCGACGGTGATATCGTTAACGCTCATGCGATAAAGACAGGGGAAAAATCATCTGATGATTTTAAAAATTCTGTATGTGATATATTTCAATTTATCCAGAGATTTGGTGGCCCGAAGGACATTTCCAATGACTTTCGGCCGCAAATAAAAATTAATAAATGCCAGCGCGAACAGCCAGGTGAATTTTTTGCGGGATATGCCTTCAGGCACATAGGGTTTCATGTCCTGGCCCGTTAAACCCCGGTTATCGAATGTGAAATTTTTTTTTGTTTGGAGTTCATTGAAAATTTCCGTACCGGGTGTGGGGTGAAACGGGAAAAAATTGGCGCCGTATAGAGGAAGTTTTCCGGCGAATTTTATGGTTTTGCGGATGTCGTCTTCATTTTCAGCAGGATAACCCAGAATAAAATTGCCGATCACTTTGATGCCGCTTTTGGTTTGAATCAGTTTTAATTTTTCTTCGATCAGCTCAAGCGTCAGTCTTTTTTTCATATGATCGAGAATGCGCTGTGAGCCGGATTCAATGCCCACGGTTATCAGATAGCAACCGGATTTTTCCATTAAGGCCAATATCTGCTCGTCAACCAGATCCAGACGAATGCCGAAACAGGACCATTTAATGTCGATTTTTTGCCGGATGATTTCCCTGCATAATTCAACAAACAGATTCTTCAACGCCAGGAAATTATCGTCAATAAAACAGACTTCTTTTATTCCAAAATTGGATTGCAGAAATTGTATCTGATGAATGATATAGTCGACACTGTGCGACCTGATCTTGTGTCCGGTTACCGCACGGCAGGAACAGAATGTGCAATGGTACGGACAGCCGCGGGTCATGATGAGAGGGGCGACGATCTTTGATTGCGTAAAATAAGACGTCTGGAAAGGATAGTCGCAAGGACTAATCAGATTCCAGTCCGGAGAACCGAGGGAATCAAGGTCCTCGGTAAACAAGGGAGGATTGCATCTGATGGTTCCGTTTTCCCGCCAGATCAAACCGGCAATCCGATCCTTTGCGATGTGATCCGGATGAGAGAGATGCAATAGTAAATCCGCAAGACCTTTTTCCGCTTCGCCTTGAATGGCGTAATCGGCTTCTGCAAAATATTGCAGGGTCTGTTCGGGAAACGCCGACGGATGAGCTCCGCCCAGAATGATTTTAACATCAGGACATTTTTCACGGACGATTTGCAGCGATTTTTTTACCGAGAGCAAATCCGTAGAAAAAACGCGAAAACCGATTACATCAACATCATGATTGCCGACATAACGTTCAAATTTTTCAAACGTCAGTCGGAGGTTGACGCAGTCCAGAATATCGACCTGATGGTTGTTTCGTTTCAAGGTTCCGGCCAGATAGCCCAGTCCGAGATCAGGAGAGGATAGGGTAATGTTGCCGGTTATCGGGTTGATCAATAAAATTTTCATGAGAAAAACGGAAACGTCTCCAAATTAATTTGCGATCAATGCGGCTGCGCCGACCTTTCTATTTTGTTATATCAAGATCATGATCAATTTTTCAATCCCGGACCTTATGCATTGTATTCATGGTTGCGTATCCGGCCCGGGCTGATAGCGGACAATGCGTGTGTGCGGCTGGATGACATCGCCCCAGTGCCGGTTACGAAATTCCCGGAATCGGCCGGCCAGAAAGATTCCGCGAGCCGCAGCCTTTTCCCAGGGACCGGTTTTTCCGAAAGAACGTTCCACGTTTTCCTGAACATGTCTTACCAATGCGCGCATGGGCGTGGTCGGCACGAGATTGTACATGGCCTGAAGCAGGATTTTGTGTCTTTTTAACTGTCCGGATAAAAAATCAGCCCTCGCTCTGAAATGCGGTTTTCCGGAATGACGAAGATTCTTCCATCCTTCATATTCCGCTTCAATGGTTCTTAACGGCGAAGGCCCCAGTTCATGAAAATCTCTGAGATAGGCCTGCTCCTGAATTTCTTTTCCTTCCCGGGAGGTGAAGTGAGGGTGATGAAACCACGGTTCGTGAAATGCGTGCATTTCCTCCCAGGGTATCTCCGGAATGAGCCTGCCTTCATCGCGCATCCTGTTCCAGAGAGGCGTTTGAGGCAGGGGAGCGTAATGCGAAAACTGGCTGAACGTCGGGCGACAATCAAGATGCTCGTTAATATCTTCCTGGATATTTTCTTTGGTGTGATTATCCAGCAGCAGGATGGAGCTCAGGATGGTTTTAATGCCGTAGCTCCGCAGGTGGCCAATGAGTTCCTTCATATCAATGTTTCTGTTTTTGGGATAATCGGAGAACAGGCTTTCCCTGCCTATCCAGATGGTTTCGGCGCCCATCTCGGCAAGTTTCTCCACGCCGAAATCCAGGATCTTATCGGCGGAGGCAAAGATAAGAAAATTAAAAACCCTGCCGCTTTTCACGACACATCGCCTGAGCTCTTCCGCCCGGTTGAGGTCAATCAGAAAATTATCGTCACCGATGAAACAGATCAGATGGGGGTTGAATTTATCATATAATCGGGATACTTCTTCGAACAACGACTGGCCGCCGGGGTAGAAGTTGATGTGCCGTCTGCCGAAAAAGTGGCTGGGGCAACAGAAATCACATCCGTAAGAGCATCCGAGCCCAACGGCGATTTGAGGAATTTTGGGAATGCCGAACAACGGAACCCCCAGAATTTCGCGAAATTTGGTGCTGATGTCCGGGTTTTTAAATTGAAATTCTGCGGGCAAGCCCAGCAGGTCGCGCATGAAACTGATTCCTTCGCCGATACAGACATAATCCACGTTCAGTATTTTCCGCAGGTCGGGAATGCCGGCGCAAAATCCGCCGATGATGATTTTGGAATGCGGCGAGAACCGGCGGATCTGTTCGACCATCCATTTGACTTTTTGAAAATTCTGCGCAATGGCGCTGATACCGACATAATCATATCCTTTTTTAATCTCGCGGATAAATCGTGTTTGCGTGGGAAAATCCAGGACGGTGCAGGGAATGCCGAGATTGTTGGCTATGGCGTGAATGCCGTAGGAATCATATGACGTGCGGATGGAATAGATGCCTTGATATTTGGTCAGTTGATTATGAAACAATTCCAGAATGGATTCCTTGCGCGAATACAAGTCATTGACCGCGAACGGCTTGAACACCGATGAAAGTAAAACTGTTGGCGCCATGAAGTATGCCTGAAAAACCTTTACTGAAAAAGATTATGAATTCCGTTTGCCGAAAGTATATGAAGAAGCCTCCGGAGTGTCAATGGAATATCGACCGGGGATGTCTGTGACTGACGCAACCGGGATCACGGTTGATCGTTTTGAATGACAGAGATCATGGACTGGAGAATTTTGATTTCATAATCCAGTACATCTGCTTCAAATACAGCGTTGTCAGATAGTTTATCCGCGGACTTTTGTGTTTAACCGCCAGATAAAAAATGGAGTAAAGAAAAAAAGGCAGTTTGATAAAGTACGGTATTTTCCGGGCGACGTCGTAGGTGAGTTTTTCTCTCATGAAATTCGGAAGGGCGGGAAGCACTTTAAAAATGAAATAATAATCGTCGTGATAATCTTTCGACGCCGGTGAACTTTCAAAATAGCTGTGCTTCAGTCCGCGATGAATCGCATTCAGCGTTTCTTCATTGAGAGCGTTGTGTTCCAATCCTTTTTGGATGATTTCTGTTTTGGGATGGTAGGACATCCAGTAAGGTTCAATGATGTCGGGCATATTTTTCAGAAAGAAAAGCCTCGCCTCCTCATTATGTTCCATGGTGTCTCCGGGCAGGCCGACAATATAATCGGCAAAAGAAACAATTTTATGCTTTTTCAGGAGGCGCAGCGTGTTTTCAATGTTCGCGTTTGTTTCATGGCGTTTGAGATATTGCTTCCGATAGCCCTCGTTGATGTGTTGAATGCCGAAATCCACCCATTGACAGCCGGCTTCTTTAAGCCATACGCAAATTTCCTCGTCAAATAAATTGACGTGGATGTAGCATTTGAAGGGAAGGTTGATTTCTTTTTTGTATTCCTCCAGAAATTCTTTCAACCAGGTCTTGTCAAAAATAAAAATATCATCCCAGAATTCTATGGTGCGGATATTGTATTTTGCTTTGGCGATGGAAAGCTCTTCGATGACGTGTTTCACGCTTCGCCGTCTGATGTAAGTTGATTTTTCTTCCGGGATATTTCTGAAAAAATGATTGAAGCAGTAAGAGCAATTGTATGGACATCCTCTGGAGGCCATGGTGAGATAGTATGTTTTCAGAGGGAATATATCTTTCCAGATTTCCTTGTCATAATGGGGCAGGGAATCGAGATCCTGGATAAAACCGATCTGTTTCCCCTTGATCAGGGTGTTGTCCTTGGATTTGTACCATGTATTGACGATCGGCTCCGGAGGGCATCCGTTTTCAATGTGTTTGATAATTTCGGGAAAAGCCTCTTCTCCTTCGCCGATAACCGCATAATCCACGAACTCATTGGCAATCACGACTTCGGGGACGCAGGAAACATGGATGCCGCCAAAAACAATTTTAGCCTTTGGGCAAAGCTTTCTGCAAATTGCGGCATAATGCATCGCCCGTTGATAATCAAATGTGACTACGGAAAAAGCAATGAGATCCGGCTGATACTCTGTAAGCTGCTTGAATATCAGCTTGTCGTTATTGAAGATTCTGGCCAGGCGTTTGAATTCTCTGGTCAGCCCGTCTTTAAAAAGAGTCGGCGTATGCATTAATTTTACAGTGTGCCCCGCTCTTTTTGCAATAGCTGAAAGGATCG
>JAGVUJ010000320.1 GCA_019136325.1 Deltaproteobacteria bacterium
CGACCGTTTGTGAAGGGGCTCTTGAAAACTTGTTTCTCAGGCCTTAAACACTCCCCCTGGGTGGGGGATTTTCAAGTGGCCACAAGTGGGGGATTTTGGGTGGCCGCCGGGGTCAGGGCGTGAGCGCCCGAGGCCAAATCCTTCCAGAGCGCCGTGGCAACCGCATGTCCCCTTGGTAATCGCAACGGTCTCTCCTTTGGCGGCCCGGGCCAAAAGCAGCATGGAGCATAAAGGGTGGATTTCCGCTGCATGCACCGGAGGCTCCCAAGTATAATTGATCGCCAGAGGCGGAAACCTCAACGACAGCGCCTTTGCAATATTCGATTGCATATCCCTCTCCTTACCGGGAAACTGCCGGCAACTCTTGCTGCCGGTTTTGTCCTCTATATATCACAAAGAGGAAATTTTTGAATGGCAGGCCTATTGATATTTTTAAGAACGTCCCCTGCTCCACCTTTGGATGCTTCCATCGCCTGATGTTCCCCGGGGATATTTTGATGCGTGATGGAAAGGCAAGAGTTGCTTCTTAGGAGTCATAAGCAGGTACAACAAAGGGATGTTAGAAGAAGATCGGCTTCAGAAACTTGGAATTCTAGGGGCATCCCCTCTGGTCTTGTTGTGAAGTGCGTCGATATAGAAACTTACTTTTTTACCAGCGTCCCGTTCGGCCCCTTTGCTTCCCCCAAGAAAATTTAGTATCCTTAACTGCACTTCATTTGGCTTCCTTAGCCAGCATTCCCATACCACCAAAACATTCCACCCAAGAGCATTCAATTTCCTGAGGTTCTGCCGGTCTCTTTGTGCGTTCCCAGTTAACTTCTTCTGCCAGAATTCTTTTCGTGTTGCGGGAGTTGCAATCCCTAGTCTACAATTATGACGATGCCAGAAACAGCCATGTATAAAGATAATTTTTTTCCGTTTTGGAAATGCCAAATCCGGATGACCGGGTAAACTATTTAAATGGAGACGATAGCGAAAACCCATGGCATGAACCATTTTTCGCACAATCATTTCCGGTTTTGTGTTTTTGCCTTTGATGGCTGACATGCAGCGTTTTCGTTGTTCCGAAGTTAGTATATCGGTCATCAGCTAGATGACTCCCTAATACTTATTGATCCTGGTCTTGCATTACGGAAGGCAGTCCATATTCGTAAATCAGAAAGTGCGTGTGCGCGCAGGCGGCATGCCGCAGTAAGCATCTTTTTATTTGTTTCGATGTTTGCGACAGAATAAACATGATGGCTACTCAATATAAGTACCCATATACCTTTCCTTGACGGAAGCATCATGGATTCGAATTTATGGATATATTCACCATTCTTGATACACTTCTCAATTTCTACAGGAATTGCAAGTCCGTATAGAAATCGCGCAACGGGTCTTTTCCCCTGTGCATAATCGCAAGTTGGCGATATCTCTACTAATAGTTCTCGGCATTGTTTAAGTAACTTATTATGAAAATCGTTTATTTTTGCCTGAATTTCTTTCAATTTAGTCGATGAAATATTGTCGTCTGGATTCTGTTTAACTTTTTCCAAATACTTGCTTTCTTCTTTTTTTAAATCCTTGCAATCTTTATGAGCACGCGGGTCATGCAGAATCTCAGCTGGTTCGATATTTCGAATGCCTAAAAGCCTGCGCAATCGCGTCGGAAAACGTGACGTTTTGCTAATGACCATAACGCCAGGTGCACATGATGTGTCATTTTCTTTTGTCGGTTCCAAAATAACCATTTTATTGAGCTGTGATGTGAATTCTCTATCAAGTGCTGGTTTCTCCGGGGGCACTAGTTTTGCGCAACTGTCAAAAGGTTTTATCAAAGCTGTGTTTTGAATTCTGTCTATCGCTATTTCATTGATTATTTGAAATAAGGCATTTGATGTTGTCGCTTCATCTGTTATTTTGCCCGTTTCTGCTCTAACAAGTTCACGACATACTTTAAACATAGAGTCTTGCCAACCATGGCTAGACGCATTTTCTTTCTTGACCACGTTAGCAGATACATCGACGAGCATTTGACTTGTCTCTGTGGCAGCGCCGTGTATTATGTTTTCCCACTGCCATACTAATCCCAGTGCATCATAAGGTTTAAGTTTTGCTATTATTTGCCCGAGGATGCCTTTCCATTTAGCTGGATTCGTGCCTTTAGGTTTGATCATTCCTTCGATGAATCCTTGCTTCAGACCGGGGATTTCTTTAACCGCCATTCTTTTGAATATCTTTATGTCCTCCGCATGTTTTGTCCAGCAAACAACAACAAGTGGCATCGTGTACTTCGGGATACATCGCTGCAGTACGGAAATGGTTTTCGAAAGAGCGGCTTTCTGATCACCACCTTCAGCCAAACGCATATCAAGAAATACAAGTCGGATACCATCGATTGGCACAGCAGGGAGTTCCTCATATTTGTCACCTTTTACGTATACGCACCCGACACCGATATTACCCAACGCTATAAGGATAGGGATTGCTTCCGCTGGAGTGTCATCTACCAGAAGAACACGCGCTGTATTCAGGTTTCTAACGGCCATCTTTCGTCATCCTTTCCTTCCATCCGTCGGAATATGAAGCGCGACTATAGCACCATTAATTTTTGCTGGTAATGATAAGTCACTACTTGACGGAAATAGAAGCTGGCCTTTATGTATTTTTGCCACTTCATTTGCAATATGAAGTCCAAGCCCCATTCCATCGGATTTACGTGAGAAAAAAGGTTGAATAAGATATTCCGCCGCGTCCTGCGGGTTAAATCCCGGGCCATTATCACCGACTACAAATGCCAAACCTTCCGGCAAATCCTTTGTAGTGCCTATGTAGATAATTTTCTCTTTACTACCTTTGTTTTCGAGCCAGTATATGCTGTTATCCAAAAGATTCGTTAGAGTTGAAACAATCAATCTGCGAACACAGGTTGCCGTAAAATCTGGATCATTGCCATTCACACCGTTGATCACCTTTATCCCATGGGCGCGAAAACGATAATCAAAATTGAATAGCGCTTGCTTTATTAATATACTGGCTTTCTCTTTTTTCCTGCCAGAACTTCGCACAAGGAATGTCAAGCCATCCACAATTTCAGAAATCCGATGTACAAGCTTTGCAATTGTTTGTTTGTCGGCATTCTGGTCCACTGCATAGACTGTTTCAGCTACAATCTTTTCCACTTCATGAAGCACAACAGTAAGGCTTAAGCCGGCCCCAGCAGCGGTGATAAGTCTGTCGCATACCTCCTGAAATTGTTTTTCCACACGATCCACTATTGGACCAAGTTCTTCATCCAGTTTTTTCTCTTTTAATTTTTCTTTTAGTTCGGACAGATCTTCGACAACAGGCTCTTTTATCTTTCCTTTTGCATAAACTTTCCTCAAACGCTCCTTGTCCATATTGCGTTCTATTTCTATCTGTCGTAGCGCGAATAGAACCGCCACCCTTAAAGCCTCATACGCTTCATTTTCAATAAATCCTTCACGATTGGTCTTTTCTCTAAGTGCTTTTGCACTGGCTTTACCATCAAGCATTATGGCACCGATAATTTGGTTATTACCAATACGTCTTACGGGGATATTGACACGTCTTCCACCAAGGTCCAGCCAGTCGTTGCCAGCTTCACCAAAATCATAAACACGCATACCCTCGCGATAGACGCGGATGCCACCTATTGAATCAAGAAATTTTTTCAAACCAGTTTTGTCTGTTGTCGCAAGCTCAAGTATAAAGGGATCTCTATCATAGATATAGAAATTAAAGTTTACTGGACCGATGCCATATTTATCTAAATTAACTATTCTTTGTTTCGGTCTACCACCAGGAGGTGCGTCTTCAATATCTTCAGGCATACTCCCCATAACTTTCGCTTTTTGATCTTTAAGATGCCGTTCGGCTATCTTTTTTCGCATTGATGGCAGTGGTTTGAACTTGTAGTTATATATAATTTCCTCACCTTTAATTGTTCCGCTACCTTGAAAAATAGCCAATTCAAGAATTTTTTCGATTTCCAAAAGTCCATGGAGCCATTTTCCAGGGTCAGGTTTAAGCACGAGAGAAGCTTTGAATTCGTATTCGGTTTTCTCATCGGCGCTTTCGTTTTTAAAGGGTGAACATATTGAGGTTATGGACCGAGAGAGATCTCTCACTTTTCCTTTCGTCCATTTATCGCGAATTTCTCTGATTTCGATTCGTGTTCCTGTCTTGCCGCCGGTGAAATGTAACGGCTTCCTTTCATCAACAGGGATATCTATTTCAGAGAGATACTTCGGTTGTGAAAATACTTTCTCCCAATCAATATCTATGACCACCTCTTTTCCGTTTCTTGCGCGTGTAATCAGCTTTATGCGATTGCCTAACTTATGTGCAGCAAATCGTCCGATGCCTTTTTCACCAAGTGGTAAACGAACTTTTCTCGTTTTAGCATCCTGATCCTTCTGTTGGCTCCGAAATTCTGTGCCGGGTTCAAGCCAGACACTTGTTACTGTATTATATGTCATGCCATCACCATCATCCTCAATGACAATAATGGCTTTCTCTTGATTCTCGATATCACGCATTGTTACTGTGCATTTTGATGCATCGGCATCATAGGCATTTTTTACCAGCTCAAATACGGCGATGTTTGCGTCCTTTATGAGCTGATCGCCCAATAGATGCATAATTCTTGCTCGGGGTTTAAATTTGAATAATTGTTCTGGCATAAGGATTTACTCCTTTGCTCGGATGCAAAGCGTATCGACAACCGATTTCATTATTTTTGGACAGACGGCATTACCAATCATTTTGATTTTTTCACGACGTGTGCCCTGATCGATCAGGAACCTCCTTGGCCATCCCATTGCGCGCTTTAGCTCCTCAGGTTGTAGCATACGCATA
>JAGVUJ010000057.1 GCA_019136325.1 Deltaproteobacteria bacterium
CATACCATTTGCGCAGCGGGATTCGCAGCCAGACATAAAAGAAGTCTGCTAAATCCGCATAGAACAGGTTGTTCCCAAACGGTGGATCAGTGATCACCAGATCGCATTGCATGTTCTTAAGCAGCGACATATCCGTCGAGGAACCACAGTATAATTCAGTACCCGGAATAATAGGGTCTTCCATTGGTGTTGTTGCAATACCACAATCGAATAATGGCTCAAAAGGAGACTTGATCCACTTTAAAGCATTAATTACACCATCAACATATGCACCCCATCTGCCACTTCCTATTTTGTTAAAAACACATGTTTCCAAAACAAGACTTTTAGGATGAAAATTTGGATTTGATAATGCTGCCGCTAATTGATCATTACGCTGGTGATAGAAGGAAAACATAGACATAGCACGCAAATACTGCTGAAAAGCCCCAATTGTTTGTTCCCTAACATCAAGAGGCCAATCATCCTCCGGTGCTTCAGCTATTGTCTTGAGAATTTGAGTATGAACCAATAACTGTCGGGGATTAAACATCTTCCACCAATGGGTATATCCCCAGCCATCATTGACACCACCATTGGCCCGCATCATGTAGGCATCCCAGCAAACCTGACGGGGCCAATATTCTGCTAAATCGCCCTCCCTCCGGCTGTTCCATTCTTTTTCAGTTTCGGCAAGGCGCTTGAGATCATAATAATCTGGAGCTTTGAAATAACGCCCTCCGTAGGTATAACCCGCAGCCTCACATTGCGGACAATGGCATTGTAATGCGTATGCTGCAACCGGGGCAGTCTGTCCGGTGTGGCGCACCGATTCAAGGGTGTTGCCTTCCCGGCCACAGGATGCACAGATAAAATGTGCCTGCCGTGGGACGGTGCCTTTTCTGGTGTCGATGATATTTTCATCATTTAATGTGATATAGTGGGGAAGGCCATATTTTTTCCTGTCTTTGTCTTCTTCATCGTCTTGGCGTTCTTCTGTTTCCTCAATGCTGTCTTCATCCTGTGTTGCAATTTCTTCATCCGACAGGCGGATTCGGCCTCTAACCTCAATGAGTTGAAGAGACGCCATCCTTTGCTCATACCAGGCAATAGTCGCATCTACCGATGCACCCGCATAGCCTCCTAACTCAGCACCATTCTCTATGCCAGTCGCGCCATTCAACCATTCCGGATTGATCAGCAGATACATATAAACATGCCGGCTTTCTATGCCGAAGTCTTTCTTTTTAATGTCATTGGCTCGGCCGGTATTGGCATGTTTCGTTAAAATTGCGTGAATTTTGCGGCCGGCAAAAGCCTTACACTTCGGACATATCAACCCGCTCTCCCCTTGGACTAAATCGAGCAACTCCAAGGCACGCTCCCTTTTTTCGGGTCCGCTGCCTTGAGAGTAGGTCTTCAATTTTATCGCAAATGCCTGTGACAATTCCGTAAAAGCCGGCTCATTATCCAACACGATTCTCTCGACGGAGGGCGCCATTCGCGTTTCGCCCAGTTCGGCGTTGAACGAATGGCCACATTCCGGACAACTGATGGGTATGAAGTAAGTGGTCAGCTTTTTCTCGGCAATGACGGGATTTTTAAAAATGGGAGTGCGATGATTGCAGCCTTTGGCCTGGCAAGGTCCGTGTTTGGCCCAGAAAGTGTAAATGATTTCAGGCCCTTCCCAGCGGTAGCGGTAACGCTGTTCAGTGGGAAGTTCGATTGGATCAAGACTAACGGCCTCTCCGGTTTGAACATCAATCCAGCGCCCCAGGTGACCTCTCGGACAGGTGGTCGTGTACAAAGGCTGTATTTGCGGTTTGACATGCCGTTCAATCTCTTCAAATAGCGCCTTTACCTGCTCTGGGTCGCTGCAGGCCAGTTCGTTTTTGACAACAAACCAGGCTACTGGATTGAGATCCACACCAGTCATTTGCATGCCAAGCCGCGAACCTTCCACCAAGGTGGTGCCGCCACCCATAAAACAGTCCAGCACTTTAAGACGTTTAAACGAACCGGCTTTCTGGTGATTGCTGTAATAATGTTTCCAAACAAGCTTGGCGGCTTCACTGGGATCATCAGGCGATTCGGTCGCCGCTGCAATCAGCATAGAACGAAAAACACTCGATTGTCTTCTTGCCCACCATTTAGACATGGAATAGATAGGTTTTTTAGCAGCGCCTGAGCTTGCTTCTAGGGCTGCAAGTGCATTGATCTGCGCGATGGGAAAGTCCTCCTCCAAACAGGTGGGTTTCCGGTTCGGATCGGAAAAATCAGGCACGGGAAGTTTGATGGCTTTCCCCATTGTGTCCGGCTGGAGAGATGAAAGTTTTTGGGCTTTTGTCTTTTTTGTTTCTTTTTCAGGAGCAGCCGCAAGAGGGGCGCTGGTTTCCATTTCCGGAAATACCGGCGATTTCATTTTACTTCTTTTAGTCATAGCGGCGGTAGCTCCAGGTAAGGAACGGCAACCTCCAGAAGGCTCATTCCACCATGGCAAATATGCGGAAATCCGCCCTGAACCTTCCATTTCCGCTGCCCCATAATCATGTGCTGATTATCATGCATCATGACGATGGGCGGCATGAACCTTTTTTGCCACAGTTCGTCAGCGGCTTTGTACCGCGATGCGCCAAAGGCTTTTCTCAAGATATCCACGGCATCCGGCGCATCAACCTCGGAAGAAAAACGCTTGCTGACCGCATAGCCATGATCGGAGGTAATAACCAACCCTCTACCTTGACGGAGCTTTTCTATAAAATTCCAGAAACCGTTGCTCTGTAAAACAGTGGTGGCGCTTTTGGCTATTTGGTCGGGAAGTTTTTGATGAAGATGAATCAGATCATCCAGCCATGAATGCCAGATAACGAGATTCGGTATTGGCGG
The DNA here is from genome assembly GCA_019136325.1 of Deltaproteobacteria bacterium. The sequence continues at coordinate 2,866 of JAGVUJ010000057.1, forward strand.
CGCTGCGCAATCTTCAAACGGGAGGCTTACAACATCCGTGTAGCAGTTGCCGCCGAACAGCTTAAAGCTGCCGGGTTTTCCATCATTCATCAGGGCGCTTCGAGACGTTAGCCCAAGGCTTTTGGCAAAAGAGTCCGTCGTGGATGGACATTCAGAGCCGGTGACCTTGATCTGAACAAGCTTAACGCCACGCGATTCTGCAGCCCCAAGCAGAATCATTAACTCTCGAAGCGATAAGGCATCAAGGATAAGAACAGCTTTGCCTGCGCCCGCATGCGCCCATTTTTTCAGGTTGTCTGATGTTTTTTCAGCATGCGCCGGGTAGGCTTCCCAAAGTTCCCAAGCGGCTTCCGTTAATAGTCGATCAGGAATGATCGTTGCGTCATGAAGAGCAACAGGAGATGAATTTGATTGCGCAATTGACAATAGCGCTGTGAAAATATCCGCCCAGGCTTTATCTTGCGATTGCGCATCGAGAATGATGCTGCGCCAGTCCAATTTCATTGATCGCCTCCATCTTTGTATGCAATTTCCAAAGTTGCCTGGAAGGCGGATGGGATTCGCTGCAAAATCTGTTTGACCTGTTGGGCAGTGAGCCCCGAAAACTCAATGCGCGCTGTTTCGAGCGTCTGGCTTGTTGGAACACCCCACGTTTCAAAACAACCGGACAGATTAATTCCGTTAGCAGGTCCTTCTGTTTTTTTGCTTTTAACAACAATATCAGGCACAGGTGGCGTCTCTTCACCCGTGCTTTCGTCCACGTCAGATTCATCAGGTTTATTGTCCGTCGTGTTGTCGGCTATCGGCGCGTTTGGAAGCCCATTGCTTCCCGATTGCCCCGCCGGATACCCCCCACCGGCTGGCTTTGTTGTACTACCCGTTTTCCCGGAAATATCGGGAGCGGTTACTGTGCCGCCACCCACAGCCCCCGGCAGGCCAAGCTGAATTTGTCGCATTTCCTGGCCTGTCTTAAATGCCTTGGCGCGGACATGACGAAGCGCGTCTTCGTCGGAAACGTCTTCGGGACGCCTTCCAATCCATGTGCCGCCCACATTGAGGGCAATTTCTCCGCTGGCGGCAATTCCCAAGACTAGCTCATAAATTTTTGTTTCACCAAGGAATGGAATCGCGTCGCCTGTATCGGGTGGCGGCGGTTCGGTCAAATCATCCATCATAGTGCCGACGACATCCGAATCCTTGGCGCGTTCAAGAATGAAATGCCTGAATTCAGTCCTGTCAAATAAATCCGATAGAATTTTCGCTTCAACCGCCGCCGGTATATCGGCGCCCTGCTCGGCAATTTTTTCAATGTCGAAGACGCACTTTTTGGGTTGTTGAAAATCCCACTTGCGCAACACGGCAAAACGATTGAAGCGGGCTTTAAGCGATGTTCTCAGCGGACGGTCAAAATCCGGATGCAAGGTCCGATATGTCACGTCCGAGCCCCATCCTTCCTTGGAGCAAAGGAAACTGCAGCGAGTGGCGTAAATAATTTCCGCATCCGAAAAGAGACTTGGCCTGTCCACAGAAAGCAACAGAAAGCGGATTGTATTACGACGTTTCGGTACATGCGTTGCCAGCCATGTTCCAAATATTGCGTTCAGATCTGACGACATAGCGCCAATCTGTTCAGGTATAACCAATAATACCGGTCGGTCCCATCTTGAAGGTTTATCTGCTTCATCTATTACATCGCTCCAGGGGTCATCCTTCCAATTCGGTCCAAGGACAATAATTCGCGAAGGTGGTTCAGTGGCTTCGGGGACAAAAATATGCCGTAATGTTCTTCGGAGGTGAGCAATATCTTTGGCGGGATAAACTGTTTGCCCCGCCGTGGAGACTGCACCCGCTTGCCACAGGTTGTTATTTTTCGCGCAGGCGCGGACCTTGGATCGCGGGTTTTCATTAAGACCAAACCAGAGCGGCCCGCCTGGAACCTCGTCGCCGTG
>JAGVUJ010000153.1 GCA_019136325.1 Deltaproteobacteria bacterium
TGGTTCATCAACCTGGTGCCGTTGAAAGTACCGGAAGCCAATGCCTACGTCACGGCCGGCTGGCGGCAGGCCGGAACCATCTATGTAAAAAGCCATGCCGGATATGCCTATAACAGTCTCTGGCAGGATATTAAGCATACAACCCTTCTTTTTCTCTTTTGTGGAATTTTTATATTAATCGCCGGCGGATTTGGATTGCGCATGTTGCTGCGTCCGCTGGTCCTTGTTGAGCAGCAGGCCGAAGCTTTATGCAGAAAGGAATATGAAATCCAGACCAAAATACCAAGGACAAGAGAACTGCGGCGTGTTGTGCATGTGATGAACCGCATGACGGAAAAAGTAAAGGAAATGTTTTCCGAACAGGTCACACAGGCGGAGGGGCTTCGGGAACGGGCTTATAATGATACCTTAACGGGGATTGGCAATCGCCGCTATTTTGAAAGCCAGGTTACCGTTTATCTGGACAGCAAGGAAAACGACATCAAAGGAATTTTGCTGCTGATTCGCATTAACGGCTTGGAAATACTCAATAAGCAGAAAGGATTCCAAGTCGCCGACGAACTGTTAAAAAGAGTGGCGGTGTCATTACAGGATATTGCCGTAAAGCTCGCCGGTTCGGTGCTGGCCCGACTTTCCGGAAGCGACTTCGTTTTATTCCTGCCCGATTATCCGCCGTCGGAGGCGGAAAGGATTTCCGGTGAAGTGGCCAATTCACTGAGCGGTCTGGCCGCCGCCGGTATAACGGCAACCGATAATGTTTCCAATATCGGCGCCTGTGCTTATGACCGGTCCGTTGCCATGGGCCAGCTTCTTTCAGAAGCGGATTTGGCGCTGGCCGCCGCCACGCAGGCCGGAGCCAACCAATGGCATATCCGCACCGTCGTAGACAGCACGGATAAAACGCCCTTCGGTCAGCAACAGTGGAAAGAAGCGCTTGAAAAGGTACTTCGGGATCGACGAATCGTTCTTTATTCCCAGCCCGTGGTAAAAGCGGGTGACCGAAACAGCCTGCTTCATCTGGAAATATTTTCCCGAATTGTTCTTGAGACGGGCGACATCATTAATGCCGGTATTTTTATTCCGATTGCCGAACGCCTGAAGCTGGTTTCTTCTCTGGACCGGCTGATCATTGAAGAAGCGTCGAAACTGGACCGCAGGGAGCTTGGCGCGGACACGATCGCCGTCAATTTATCGCCCTCTTCTTTACAGGACGAATCGTTCGTTCAATGGGTGCATGAAACCTTGTTGAACTTACCCGAAAATTCGCCCAGAATCATTTTTGAATTTGCGGAATTCGGAGCGGTACAGAATGAAAATCTGATCAAATCCTTTACGGCGCTCATTCGTGGACGCGGTCATGAAATAGGGCTCGATCATTACGGCCAGAGCTGCGGCAATTTAAAATATCTGCAATCCCTGCGCCCCGACTACGTGAAAATCGACCGGGCCTATACAGGCGAGTTGAAAGAAGAAGACAGCGACAGCCGCTTTTTCATCAGCTCCATTTGCAGTGTTGCCCACAGTATTGATGTTGTTGTGATTGCTGAAGGCGTGGAGACGGATCATCAATTACAGCTTTTGCAGGAGCTCAATGTTGATGCTGTTCAGGGATACATTATCGAGCGTTCAAAACCGGTTAAAAAAGCCTGATATCAAGTCGCGTGTCATTTACCGCCTGACAGGTGGTAAACCGTAAACCGGTAAGGTAAAATTTTATTGATTATGCGCTCTCCTGCGGGATGCGCTTCCGGTCTTTAGCTAACATTGTATCGTCATCGGCTTTCTCAACGTATGAGTCATACGCTTTTGTCCGATTGACAATTTCACTTCACTTCGTTTTTGAAATTTGAGTCTCACAATAAAAACCCGTGGCGATTCCGTCACGGGTTTTTATGATTCTAATAACGAATACTTACTTTTTGATAATGTAATCCACGGCAGCTTCTACACGACGGTTTTTCTGACGCCCTTCTTCTGTTTCATTGGAGGCAATTGGTTTTTCCGCACCGAAGCCAACTGCGGTCAGGCGCTTGGCATCAATACCTGATTCTTCTACCAGGTATTTCTTAACAGCATCAGCGCGTCTTTGGGAAAGTTTTTTATTGTAGTCCGGCTTCTTGGATCTATTAAGGTTATCGGTATGTCCTTCTATTGTTACGTTTAAATCCTCATATTTCTTCATAACATCAGCCAGCGCATCAATATCCTTAGAATAGTTTCCCTTGATGGTGGATTTGTCGAAATCAAACAATACTTCGAGGGTCGTTCTTCCCTTCTCCACAATCTCCGGGAGAGGACAACCATCTTTATCAACCTTCACTCCGGCAGGCGTGTCGGGACATTGATCGCAACCGTCGCAAACGCCATCCTTATCCGAATCTTTGGGACAGCCTTGTTCATCTACAACACAACAATCGGGAGTGCCGGGGCATTGATCACAGCCGTCACACACGCCGTCTTTATCAGAATCAGTCGGACATCCGTCGCTGTCGACCGTGCAACACTGAGGCGTATTGGGACACTTCTTTTCTACGACAACCGGTGCCGGTTCAGGCGGCGGGGGGGGCGGAGGGGGTTGCTTACCCCCGAAATGATAATTCAAGCCGACGGAAACGATGTGATCCTGGATGGTCGTATCCAAATGACCTATTCCGTAAGAGCTGTTGAAATAACGATATCCGAAATCAACGGATAAAGCGGGAATGATTTCCAGGTTGATGCCGGCCAACGCCTGCCATCCGAAATCGTTGGCATTGTCATCGACGATGCCCGATTCCAGTTCACCTCTGGACAAGCCTAAACCGCAGCCGATATAAGGCCGAATCATGCCCTCCGGATATCTGAGCAAAACATTGGCCATCAGATTGTCTGCCCTGAATTTGCCGGTTCCCGGCTCATCAATATCGTGGTCCGCCAGATAGGTATATTCCAACTCGGCAGCCAGCCATCTGAAGGGGAAAATATACCCTGCTTTCGCGCCAACACCCCAGCTGTTATCCAGCTGAAAATCCGGGCCACCGTCCACTTTGAGATCGTCAGGCACGATGAATCCGCCAAAGACGCCGGCATAAAACGGATGATGCAAAACCACCGGCTCTTTAGTCGCATAAATAGGCTCGGCAACGGAATATGATGAAAGAGTCAAGAGAAAACAACAGGTTGATAAAATGAATACGAAAAAAGGCAAAGAAACTCTTTTCATAAGCTATCCTCCTTTCCAAGGAAAATGTTATTATTCATAACTGTAAGTTCCGTATATAGAATAAAACATTAAAAGTAAATATCAATTTTGAAAAAAAGATTTATCAGATGTTTCTGTCATCATGAATAATAATGCCGTGAGACCTGCAGACACCATTTCTGTCGCAAAAAAAAAGGAGTCTGGATGAACCAGACTCCTTTTTAGATTTTCTGGCGGGGCCGATGGGACTTGAACCCACGCCCTCCGGCGTGACAGGCCGGCGTTATAACCAACTTAACTACGACCCCAAAAAATCTTTATTGTTATATATTCTTTTTTCAATCGGATATCAATGGTAGGCGGAACAGGGATCGAACCTGTGACATCCACGGTGTAAGCGTGGCGCTCTCCCGGCTGAGCTATCCGCCCGCAATACGCTCAAAACGATGGGAGGCTTCTAGCAACATTGATATTTCTTGTCAAGTCATAAAAGCTTAAGAAAGCTTTTTAATTGAACGATTGGGAGCTCATCGGGACATCCGTTGCAACGGTCGACCGGACATCTTCTTCCTGAGCAAAAGCTATTTTGAGCACATCATCAATATGCTCCGCAAATATAATTTTCAATGATTTGAGCACATTTTGAGGAACTTCCGTCAGATCTCTCTGGTTATCTTTCGGAATGATAACGGTTTTAATGTTACCGCGATGAGCGGCCAGAACTTTTTCCTTGATTCCTCCGACAGGCAGTATTCTACCCCGCAACGTGATCTCACCGGTCATGGCGAGATCGGCTCGCACTTTCTTTTGCAACAAAACCGAGGCGATGGACGTTGTCATCGCTACACCGGCGGAAGGACCGTCCTTGGGTATGGCTCCTTCCGGAACATGCACATGAATATCTATTTTTTTATAAAAATTCTTGGTCAGGCCGAACTGTTCGGCGCGGGCACGAATATAACTCAACGCAGCCTGAACGGATTCCTGCATGACATCGCCCAGCTTCCCGGTCATGATCATCTTGCCGTTTCCTTCCATAATCGTGGCTTCAATAGAGAGGAGTTCCCCGCCTACTTCTGTCCAGGCCAGACCGACCGTCAATCCTATTTTATTTTTTTCTTCTATTTCGCCATGATGATATTTGGGAACGCCCAGATACTTGCCGATGGCTTTGGAACTGATCATCACCTTTTTCTGTTGGTCGCTGTTCACGATCTCTTTGGCAACCTTCCGGCAAATCGAAGCGATCTCTCTGTCCAGATTGCGCACGCCGGCTTCCCGCGTATATTGTCTGATAATTTTCAGCAATGCTCCTTTGGTAAATTCTATATTGTCCCGGACCAGACCGTTTGCATCCACCTGTTTGGTGATCAAATATTTCTTGGCGATCTGCATTTTTTCCGGTTCGGTATATCCGGCGATTCTGATCACTTCCATTCTGTCCTGAAGAGGAGCCGGAATCGTCTGTAGAACATTCGCTGTCGTAATGAACATGATTTCCGAGAGATCATAGTCAAGATCCAGATAATTGTCATTGAAGGCAAAATTCTGTTCCGGGTCCAGAACTTCCAGCAGGGCAGCGGAGGGATCGCCTCTGAAATCGGAACTGAGCTTATCCACTTCATCCAGACAGAAGACCGGATTATTGGAGCCGGCTTTTTTCAAAAGTTGAATGATTTTCCCGGGCATCGCTCCGATGTAGGTCCGGCGATGACCTCTGATTTCCGCCTCGTCGTGAACGCCGCCCAGTGAAATGCGGACAAACTTTCTGTTGGTCGCTCTCGCCACCGATTTGGCAATGGATGTTTTTCCGACACCGGGAGGACCGACCAGACACAAAATCGAACCCTTGTTTTTTTTGACCAGGGACTGCACGGCAAGATACTCGATAATCCGTTCTTTAACATTTTTTAATCCGAAATGATCGGCATCAAGAATTTCTTCGGATTCTTTGAGCGTGTATTTGTTCTCCGTTTTCTCGGACCAGGGCATGTCGAGTATCCAGTCGATGTAATTTCTCACAACCGTGGCTTCCGCGGACATGGGCGTCATCATCTGCAGCTTCTTGATTTCCTGTTTGACCTTTTTGACCGCTTCTTCGGACATTTTCTTCTGTTTCAGACGTTTTTCCAGTTCGTTAATCTCGTTGCGGAAATCGTCTTTCTCTCCCATCTCCTTCTGGATGGCGCGCATCTGTTCGTTGAGATAATAATCCTTCTGCGTTTTCTCCATCTGCTTTTTCACGCGCCGCTTGATTTTTTCTTCAACCTGCAGAATTTCAATTTCCGAAAGCATCAGGGAATATATCGCTTCCAGTCTCTCGCTGATGTCAAATATCTCGATGATTTTTTGCTTGTCTTCCAGTTTGACGTTGAGATGGGTAATGACCACATCGGCCAGCTTGGAGGCATCCTCAATCGCCACAACCGTCCCCAGCATTTCCACGTGAATTTTCTTGCTGAGTTTGAGGTAGAGCTCAAACGATTCTTTGATGCTGCGCATCAGGGCCTGTTTCTTAACATCGTTGCCGTCGTCAATATCGTCAGCTTCATTGACCTTCACCAGGAAGAAATCATTATTCGGAAGATATTCCCTGATAACTCCCCGTGTTTTACCTTCCACCAGCACTTTCACGGTTCCGTCCGGCAAGCGTAAAAGTTGAATAATAATGCCGATCGTTCCGACCTGATAAATATCCTCCTGTTTCGGATCATCATCTTTGGCGTTTTTCTGCGCGACCATGAAAATATTTTTTTCATATTTCATCGCCGATTCCAGAGCGGCAATGGACTTTTCACGTCCGACAAACAGCGGAACAATCATATGAGGGAACATCACCACATCCCTCAAGGGCAACAGAGGAATGATGGCTGTTTTGTCCTGTTCGTTTTCTATTTTTTCGTCAAACATATTTTCCCTTCAAATCGTTTAAGCAGATTCCGATTTAGTTTCATAAATCAGAATCGGTTTTTCTTTCTTCAAGACAACATCTTCACTGATCACACATTCCTTGATATTATTTTGTGAAGGAATATCGTACATCACTTCCAGCATGGTATTTTCCAGAATCGAACGCAACCCGCGGGCGCCGGATTTTCTTTCCGTAGACAGGCTGGCAACGGCTTTTAAAGCTCCGTCTGTAAATTTCAACACCACGTTTTCCAACGCGAATAATTTTTTGTACTGTTTGATAATGGCGTCTTTCGGCTCGACCAGAATCTTGATTAACGCGGCTTCATCCAGTTCATCCAGCGTGGCAATAACCGGCAGCCGGCCGATGAATTCCGGAATCAATCCGAATTTCAGCAAATCCTCGGATCTTACTTCCGTCAGAAGTTCGCCGACTCTTTTTTCTTTCTTGCTTTTTATTTCGGCGCCAAAACCCATGGCGTTGACACCCAGTCTTTTGGAAATAATGCTCTCCAGATCATTGAATGCGCCGCCGCAGATAAACAAAATATTGGTTGTATCCACCTGGATGAATTCCTGTTGCGGATGTTTGCGGCCTCCTTTGGGCGGAATATTGGCCATTGTGCCTTCCATGATCTTCAGCAGAGCCTGCTGCACGCCTTCGCCGGACACGTCCCGGGTAATGGACGGATTGCCCGATTTCTTGGCTATTTTATCGATCTCATCGATGTACACGATGCCTTTGGACGCCCGGGCGACGTCATAGTCGGCATTTTGCAGTAAGCTTAAAATAATATTTTCCACATCCTCGCCGACATAACCGGCCTCCGTCAAGGTTGTCGCATCGGCAATGGTAAACGGAACATTAAGGAATTTCGCGAGTGTTTTGGCCAGCAGCGTTTTTCCCGAACCGGTCGGGCCGATCAAAAGAACGTTGCTTTTCTGAATTTCTATGCCGTCGGATTCGTTGCGGGAAAACAATCTTTTATAATGATTATACACAGCCACCGACAGAATCTTTTTTGTTTTTTCCTGGCCGATAACGTACTGATCCAGAAATTTTTTGATTTCTTTCGGATACGGCAAACCTTTCTGATCGTCTTTCTCAACCAGTTTATCGTCTTCTTCCTCGACAATATACCGGCAAAGCTCGATACATTCGTCGCAGATATAGGCCGTCGGACCGGCGACCAGTTTGCGCACTTCACTTTGCATTTTTCCGCAAAAGGAACAAAAAAGCATTCCGTCGTCCATTCTGTTGTTCTTGCCTTTTTTGATCACTTATTTCTCCTTGTTCTTGTTGGCCGATGCGTCGGGTTTTCTCACAATGATTTCGTCAATCAATCCGTATTCCCGGGCCTGTTCGCTGGTCATGAAATAATCACGCTCGGTGTCGTTCATAATTTTCGCCAGCGGTTGTCCGGTCAAATCAGCCAGAATATTGTTGAGTTCATCTTTTAATCTTAATATTTCTTTAGCCTGGATGTCAATGTCCGTAGCTTGCCCCTGAAAACCTCCCAGGGGCTGATGAATTAATATGCGTGAATGAGGCAATGCAAATCGTTTCTTCTTTTCTCCGGCCGCCAGAAGCAGCGCGGCCATACTGGCCGATTGTCCCATGCAAACGGTGGAAATAGGTGACTTGATGTAGCGCATCGTATCATAAATGGCCATGCCGGCGCTGACGCTGCCGCCAGGAGAATTGAGGTAGAAGAATATCTCTTTATCCGGATTTTCCGCTTCGAGATATAACATCTGGGCAACAATGACGTTGGCGACGTTATCATCGATCGCCGTCCCCAGAAAGATGATGCGGTCTTTCAACAAACGGGAATAAATATCATACGCCCGCTCACCACGTCCGTCCTGTTCCACCACCATGGGAATCAAATTCACTACTTGGCCTCCATTCCGGTTTTTTCCACGACCTTAATATTTGCATTCTGCTCGATAAAGTCAAATACCTTTTTTTGCATCAATTCCATTTTCAGCGAATCCTGACTTTCTTCACTGTCATGCATTTTCTTAAACGATTCGTAATCTCTTCCGCTCCTGAGCGCCATTTCCTGTAAATACTGTTCCACCTCGGCCGGTTCAGCCGCAAGCGATTCTTTCTGAGCGATCTTTTTTAAAATTAAAAAAGATTTGACGATCTTCTCCGCGTCACCCTTGTATTTATCCTTCATTTTCAGACCGAATTCCATGGCGCTGTTTTCGTCAATGCCGGCGGAAAGCATTCTCTTTTGTGTATCGATCATCATGTAATAAATCTGTCTTTCCACCAGCGATGGCGGAACGTCGATTTCATTTTCTCTGATCAGAATGTCCGTGATTTTGTTTTGCAAATTCACTTGGGCCATCTGCTGAGCTTTTTCCTCCAGAGACTTTCGCACATCGTTTTTAAAATCTTCAAATGAATTATATTTTTCGAAATTTTTAACAAAACTCTCGTCCGTTTCAGGTAATTTCTTTTCTCTTATGTTTTTAACGGTGACCTTAAACACCACGTCCTGACCGGCAAATTTACTTTCATGATAATCAGCGGGAAAGGTTACGGTGATTTCTTTTGTTTCACCATTTTTCATCCCCGCCACCTGGTCTTCAAAACCGGGGACAAATCGCTGCGAGCCGATTTCCAGAAAATATTGATCTGCCTTCAATTCTTTATATTTTTCACCATTGAGACTGCCCTCGAAATCAATCACGACGAAATCACCGGCAACAACCGGCCGGTCTTCTTTGACTTCTTCCATCGTGGCAAACATTTGTCTGACTTCATCGATTCTCTTCTGCACATCCTCCTCAGTCACCTTTATTTCTTCTTTTTCCAGTTCAATGCCCTTATAATTCTTAGGTTCAAATTCCTGTTCCGTTTCAAAGGATGCGGAGAAGGAAAAATCAGCATTTTCTTTTATCCCGTCCTGGTCGATTTCCGGTCTGGATACAGGAGCAAATCCTTTTTCCTCCAGCGTCTGCCAGTAATATTTATTAACAATATTCGTGATGGTTTCTTCTTCCGCCTGGGCTTTGAAATACGTTTCCAGAATCTTGCGGGGAACTTTGCCGGGACGAAACCCTTTTATTTTCGCTTTTTTGCCTACTTCATGATAAGCGGCGTCCAACTCATCTTTAACTTCATTCCAGGGTATTTCCAGCAGCATCTTTTTCTTCACCGGACTTAAATCTTCAATTTTAATCACAACCTGACTCACTATCATTCTCCTTTATTATTAAATATAATCAATGCATCATAAGTTTCTGGTGCGAGAGAGGGGAGTTGAACCCCTAGTCCGCATAGCGGGCTGGATCCTAAGTCCAGTGCGTCTGCCAATTCCGCCACTCTCGCTCTCAAGCTTTTATATTCATTAAGCTCAAGATTGTCAACGCAGATTATTTTGAAAAAATCAAAACAAAATCATTTATTTAAGCTTTTCAGGGGAATTTGATGTATTTGGCCATCCGCTTTTTACCATCTTCATCAGACCACGTGTCATATAAAATTTAAGGGACAAACCAGATATTAGGTCAGCCCCTTTATTTTATTGGTCGGGGCGAGTGGATTTGAACCACCGGCCCTCTGAACCCCATTCAGATACGCTACCAGACTGCGCCACGCCCCGATACATTCAAAATGTCGGAGGTCATTACCATTACGGGAAAACCATGTCAAGGGTAAATAAATGTTCTGCCTGGAGCCGGATAATCGTTTGATTCATCACATTCATGTCGATATCGCACTGGACAAATCAATTTTGAACAATAATTAAATTGACACATTTCACACTTTTATGCCTATAATAAAAGAGTAAGTTATTTTCACATAAAGGAGTTCTTTTTGAAGCTTAGGGAAGTTAAAGACATATTAGACGCGAGTGTTGTTGTCGGCGAAGAAAAATTAGATATGGAAGTTAATACCGCTTTCGGCGCCGATTTAATGAGTGATGTTATGGCGTTCGCCAAGGCGGGCAGTCTCCTGCTGACCGGACTGACAAATCCTCAGGTGATTAAAACCGCTTCCAGCAGGAATATAGCCGCCATCATCATTGTCCGCGGCAAAGAACCGTCAACCGAAGCCATCGCCATGGCGAGGGAATTGCAAATTCCGATTTTAACCACAAGCTATATTTTATTCGAAACAGCCGGCATTCTTTACAGCAAGGGGATCGTCGGTTGTCTGAGGAAGGTCGAAAGCGGATTTTATAAATAATTTTAAAGAACGGTTCCGGCACAATGCCGGACGATTTCAACCCTTAAAATAATTGTTAAAAATTGGTTACATATCATTTGAATTTTCCATCGGCCCATTCCGGTTTTTTGATGTTTGAACACAATGATTTCGTTGACAATAAAGTCGCTTGTATGCTAAAAGAAATTTAATTAAATTTTCCATATTTAAAACAAAAATAACCTGTTTTTTTAGCAAGGAGTGAATATTGAAGCTGAGTGAAGTCAAAGAAATACTTAATGCCGATGTGATTGTTGGAGAGGATAAGCTGGATATTGAAGTCAAAACGGCTTTCGGTGCGGATTTGATGAGCGATGTTCTTGCTTTCGCCAAAGCGGGCAGCATGTTGCTCACCGGGTTGACCAATACTCAGGTTGTCAGAATCGCCAATGTTCTCGATATTGCCGCAATCATTTTGGTTCGCGGAAAAAAGCCCCCCGCCGAAGCAATTTCCATGGCCAAAGATCTCCATATTCCGATTTTAACAACAAAATATATTTTATTTGAAACAGCTGGTCGTCTTTACGCTAAAGGTATAGTCGGCTGTCTGGAAAAAGTTGAATCCGGCAGTGAACGAATCTAAAAAAAAATTGCAGAAATATACGTTTGAAGTTGAGGGAGGTAATTTCAATGCTGCGGGAACAGTTTCCACCCGCATAAAATCCATTCTCAAGCAAATGCAAATGCCCGACGATGTTGTCAGAAGATCGGCAATTGTCTGCTACGAAGCCGAAATCAACATTGTTTCTTATGCAAAAAGAGGCACCATCCATCTGACCGTCAGCCCGGATAAAGTGATCATTGAAGCGGATGATGAAGGCCAGGGCATTCCGGACATTAACCTGGCCATGCAACAGGGATACTCCACCGCCAATCAACAGATCCGGGAAATGGGGTTTGGCGCCGGGATGGGATTGTTCAACATCAAATCATATTCCGATAAATTCGATATATTATCGGAAGTGGAAAAAGGCACATTTTTAAGAATAATCATTGAACGACATATCTCATAGAGGTTTATTCATATGGATATTGGAACCATCGCAGAAAAATTAAATCTAAAACTGATGTCAGCACCGGACAGGAAAAGCAATAACGTTACAGGAGGATACACGGGAGATTTATTGAGCGATGTAATGGCAAATTCTCACGGGGGAGATATCTGGATCACCAGACAGATACACCAGAATATCGTTGCCATAGCCACGCTGAAAGAGCATGCCGGTATTATCCTGGTAAACTCTTGCGAACCGGCTAAGGACACGCTGGAAAAAGCCGTTCGGGAGAATGTACCGATACTAATCACAGATTTATCGGCGTTCGAAGTCACAGGCAGAATATACAATTTGCTGAATTCGGGAAAATAACGGAACGATTTTTTAATTCACTCCGGTTCACAGCCATTCTTTATTCATCCCGGTAGAATTATGCTCAGAGTTTTCAATTGCGATCTGCACATTCACACCTGTTTGTCACCATGCGCCGAACTGGACATGCATCCGAGCGCACTTGTGGAAAAAGCTGTTCATTCGAATCTCGATATCATTGCCGTCTGCGACCATAATGCTTCAGAAAACGTGCCTTATGTTATAAGCGCCGCGCAGGGCAAGAATCTGAAAGTATTTCCCGGCATGGAAATAACCACAAGCGAAGAAGTGCATTTTCTCGCCTTATTCGATTCCCTGTCGGACTTGGCCGTGATGCAGGACTTTGTGTATCTGCACCTTGCCGGAAAAAACGATGAAGAGAAATTCGGTGTTCAGGCTATTGTCAACGACGTCGGCGAAGTGGAAGGAATCAGCGACAAGTTGTTAATCGGCGCCACCGATGTTCCCTTATACGATTTGTTGCAGCGCGTTCATGATCAAAACGGACTGGCAATCGCATCCCATATCGACAGGGAAAGCTTCAGTGTAATAAGTCAACTCGGATTTATTGATGAAAGCATTCGCTTTGACGCGCTGGAAGTAACGCCTCTGACCGGCATTTCACTCGCCCGGGAAAAATACCACATGTTAAAACAATATTCTTTTATAACCTCCTCCGATGCCCATTTTCTGAAAGACATCGGGAGAACCATGACGAAAATCATGCTGGAGGAACCGACATTGACTGAACTGAAAATGGCGTTCGCACGGCAAAACGGCCGTTGCGTTGTGGAGTGAACCATGCTGGAACTGGCAGCTCACATACTGGACATCGCCGAGAATTCCGTTCGGGCCGGCGCAACACTGGTTGAAATAATCATCGAAGAAAATGAAAAGACAAACCTGCTTTCCATCGAAATCATCGACGACGGCATCGGCATGACAAAAGAAGAAATCGAAAAAGCGCTGGATCCTTTTTACACAACAAAAAAAGTGAGACGCGTGGGACTGGGGCTTCCGCTGTTATCCGATGCAGCGCAAAGAGCCGGTGGGCGTCTTCAGGTGGATTCTGTCAAAGGGAAAGGAACCGACCTAAAGGTGTCTTTTCAATTGAACCACATAGACAGACAGCCCCTCGGAGACATCGTAAGCACATTAATCATTCTCATCGCCGGCAACTGCAACGTTGATTTCCTGTTCAGATATAAAAAAAACGAACGGGATTTTGAAATGGATACAAGAGATATACGCAAAGAAATTAAAGACATACCCATTAATCATCCTGAAATATTGAAGTACATCAGGAGCGTTCTGCAGGAAGAATTATGCTAAATAAAATATGTTGATTTTATTAAAAAACATTGGCATAATGACCGCCGGTTCTCGACAGGTATTTAAAATTTATGTAATGAAATCGGTGATTTAAAAACAAATCATCCGGAGATATTAAAGTACATCAGGGATGTTATTGACAACGGCATGAAGAATATTCATCCCGTGCTTAACAGACCAATAAGATTGAGGAGGAAATTGATGAAGTCGGAAGGTAATGAGCTCTTAAAAGAATTCACTCCAGAACAAGTGGATCAACTGAACACAATTATCAAAAAACACAAAGGAAAACCGGGAAGCTTGATACCGGTCCTGGAGGAAGCGCAGGTATGTCTGGAATATCTGCCGATGTCCGTACAGAAGAAAATCGCCAAAGAACTTAATTTGCCTTTGAGCCGCGTGTATGGCGTTGTGACTTTTTACTCATTCTTTACCATGACGCCGCGAGGCAAGCACACCGTTCGCGTTTGTCTTGGAACAGCGTGCTATGTAAGAGGCGGTAAAGCCATCACAGAATCGCTGCAAAAAGAATTTGGCATCAAGGAAGGCGAAACAACTGCCGACAGGATGTTTACCCTGGAGTCCGTTCGTTGCCTGGGCGCTTGCGGTCTCGGACCGGTGGTCGTTGTGGATGAAGACGTTCACGGACGTGTCAAACCAGCCAAGGTCAAAGAAATACTAGCTCAATACAAATAAAAATTCAAAGAAGCCGGGAGGACAAAGTTCATGGCAAAGTTGACCATAAGTGACTTAAAAAAAATAAAGGAAAAAGTTCATAAGGAGATGTCTCTCAGAGACGGCGAACGTCGCGTGAAAGTTACCGTCCACATGGGAACCTGCGGCATCGCTTCGGGAGCGAAAGAAGTGATGGATACACTGCTTCAGGAAATCGAAACGGCCGGCGCCAACGATGTTGTGGTAACCACATCAGGATGCATGGGATTATGCAGCCGCGAACCGCTGGTCACCGTGGAAGTATTGAATCAGGATCCCATTAAATACGAATACATGAACTCAAACAAAATGAGACAGGTTTTCAAAAGACATATCCTGGGAGGAGAAATTCAGACTCCTTTTGTTCTGGCCAGGGGAGCTGAAGTAATTAAATAATATTTTCGTTCAATCATGTCTTTCACCAAGACGCACGACGATTTCTTAAGGAGGATGTAGGCTAAATGAAAGTTTTTCGCGCACACTTATTAATTTGCGGAGGTACCGGATGTCAAGCTTCCGGCAGTCCCGCGGTAAAAAAAGCTTTATTGGAAGAGCTTGATAAAAAAAAGTTAACGGATGAAATTAAGGTTGTGGAAACCGGCTGTAACGGTTTTTGCGCCCTGGGACCGATTATGGTGGTTTATCCCGAGGGCGTCATTTACATCAGCTTAAAGCCCGAGGACATACCCGAACTGGTTGAAGAACATTTGATCAAGGGAAGAATTGTTCAGAAGCTTTTATATCGCGAACCGACGACCGATCAGATTATTCCCACCATGCAGGATATCCCCTTCTTCGCTCATCAGGAATTGAGAGTTCTGAAGAACAGGGGATTGATTGATCCGGAAAAAATCGAAGAATATATCGCCCGCGACGGTTATGCCGGCATGGCCAAAGCCCTGACGGAAATGACTCCGGAGCAAATTGTTCAGGAAATTCTGGATTCCGGATTAAGAGGACGCGGCGGCGCAGGCTTCCCGACGGGTTTGAAATGGAAATTTGCTTCGCAGTCCAAGAGCGACGTCAAATATGTTTTATGCAACGCCGATGAAGGCGACCCGGGCGCGTTCATGGATAGAAGCGTGCTGGAAGCCGATCCGCACGCCGTTCTGGAAGGCATGGTCATCGCCGCCAAAGCCATCGGTTCATCGCAAGGTTACATCTACTGCCGCGCCGAGTATCCTCTGGCCATTCACCGTTTGAATGTCGCCATTGATCAGGCCAAGAAAGCAGGCTTGTTGGGCAAAGATATTCTGGGCACCGGATTCGATTTCAATCTGGAAATTTATCAGGGCGCCGGCGCGTTCGTCTGCGGCGAAGAGACCGCTCTGATGACCTCCATTGAAGGTAAACGCGGTATGCCCCGCCCGAGACCGCCCTTCCCCGCTGTCGCCGGTTTGTGGCAGAAACCCAGCATTCTGAATAACGTGGAAACACTGGCCAATGTCGGCCAGATTATTTTACGCGGATCCAAGTGGTACGCTTCCGTCGGCACGGAAAAGAGCAAGGGAACCAAAGTGTTCGCTCTCACCGGCGACGTCAACAATGTGGGCTTGGTGGAAGTTCCCATGGGAACCAAGCTGGGCACCATCGTTTACGATATCGGCGGCGGCATTCCCAAAGGCAAGAAATTCAAGGCCGCTCAGCTGGGCGGTCCCTCCGGCGGCATGATTCCCATTCAGCATCTGAACGCTCCGGTGGATTATGAAAAAGTTGTCGAGCTTGGCGCGATCATGGGCTCCGGCGGATTGATCGTTATGAACGAAGATAAATGCGCCGTGGACATGGCCAGATTCTTCATGGATTTCTGCCAGGATGAATCCTGCGGCAAATGCACGCCCTGCCGCGAAGGAACAAAGCGCATGCTGGAAATCCTGACCAACATTACCCAGGGCAAGGGCAAGGAAGGCGACATCGAACTGCTCGAAGAAATGGCCGCCGTCATTAAGAACGCCGCGCTGTGCGGCCTGGGACAGACCGCTCCCAATCCGGTATTGAGCACTCTCCGTTATTTCCGCAAAGAATACGAGGATCATATTCGCAATCATCACTGCAGCGCGGCTGTTTGTTCGGCATTGTTTAAATCACCCTGTCAGCATACCTGCCCGATAGAGATGGATATCCCTTCCTACATCGCGCTGATCCGGGCGGGAAGATTTGAAGACGCCTATAAGGTCCTTTTGCAGACCAATCCCTTCCCTTCCGTTTGCGGAAGAGTTTGCGATCACAAATGCCAGACAAAGTGCCGTCGAGGCAATATGGATGAGCCCATTGCGATCAAGTTCCTGAAGCGCTTCATCACAGACAATGCTCCGCGTCCGAAGATTGAGGCGGTGCCCGTAACCCGTAAGGAAAAAATCGCGGTGATCGGCGCGGGACCTGCCGGCCTCACGGCAGCTCGCGATCTTGCTCAACGCGGGTATAAGGTCACCGTTTTTGAAGAACTTCCCAAACCAGGCGGCATGCTTTACTGGGGCATTCCTTCCTATCGTCTGCCGCGCAATATTCTGGACGGCGAAATTGATGATATCCGTGCGCTTGGTGTGGACATCAAACTCAACACGCGCGTGGGCAAAGACATTACATTCGCCAAACTGGAAAAAGACTTCGATTATATCTATCTTGCCACCGGCGCTCACAAGAGTCAGAAGATGGGCGTGAAAGGCGAGGATCTGAAAAATGTCTTCGGCGGTGTGGAGTTCCTCAGAGATTTCAACGCCAATGAAGAACAATGGATGAATGGTAAAAACAGTCTGGGCAAAAAAGTGGTGGTAATCGGCGGTGGAAATTCCGCTATTGACGCGGCGCGTGTAGCGCTCCGTCTGGGTTCCGACGTCACCATCTTATACAGAAGATTAAAACAGGATATGCCCGCCGCTGAAGAAGAAATCAAGGCCGCTGAAGAAGAAGGCATCAAGATTGATCTGCTGGTTGCTCCTTTGAAGATTGAAGGAACGAAAGGTAAAGTGTCATCCATTACCTGTCAGCGCATGAAACTGGGCGACTTCGATAACAGCGGACGCAAGAAACCGGTACCGGTGGAAGGTTCTGAATTCACCTTAAAGGTCGATGCCATTATCGCCGCTATCGGCCAGGTGCCGGATATGAGCTTCCTGGATGCCAAGAAAGGCGTGGGCGTCAATAAGTGGGATTGTTTTGAAGTCGGCAAAGGATACAAATCCGGAACAGCCAATCCCCGTTATTTCGCTGGTGGCGACGCAGCCACCGGTCCGGATACCGTCATCGCGGCCATTGGCGCCGGTCATCAGGCGGCTGACGATATCGATAACGCCATCCGCAAGGCTAACGGCGAACCCGCTTATGAAGCACCGGTTAAAGAAAAGATCGATATTCCTCTGATCATTGATGAAGAAACCGTCGAGACGCCGCAGATGGCCATGCCGGAAATGCACCATGACACAAGGAAGATGAGTTTTGCAGAAGTGGAGCTGGGTTTCAAACCTGAAGATGCCGTCAAAGAAGCGTGCCGCTGTCTGCGTTGTGACGCTGAATTGTAAACTGTTTGGGAGTAAATAATTATGTCCAAAAATATTAAACTGACTATTGATAACAAAGACGTAGAGGTTCCGGCCGGCTCTACTATTCTGGAAGCGGCCCGCAGTGTCGGCATTAAGATTCCGACGCTTTGCGCATGGACAGAAAGAAATCATACACCCGGCGCCTGCCGTGTTTGCATGACGGAAGTGGAAGGCCAACGCAGTCTGATTGCGGCATGTGTTTTCCCCGTCTCGGAAGGCATGGTTGTCCGCACCAATACGGAAAAAGTCCGTCAGGCGAGGAAAATGGTTGTGGAGTTGTTGCTGGCCAATCATCCGCAGGAGTGCAACTTCTGTGTCAGAAACGGCAGTTGCGAATTGCAGAAAGTCGCCGAGTTTGTCGGTCTCAAAGAAGTGCGTTTTGATTACACGCAATTCCCCAAGGAAGGCATGATCGACCGTTCCAGCCCTTCCATTGTTCGGGACAGTCGCAAATGCATCGATTGCCACCGCTGTGTCACCGTCTGCGAACACGTTCAAACGGTCAGCGTTCTGACGCCGGCCAACCGCGGCAGCAAGGTCAAAGTCGTCCCGGCATTTGACCTTCCTCTGGTGGAATCCAACTGTGTTACCTGCGGTCAATGCATTCTGGTTTGTCCCGTCGGCGCTCTTTATGAGAAGGATGATGTTGAGAGCGTCTGGAAGGCTCTGCAGGATCCGGCCAAACACGTTATCGTCCAGGAAGCTCCGGCGATTCGTGCCGCGCTGGGCGAAGAATTCGGCATGCCTCCGGGGAGCCTGGTGACCGGCAAGATGATCGCTGCCTTGAGAAGACTGGGTTTCGATAAAGTATTCGACACCAATTTTACCGCCGACCTCACCATCATTGAGGAAGGCAACGAACTGCTCAAGAGGGTTAAAGAAGGCGGAACGCTGCCGATGATTACATCGTGCAGCCCTGGCTGGATCAAGTTCTGCGAACATTTTTATCCGGAATTACTCGGTCATTTATCCACATGCAAGTCGCCACAGCAAATGTTCGGCGCACTCGCCAAGACGTATTACGCGGAAACAGCCGGCATCGATCCGAAAGATATCGTTTCGGTCTCCATCATGCCCTGCACCGCTAAAAAGTTCGAAGCCCAGCGTCCCGAAATGAACAGCAGCGGCTTTCGTGATGTGGACTATGTCCTGACCACCCGTGAACTTGGACGCATGATCAAGGAAGCCGGCATTGATTTTGAAACCCTGGCCGATGAAGATTATGACGCACCGATGGGTGAATATACCGGCGCCGCCACCATCTTCGGCGCGACCGGCGGCGTCATGGAGGCTGCTCTGCGCACGGTGTATGCGGTTGTCACCGGCAAAGATCTGCCGAGTCTGGATATTACGCCTGTTCGCGGACTTGACGGCGTCAAAGAAGCGACCGTCGAAGTCGGCCCTTTAGGCAAGGTAAAGATTGCCGTCGCCCACGGACTGGGTAACGCCCGTAAAATCATGGATCTTATCCGTGACGGCAAAGCGGATTACGTCTTCATTGAAGTGATGTGCTGTCCCGGCGGCTGTATCTCCGGCGGCGGCGAGCCGATTCCCACGAACAACGATATCAGGGTCCTGCGCTCTTCCGCTCTTTATAAAGATGACGGAAACGTTCAGAAGAATCGTCAATCACATGAAAATGAGTCTGTGAAGAAATTATACGATAAGTTTCTCAAAGAACCACTGGGACACAAGTCGCATAAACTTCTGCACACCACGTACGTGCAAAGAGGAACCGAATTGCCTCAGAAGAAAGATGGCTGATTTTTCATTTTAAACAAACGTTTAAAAGAGGTTTGCTCCGTCCGGGGGCAGACCTCTTTTTTTAACGAAACTCCGATGAGACAGGCCGATAACCTCAGGATCACTATCGGCAATATCGGATGGGTTCGTCAATGTATCCTGCAAGCAAAACGAAACGGGATTTTCAGACGACAGTCCGGTTCATGATTTTGAAACATCAACCCCTCGAGTGAATCATTTATGACCGACAAGAGAACCGAGCAAGATTTTCTGGGCGACCTGAACGTTCCGGTTGAGGTGTATTGGGGGATTCACACGCAACGGGCCCTTCAAAATTTTCCGATCAGTTCATTAAAAGTAAATCCTTCTTTAATCAGAGCGCTGGCGATGCTGAAAAAAGCCTGCTGTGTGGCAAACACCGAAACAGGATTTCTGTCCGCATCGAAATCACACGTTATCGCGGACACCTGCGATGAAATTGTCTCCGGCGCTTTGATGGATCAGTTTCCCCTGGACGCCCTGCAAGGCGGCGCGGGAACGTCCGTCAATATGAACATCAATGAAGTCATTGCCAACCGCGCCATTGAAAAGCTGGGGGGAACAAAAGGCGATTATTCGATCATTCATCCTCTGGAAGACGTCAATCTTCACCAATCCACCAACGATGTTTATCCCACGGCGATAAAAATGGCCGCCATTTTCAAATTCAGAGATTTATCCCGCGCGGTTTCCGGCTTGCAGGGCGCTTTTCAGGAGAAGGAAAAGGAATATTCCGCAATTGTCAAACCGGGGAGAACGGAGCTTCAGGAAGCCGTCCCCATTACCCTGGGAGCGGAATTCTCCGCGTTTGCCGAAGCTTTTTCCCGTGACCGCTGGCGGATGTTCAAATGCGAAGAACGTCTGCGGGTGGTTAATCTCGGCGGCACCGCTGTCGGAACGGGACTCACCGCGCCGCGCAATTACATTTTTCTGGTTATTGAAAAGCTCCGGGAAATAACCGGGCTGGGGCTTTCCCGCGGCGAGAATGTCATGGGCGAAACGGCCAACGCCGATGCTTTTGTGGAAGTCTCCGGCATCCTCAAGGCTCATGCCGTCAATCTCATTAAAATAGCCAGCGATCTGCGCTTCATGAATTTTCTGGGAGAGATCAAACTGCCTCAATTGCAGGCCGGCTCTTCCATTATGCCCGGAAAAGTCAATCCTGTCCTGTGTGAAGCCGCCATCCAGACCGGCATCAAGGTCATCGCCAATGACGGAATCATAACCGACACGGCGTCCCGCGGCACCCTGCAAATCAATGAATTCCTGCCGCTGCTCGCGCATGCGCTTCTGGAATCGCTTGATTTACTGATTAACATCAATGGACTTCTGGCCGCTCATGTACGCGGCATCAGGGCCAACCGTGAACAATGCGCAGAATATTTTAACGCCAGTCCCATGATTATTACGGCCCTGCTGCCCGTCATCGGCTACGAAAAAGCCTCTCGGCTCATAACTGATTTTTCTTCCACCGGAGAAAAAAACGTGCGACAGTTTCTGGAAGAAAAACTGGGGAAGGAATTAATTGATAAAGTGATGTCCCCCTATCAATTAACAGCTCTGGGGTTCAAGGATCAAAACAATGAATAACACGCCCAAGGGAAACCGCCTGCATATCGCGCTGCTGGGACGCACCAATGTCGGCAAATCCAGCCTGCTTAATTTAATGCTGGGGCAGGACATTGCCATCACGTCTCCTGTGGCCGGAACAACAACCGACATTGTGGAAAAAGCCATGGAGCTTCTGCCCCTGGGTCCCGTTCTTTTTCTGGATACGGCCGGTCTTGACGACATTTCGGAGCTTTCCGGTGCACGCTTGAAAAAAACAGCCAGGGTTTTCGACCGCGCGGATGTCATTATTCTGGTCACGGAATCAGATCGCTGGACTGATTTTGAAGAGTCGGTTTTAACGGAAGCAAAGGCGCGTAACATTCCCGTTTTGATTGTGATGAATAAAATTGATTTACACCAGCCTTCAGACGACTACTGGAAAGTCCTCAGCCGGAAATCAGGCAGGATTTTGACGGTTTCCTGCAACGATGAGACGAAACGTCAGGACTACCTGCAAGCTTTAAAAAAAGAGCTGATTAAGGCGGCACCGGCAGATTTCATCGGCACACCAGCGCTGATCGGAGATCTTCTTCCACCCGGCGGGTTGGCTGTTTTAGTCGTTCCGATTGACTTGCAGGCGCCTAAGGGCAGATTGATTCTGCCGCAGGTTCAAACCATTCGTGATGCGCTCGATAATGACGCGGCAACGCTTGTTGTCAAGGAAAGAGAACTCGCCGCCGTGCTGGCGAATCTGAAGCAACCGCCGGCTATTGTCGTCACCGATTCGCAGGCCATTCTCAAAGTAACGGCCGATGTCCCGAAAGACATTCCGGTCACCACCTTCTCCATTCTTTTTGCCCGGCAAAAATCCGATTTAACCGTCATGGCGCGCGGAGCCGCGGCAATCGACAGTCTCCAACCGGGCGACGGTATTCTGATCGCGGAAGCCTGCTCGCATCATGCGCTGGAAGACGATATCGGACGGGTGAAGATTCCCCGCTGGCTCAAACAATACGTCGGAGGCGATCTGCAGATCGATACATCGACCGGACGCGATTATCCCGACGATCTGAAAAAATATAAACTGATCATTCACTGCGGCGCCTGCATGATTAACCGCCGGGAGATGCTCAACCGACTGCGCAAAGCGCAGGAAGCCGGTGTTCCCGTCACAAACTACGGCATAGCCATTTCGTTCCTGCAGGGCGTTCTCAGGCGCAGCCTTGCCCCTTTCCCCATGGCACTTTCCGCTTTTGAAAAAGAACCCTCTCGCTGTTAATTCACCCATCTCATCTATAATTTATTGTTATTCATTGTATTACTATTTTCTTGACTTCAGGATATTTCTAAAGTATAAATGGCCATCATATACTTTAGAGGAGATAGAAAAACCATGCGTTTCATATTTTTGATCCACACGGACTGACGTTTTATCGTCGGACTTGTAAAGCCCTTTGAAATGTTCCCTCCCCTTTTATCAACAGCGCAGCATATCTAAATTCCGCTAATCTGCCTGATGCTGAAACGGCGAGGCAGCCAGTGGAAATCTTTAATTCGCAAGATTTTCCATTACCCGACAAATGCATTAAAGCATTCATGATCATGGTGCTTACATGCAATAAATTCGACCAATTGATTCAGAGTCGAGTGGAATTATCTTGACTGAAACCGGCATATATGTTTATCTTAACATATATGTCTTTTATGACATAATATAAGCTCTCTCGTCACTGAGCTTAATTAATAAAGGAGATAAAAGAAAATGAACGTGAATGCTAAAACGTACCAAAAGGGTGAAATCCCCGGCGTTATAGCCATCAAGGCGTCTGAATGCAAAGGATGCGATGCCTGTAAACGCCACTGTCCGACCGGAGCCATTCAAGGGATGTTCGGCGCGACACACAGTATCGATGTTGATCTGTGCCTGAGCTGCGGCCAGTGTCTTGTCAATTGTCCCTTTGGCGCCCCTTACGAAACATCGGACGCCGTGGATCTGGTCATGGACAAACTGCAAGACAAAAGCGTAACGGTTGTTGGAATCATCGCTCCCGCCGTTCGCGTTGCCATCGGCGAAGAATTCGGAATGCCGGCCGGATCACTGGTGACCGGAAAACTCTACGGCGCCATGAAAAAAGCGGGTATCGAAATTTTCGACAACAATTTTACAGCCGATTTAACGATTATGGAAGAGGGATCGGAATTTATTCTGCGGGCGCGCCATGCTGTTTTCGGGGAAAAAAGCGAAAATGGCGAGCCCATCGGTCCCCTTCCCCAGTTCACCTCCTGCTGCCCTGCCTGGGTTCGATTTGTTGAGACGCAGTGTCCGTCGCTGATTCCCCATTTATCCTCGGCGAAATCACCCCAGCAGATGGCCGGAGCCGTCGCCAAGACTTACGGAGCAAAGGTCTGGGGAAAACCCGCCGATAAGATTTATACGGTCGGCATTATGCCCTGCACGGCCAAAAAATTTGAAGCGTCACGCCCCGAATTCAGGAGCGCTTTTGAATATCAGGAACATATTCATAAAACAAGCGGTGAGTCCTACCCGGATGTCGATGTCGTGTTGACAACACGGGATCTCGCCCGTCTGTTTAAGAAAATGAAAATCGACCTGGCCCAAGAACAGGATTACACCCCTGAAATTCTTTTCGCGGAATATTCGGGAGCCGGAACTATTTTCGGGAATACGGGCGGTGTGATGGAAGCAGCCGTCAGAACGGCTTACGCAGTCATTACCGGCGACGAACTTACAAACGTCGAATTCAAGCCGGTGCGTGGATTAAAAGGAGTCAAGAGCGCATCGGTGACGCTCAAGGACAGCAAGTACAATAAAGAGGTAACCGTCAATCTGGCGGTGGTTCACGGCATCGCCAGGAATCTGAAACCGGTCATTGATCAGGTTCTTGCGGGAACGTCCCCCTATCACTTTATTGAAGTCATGAATTGTCCGGCAGGATGCATCAACGGCGGGGGCCAGCCTATTCAGAAAACAGGCTCTTCCTGGATTGACGCCGTCCGTCCCTGGTTTGCCTGGAAATAAATTATTAAAGGAGAACAATTATGTCCGACCAAGATTACAAATACATCGAAAACCCGCTTCA
>JAGVUJ010000086.1 GCA_019136325.1 Deltaproteobacteria bacterium
TGTGTACCGACGAGATGGTAAGTTTTATGATTTAGCATTATTATATAAAGGTAATAGAAAAATATGGTCTCTGATTATTGAAGTGGCGCGGGACATTCTTCCCTAAGTTGCTCCACGGAGCACGCCAATATTTGCCCATGAACAAAAGTGTTATGGCGAAACTAGGGGAGAATAGTGGTAGCCCCTTTATTCATATCCATACTCGGGCCTAGGCGAATTACATGATGAATCCAATAGACTTCAAAGACGCTTACTACATCAAACTTGGAAAGGGAGGAAAATGGGAAGAATCGAGCATCCATGATAACAAGCTAAGAATCGGATGGGCTGAATGGACGCTAGATGAAATAAACGAAGCGGATTGGGATATACTAAAGCTAAAGCATAGTGGTGAGTTTATTAATAAAAGCAGAGCATCAACAGATATTAATGCCCTGAGAATGTTCGTGGAATCTAGTTCAAGTGACATTTGGATCACATTTCATAAAAGTCAGTTATGGTGGTGTAGAATCGCAAATCTACCGGTTCAACAGGATAATATTTCAAAATATCGGCTGTCTGTTGCATCATGGAGCAATTCTGATATCCATGGTCATATACTGACTGCGAATCAAATCCCTGGAAACATTGGAAAGACTCAAGGGTTCCGCGGAACGATTTGTAGAGTGAAGGAAACAGAAGATCTCAAACGCCTGATCAATGATAGTCCAAGTGAAAGTTATATATCAATTCTAGATGCTAAAACGAAACTGGAACTTGAAATGGAAAAAGGGATTAGTAGGCTACACTGGAAAGACTTTGAAACTCTTGTTGATCTGCTATTCAGAAGCGCCGGTTGGCAAAGAGTAAGCGTTCTCGGAGAAACAATGAAATATGCCGATCTCGAACTATTAGAACCTATTACCGGGGATTGCTATCAGGTACAGGTGAAATCTAAAGCTACAGCAAGTGATTTTGAACAATATATTGATTCATTTCCAAGAGGATATTTTCGAAAACTTTATTTTGTCGTCCATACACCTTCTAAAGACCTTCTCAACTACAGACCGTCACGAGATTGTCCCGCTGAACTAATGCTACCTAAACGAATAGCAAAAATGGTTGTAGAATTAGGGTTGGTAGAATGGATTATGAAAAAAATAAAATAGAGCTAGATAATTTTTGGGGCTGATCGCGTGGATGCAGTATGATTCGTATAGATTCTGTGTGTTGTGGTTCATAGCGTCTCTGATTCGGCAGGTCAACTCAACTCTATGTGGCACCTTTCAAACAGTAATTCACAACATGAGGAATTTTCAAAAACATTTGTTTGTAGGTGCTATACGTAACAAAATGATGATTGCAACTTAGGTGACGCAGGTTCATCATCTATCGGTATTTCCTATTGATTTACAGGAAAGGAGATAGCGATGGACCAAATAGCAGCAGAAGAGCACATTAATAAATCCACAAAAGAATCCCTGGCATTTTATGATGAAATGGAGCGAGATGCGTGTCGTCGTTCCGCCAGAGTTGTCAAGAAAAGCATTCCTGAAACATTAGAGAGCCCGGCGTACGAGCAGGAGGCCAAGGCGCTGCGATGGGCTTTAAAGCGACTTGCTGGATGGGACCTGCCGGGCAAAGAGCATGTGGAGAATTATTTTCGGCACATGTATCGGCGGAACTTCAGGCCAAAGACTTATGTCAGCAACCTGACAGCGATTCAGGTCTTTCTCTCTGTTGTCAAGGATTCGGGGAAAAGCAGTCTGGAAGAAATCACCAAGCAGGATATTGAAACTTTTATTGAGCACGAACAGGATCGGGGTTTGATGCTGTCAACGGTGCGGACAAGGCTTCACTGCGCCAATGCCTTTTTGGGCTATTTGATTGAAGCCGGCGTTGTCAGCGCCGATGTTCTGGCACGCAGGATTCGCCTGAAAAAGCCGGAGGCATTGCCCCGGGCCATGGATCCGGATGACATTAATAAACTGCTTCGTGTCATGGACAACATAAAAGACCGGGCCATGATCACCGTGCTTCTGCGGACGGGGATGAGAATCGGCGAACTACTCAGCACAAAGATGAAGGATCTTCACCTCAGGGAGCGCAGGATTGATATTTACGAGGGGGAGAAGAATAGGATCGGGCGATTGGTTTATCTCAGTGATGACGCGGTGGCCGCTTTGAAGGCATGGCTGAAGACGAGAGACGCTGCACGAGAGTTTCTCTTTTATGCCCGGGGCAGCAGAACCATGTGCTACAGTACCGCCCATCTTATCTTCTCACGGTGCCTGAAAAAAGCCGATCTTGCACACAAGGGGTATTCCCTGCATGCGCTGCGGCATACGTTTGCCAGCGAGCTTCTCAATGCCGGCATGCGGATCGAGTGCCTTCAGCCACTGATGGGGCATACATCACTGGATGTCACACGCCGTTATGCAAGACTTACGGACAAGACCCGGGAAGAAGAGTACTTCCGGGCGATGATGATTATAGAAAGGGGGGAGATGGGTGGCCATTACCGACTCGATCATCAGGTACAGGCGTTTCTTGAAGAGAAAGAACGTCTCACCGAATACCGTTAAGAACTATTTGCACGGGCTGAAGCTTTTTGTTTTATGGCTTGACGTGCCGCTTGAAATGGTGACGCACCGGAAGGTGAATGCTTATATCGATTATCTGATGGGCCGGCGGTTAACGCCCAAGACGATCAACTGCTATCTCAACAGTATCTGCCAGTTTTACCGCTACCTCTCGGATGAAGAAGGAATCCAGATGGTCAGCCCCGTGAAGAAACCCAATATCATGAAGCTGCCGCGTGGACTTCCCAAACATCTGAAAGACGAGCAGATCGAGATCTTCTTCCATCATCTGAAAGGATGCCGGGACCGGGCCATGTTCATGGTGATGCTTCGTTGTGGATTGCGGGTAGAAGAAGTGTCCCATCTTTCTCTTGCTAACATTGATCTGAAACGCAGAATGCTGCTCATCCAGGACGGCAAGGGCGCCAAGGACCGGATTGTCTATGTCAGCAACGATGCCCTTTATGCACTGCTGGACTATCTTAAAGTGAGGCCAACAAACAAAGTAAAGAAAGTTTTTCTGGTAGAGAAAGGGCCGCTTACCGGGCAACCCATTTCCATTCGAGGCATTCAGAAACGAATGGAATATTATGCACACAAAATAAACCTGAAGATCTCCTGTCATCATCTTCGCCATACGATGGCCACGCAGATGTTGAATGCGGATACGGCTCTCTCTACGATCCAGGATCTTTTGGGGCATAACTCTATCAGGACGACACAACGTTATTGCAGGGTATCAAACATGAAAGTGCAGAGAGATTATTACAGAGCTATGGAGGTGATCATGCAACGAACGACTTGCAATCAAAACAGCGGATCGGGGTAAGCGGAGTTACCCACAGCCGCACCCGCCTTGCTACGCTGAAAAGCCGCGGGTTGCGGCTATGGATAACTCCTTGTGGCGAGGCCAGCAACAAAATTAACTTGACGAATTTAGATTTTATGGTTATTGCAAACACAGTGTAACATAACAATATCAATAGGGAAATCGGATTATGTTACGTATAGGTAGGTGAAACAAATATGCACGACAGGACTTATTTTGACAGCGTCTGCAAAGTCAAGTATAGATCAGTGCACTTTTAATACATCATTTCGATTTTCAATAATGATTCAGGCGGTCAATATGGATGAGCCTTCCGTTTTTATTCCTCACGCAGATATATTCGTCTCCGTCTAACTGATTCTTTGGCCCGGGAATCCAGGCTGTCCAGCAGGGCTCATCTTTGGGTACTCCGTATAGTATGCCACCATCCGGAACGCCATCCTGAATTTCAAAATCTTTCGGTATCTGCCGGCACAAGTATTTTCTGATCATTTGTACAGCTTTTTGCCGCGACAGGCTAGGGGCATGCTCGTTCATCTTTTGGGTAGTGCCTATAATTTGATGTCCAACCACTTCCTTGAACCTTAAGCGGCCATTTTGAGCGCGGTGGTCAGCGCCTGTCTGCTGATCCGCGTGCTTTCGCCAAACCACAGACTGCTGAGCGTGTTGTCCTGAGTCCTGCCCCGAAAATAGTTCAGATACTCGGTCACGGCATTGTAGGCGCCCCAGTAAGTCCGCCCTGCCTCCTTGCTGCCCCTGCCGTTCTCAAACAGGTAGATGATGTTCGGAATCAGTTCCTTGCCTCCCTTGTCTTCCGGCAGAGAGAAAACAACTCTTACATAACGCTCCAGTCCGGAGGAGTCGATTCCGCGTTTTTGCAGGCGGCGGTACTGCGCAACCGTGGCGGAAAATTCCCGGCCGGCGACATTCATGATTTCCCGGATCAGTTCCAGGTTGTAGTGCAGGCCGCTCGTGTGGCGGACGCGCAGCAGCTGGCTGGCCTTGGAATAATGGGCTAGGGTGAGCGTGTTGTTGCAGACCACGCGGATCGGCGTGAACCCGACGCGGACGGCAATGGAGCCGTCATGCGCATTGGACAGCAGAATGTAGTGCGCTACAGGGTCCTCTTTCCCGACATCCATGTTGCCGTTGCGAATCTTCGCCAGCGCCCAGACCTGCCTTCCCCCGTTTAGGCTTCCGGCGGTTTCCAGGGTAGCCGAGTCGAAGTCCAGAAAGGGCTGAAACCACTTCAGGGCCTCTTCGTTTTGCAAAGGAACGTAATCCGGCCCTACCAGACCCAGAAAAGCATTGTCCGAAGTCCGGCAGACCGCGTAATGATCCAGGATTCCTGATTTTGCGCCGCCGTCCGGCTTTTCCGTATAAAGAGGCCTCAGCTCCACCTGC
>JAGVUJ010000306.1 GCA_019136325.1 Deltaproteobacteria bacterium
GTTGTTCCGGCGCAATACCTCTTGGCCTGACCGGCATGGGTTCTTCCGTAAACGGCGGAGGCGCCACAGGTCTCGGCGGCGGTTCTTCCGGCACGGTCATCCGGGGCCTTGGCGGCGCAGGTTCTTCCATGCGGGGTTGGGGAACCGGACGGACCGGAGCAGAAAAATCCGGAGCTTCTTTTGGCGGCAAAGACGGCCGTGCTGCCTTTGGTGTTTTTTCAGTTTCTCTTTTCTTAACGCCTTCTTCCGGAGGTTGCATCTCGGCAGCGACCGGCGCTTTACGTTTTTGCGTCGATGTTTTACTTAATTTCTGGAAGCGATCGGCAATCTGTTGAGCCACTTCACCCGATATGGTTTGAAATTCGTTCGTTTCACCCGCTTTTATGCACAATTTACAAATTTTGTTGATAAGGCGCGGCACGCCGTGTTCGGAAAATTCCCAAATTACAGGAATCGCATCATCATCGAAAATTTTTCTATCCGTCCCTGCGATTTTGAGCCTGGATTCAATGTACGTTCTAACCGCCTGCGGTGAAGGCAGCTTTTCCAGATGGCCGTAAGTGCCGATGCGTTGAAACAAATTGGCACGTTTGGGATGTTCCAGCGTCCGTGCAAATTCCATCTGGCCGACCAGCAGCAACGTGAAAAGATTGCGTTCATCGTCCTGCATATTGGTCAAAAGACGCAAATCATCGAGATTGGAAGGGGAGAGCACATTGGCTTCGTCGATGACAATGACTATTTTTTTGCCCTGATCGGCTGTTTCAAATAAAAGACGATTGAAGATTTCCAGCAAATCAACCTTGTTTTTCACTTCACATTGTTTGCCGGTTATCTGACCGATGATTTCTCTCAACAGTTGAACAAAGGAAAGAGCGGGATTGGTAATTAAAGCCACTTTATATTTTTCCGGTTCCAGTGAATCGATGATGACACGAAGAGAAAGCGTTTTACCTAAACCGACTTCACCGACAATGACGGTGAGACATTCATTGCCTTCTTTGATTGCAAATAATGTCTCGGAAATGACATTTTCCATGGATTCATGACAATCCACATACATAGAAGCATCCGGAACATTGTCGAAAGGTGGCTTAACTAAATTCCAATAATCGCAATACATCTTTCTTCTCCCAGGTATATACTCTTTGAATTTTCACGTCTTCAACCGCAAATTTATTTATCATTGCCGGACTGCATAAAATCGGTGTCATTGCTCAAGTATTCCAGAATATCTTCCAGTAAAAATCGTCTCATTCTGCCGAGCTTATAACTCTTGAGCTTATTATCCGTGATAAGTTTCTGTAAAAAACTTCGGCTGACCTGAAGCATCTGGCAGACCTGATTCGGCGCAAGCATTCTTAACATCAGCGAGTCGGTAAAACGGTAGTTCAGAGAAAGTCTGCCGTCCGGACTCATTTTGATATCCAGAGCAGGATCGTTTTTCTTGCCGCTTAAAAGTTCTTTGATATATTCCGATTGTTTTAAAAGGTCCGACTGCTCTTTCGTCATGGTGATGGAAATGACCGACGAAGAATTATCCACAAACTCTTCGACGATTTTTCTGTCCGACAACGTCATATGACTGTCCGAACCGGCGTTGCTGATGACAATTTCAGGAGCCCCGGCTTGTTGAAGTTCATGTGTCACTTTTTCCGGCAGTGCCGCATTGCTTTTCACTTCAACGCTGCTGACGACCGCTTCGGGGGCAGTCGTTTCACTGATGGCCGGTTGTGTGACGGTCACTTTGACTTCCGGTTGCGAATATTCTCGACGTCTTTTTACGATGCAAATTTTTTCCATATGACTCCTGTCGTCTGGTATAACTGAAAAATTATTGACGGAAACACTTTTCAGGGAAAAAGTCTATCCGGTAAAAAACCATCCTTCGTGAATAAGAGATCTTGTCATCTTATAAGTCATTTATGTGTTTATTCAATATTCAATGCCGGTTGCAGAAACAACAAAACTTACCAGTCCAAACTTTAATCTGAACCTTTCGAATTTAAATACATTTTATTAAATGTAGCTTATTTATTGAGTGAAATCAAGACAATTTTGTTTTTATACTTCGCTGGTTTCCCGGAATGACAGTGCAAATAATGAACGTCATCCGTGGAAATAGTTTTACTTGACCGTCAAATGTTTTTCTCCGAGATAAATCGGATAGAATGTTGCCAGCAAACAAAGAAAAACAGCCAGCAGAAAGGAAAACGCAACCCAGATCATTTTTGCAACCGAAAGATTTCTCCCCAGCAGATCAGCCATAAAAATATTATACACGGGTCCCGCTTCCAGTATGATGACCCCAGCGATCAAGCCGAAGCTCAAAATCATAAAAAGCAGTCCGCCAAAGCTCGTTACAATATTGGCGGGATTTTCCGATTTAAAATCGGCATAGACAGCCCCCAGCCCCGTGCCCAGGCCGACGATGGCCGGAACAAGAAAGAAGATCGTAAGCATCGACAACACCATCATAAAATCTGAAACATTCAGAAGAATGTTGGAGGACACGACAAGAATTTCAGCCAGAATAATCAGGGGGATGCAGTAGAGAAAAAACTTGATCCAGAGAAAATTTTTTATGCTGACGGGCGCCGACTGAACGATCCAGAACGCTTCGCTTTCCAGACTGACCGCGGGAAAAACGAAACGAGCCGCCACCGCAGACAGAACCCCCGAAGCCAGTCCGATGTTCAGAAAAGAAAACAGGTTTTGAAGATAGATGGTTCTTATCGGATAATTTTCCAGAGGCAGGACCGAAAAATTATAAATATAAATGACAATCAGGGCTGTCATCAGAAAAAGCTGCGGCCATTGGGATGAATCCCTGAAAAATGTCCTGATTTCCTTAACGGCGAAGGCTTTCGATTCACGCGGAAGAAAATTGAACATGTTTTCCCAGTAAATGCCCTTGTATTTTAACGGAGCAAAGAGGCGTTGGGGAGTGGTCTGTGACTTTGAAAATCCGGAAAAATATATCTTTCCCGCGAGAAGGCTGTTTATAAAAATCAGCATGCAGGCAAACGTCATGACCAGTCCGGTATTGAGCCAATATGTCGCGGGTTCGTTTTTCAGAGCTGATTTTATGGCGTCCGTGACCCAGGTCGTGGGCAGGTACGGCGAACTCGGCGTTTGCAGGGAATTCAGATAGAGCACCACCGACGCGAAGCTGTCGGGATTCACCAGTTGCTCCGGCCGGGTGAAACGTAAAACAAAAATCAGAAAGATCAGCATGGCCGCCCCCAGGATAATCAGAATCGTTCTGATTCGTCCCGCCGGTAATATTTTTGATCCGAACAAAACCAGGATTCCGCTGAACGCCGAAGCGATGACGCACATGAACAACATCACCGTGATGAAAACCAGGTAATAAAAAGCGCCGGCCTTGAAAATGATTCCATAGGACAGAAAAACGGGAAGGCTGAATGCGATGATCATCCAGGAACTGTCGAACGTGCTGATAAGCCAGCGCGATAAAAATATCGCGTTAGCCGAAACGGGCAGGGAATGCAGCAGCGGCAAATCCTGACTCAGGTAAAGATGCGAAAGGCAGTTGATTAAGTTACTGAACAGCAGAAGCATGAAGAAGGTCAAAATAATCATCGACACAAACTTCATGGCCAGGATGTCTCCGAAATCCTGAACGCTGTGAAAATAGAGCAGGACGCGGTAAAAAATAATAAAAATACCCAGCCAGAAAAAAATACCGAGTCCGCCGAACATCAGAATACGCGACCAGACATTTTTTTTATTGCCGCGCCGGAAGCTGTTTGCCGACGAGAGCAGGCGCGGCCGGATGAGAGTGGTTGCCGGGATCATAGAAAAGTATTCTCCTTGATGATGGTCAGGAAGACCTCTTCCAGCCTGGCTTCGCCGAGTTTGGCAATTTGCTGCAATTCATCGAGGCTACCCTCTGCCAGGAGAGTGCCTTTATGAATCAGTCCGATGCGATGGCAAAGATCCTCGGCAATGCTTAAGGTGTGGGTGGACACAAAAATAGTGGTTCCATTGACGGCCAGTTCCTTTAAAATATCCTTGACCATATGCACCGCTTCGGGATCAAGCCCAACCATCGGCTCGTCAATAATTAATATTTGCGGATCGTGCAGAAGAGCGGAAGCGATAATCAGTCTTTGTTTCATCCCGTGAGAATAAGCTTCGATTAATTCATCGGCCCAGTTCCAGAGAGCAAACTGTTGCAGCAGGCTTTTGGATTTCTGCGGAAACGTTTCCCGGCTGACATCATACAGATCGGACGAGAATTGCAGAAATTCCATGCCGGTCAGTTTCTCATACAGGAAGGGCCGGTCGGGAACGAAGCCGATCTTTTTTTTCCCGGCGACGGGATTCCTGGACATGTCCACGCCGCCGATGACGATACTGCCGGATGTCGGGGCCAGTATGCCGCCCATCATTCTGATCGTCGTTGTTTTTCCGGCGCCGTTGGGACCGATAAAACCGTAAATTTCTCCCGCGGAGACATGCAGATTGAGCTTGTTCACGGCAATCGTCGTTCCATAATCCTTGGTGAGTTCGGATAAAGTAATCATCTCGTTTGTGACAACACCTCCAGTTTTGTTTTACCGATGACCCCCATCAGATTTAATTGCTGATCGCTTTCACCGCGGACAAGCCGGATATGCGTGACATCCGCCGGAAACTGGTTGAACACGGCATCGGCCGTAATCCACCGATTCAGGTAAAGCACGCACCAGGCGTGATAATAAAACCTTCCCCGCAGATAAATCAGGCCGGCTTCCGACTGCGCCGGTATTCCGGCGGCGCGCAG
>JAGVUJ010000270.1:0-4730 GCA_019136325.1 Deltaproteobacteria bacterium
CGTGATCAAAACATCCGCCCCTGCCGCACGATTGAACAAGTTCATCAACAATCGCCGGCACTTCATCGCGGTAACTTTTCGCCGTCTTAATTTCCTTTTTACATTTATCGCCGTTCTTTGATCGCTTCATCAGATTTTAGGGTCCTTCCCACCATCTACCATTCACCATCTACCATCCACGATCTACTCCACCCTACATCCACTTCTATTCACTGTGTCTTGCAGGTTTGATTCCAGAAAGGGGACATTTCCCGCAGGCGTTCGATAATCGGCGGCATCCTTTCTATGACAAAATCGATTTCATCTTCTGTGTTGTAAATACTGAGGCTGAATCGAATGGAACCATGTGCCATGGTAAACGGCACACCCATCGCACGCAATACATGGGAGGGCTGCAAGGAGCCGGATGTGCAGGCCGATCCGGATGATGCGCAAATGCCCAGCTCGTTCATCAAAAGCAGAATCGCTTCGCCTTCCACATACTCAAAGCTGATATTCGTTGTATTCGGCAGCCGATGGTTTTTATCGCCGTTAACGCGGCATTGTGGAATTTTTTTCAAAAGCTCCTGTTCCAGTTTATCCCTCAGGCGCCGGATTTCGTTATTTTCCTTTGCCATGTTTCGTGCGGCAAGCTCGCAGGCCCGGCCCAAACCGATAATGCCGGCGCTGTTTTCGGTTCCTCCCCGACGCTCTTTTTCCTGGTGACCGCCGATCAAAAAGGGTGAATATTTGGTTCCGCGCCGGACATAAAGAACGCCGATGCCTTTGGGCGCATGCAGTTTGTGTCCGGAGACAGAAAGCATGTCGATGACATTGTTTTTCATATCGATGGGAATTTTTCCCACGGCCTGAACGGCATCCGTGTGAAAAAGAACGCCTTTTTCATGCGCCATCTTTGCCGCCGCCTCGACCGGGAAAATCACTCCCGTTTCATTGTTTCCCCACATTAGGCTGACAATCGCTGTATCCGGCGTCAGACTTTTCTCCAGATTTTCCAGATCCAGAAGGCCGTTTTTATCCACAGGAAGCTCCGTGATTTTGTAGCCTTGCGTGTTTAAAGACGAGCAAAGGGCGCGAATGGCCGGATGTTCGACCCTGCTGATGATGATATGTTTCCTGTCCGGCCGGGTCAATAAAGCTGAACGAATGGCCGCGTTGTCACTTTCGGTGCCGCAGCTGGTGAAAACGATTTCGTCCGGCAGGGCGCCTAAAAAAGCAGCGATTTTTTCACGGGCTGTGCGGATACTTTGTCCGACCTGTCCGCCGAATGTGTGCATACTGGACGGATTACCGTATAATTGTGTGAAATAGGGAAGCATGGCTTCTAAAACTTCATCCGCTACTTTGGTTGTTGCATTATTGTCCAGATAAATGGTTTTCATTTGGCTGCCTCCTCCACGGTGATTTCTGGTGAAACCAGTTCCTTCAACCGGTGCTCTACAAAATGCTTCAGGGTGATATCCGCTGCTTTGCAGGTAGCGCAAGCGCCGCGCGTCGCGACAAGAACACGGTCTCCGATAATGTCAATAATTTCAATGTCTCCGCCATCCTGTTTCAGGGAGGGTCGAATTTCCTTGTCGATGGTTTCTTCGATCATCCGGATTTTTTGCAGATTTGTAAGCCTCGGTTTCATCTCGGCTTTTGGCTCGGCTTTCACCTTTTCCAGAATTTGGAAAATCGCATCCTGACACAAACCGCACCCGCCGCCTGCCTTTGTGTAGTTGGTGACATCTTCTACGGTTGTCAGATGATTTTCGCTTATCGCCCGTTCGATCTCCTTGTCTGTTACGCCGAAACACTCGCAAATAATTTTTGCTCCCGCCTCTAATGGTTTTGCTCCCCGGTAGTTTTCTATAGCTTTTTCAAGGGCTTGCTTACCCATGACCGAACAGTGCATCTTTTCGTCCGGTAATCCTCCTAGAAACTGCGCGATGTCCTGATTGCTGACTTTCAGAGCTTCGTCAACGGTCATGCCCTTAATCATTTCCGTCAGTGCAGACGATGAGGCAATGGCGCTTGCGCAACCAAATGTTTTAAATTTCGCATCCTTGATGCGCTTATTTTCATCCAACTTAAAGGTGAGCTTAAGAGCATCTCCGCAGGCGAGCGATCCTACTTCGGCCACTCCGTCCGGATTATCGATTTCTCCCACATTGCGCGGGTTTAGAAAATGTTCTTTCACCTTATCTGTATATTCCCACATAAGCACTCCTTCGTTCGATTTGAATGGATCTGTTTGCTTTCCTTACACTCTGCATTCATTTACTTCTATCGTAATATGCGCTAATTCATGCATATTATTCAATCGTTCTTTATATTCCTCAATGGATATATTTCTGGCCGTGACCAGAGACACGATGCAGGCATACTTATTTTGCGATACTTTCCAAATGTGTAAGTCGCATATTTTAGAATCCCCATCGGATTCGATTTCCTTTTTAATTTCATCAATGATTGGATTATCCGTTTCACGTTCCAGCAAAATACTACCGGTATCTTTCAGTAAAGACAATGACCAGTGAATGATTAAGCCTGCGCCAACCACTCCCATTAACGGGTCTAGCCAATTGATTGAAAAATACTTTGCGCCCAGTAACGCTGTAATGGCCAGGACAGACGTTAAAGCATCCGCCACAACATGCAGATATGCCGATTTCAAATTTAAATCTTCATGATGATGGAGATGTTCATCTTCTTCGTGATGACGGTTTTCATGTTCATGAGCATGACCGCCATGATTGAGGATTACGGCGCAAACAAGATTTATCGACAAACCTAAAATCGCTACAAACAATGCCTGATTGTAATAAATGGGCAGGGGATTCATCATTCGTTCAACGGAAGAATAAATCATGATTAATCCCACCAGTCCCAGCACAATGGCGCTCGTGTAAGCGCCCAGAATCTCAATTTTCCATGTTCCAAATGTAAAGGTTTCATCTTTTGCGTATTTTCTTGCCGCGATGTAGGAAATGAGGGATATTCCCAGAGCAAACGCATGGGTTCCCATGTGCCAGCCATCAGCCAGCAGAGCCATGGAATTGGAAATCCAGCCAAACAATATTTCAGCAACCATTGTAATCAGGGTAATGATCACAACGATTAATGTTCGTTTTTCTATTGCTTTCTTATTGACGTTGAATATGTGCTGATGTTGCCATAATTCGATTTGTTCGTTATGCATTTAATTTTCCTTGATGATCGTTCTTTCCATCCCGATCTTCCAATGACGTTCTTGTATTTTAGCGAATAAGCAAAAATATACAAGGTGTTTACTTGTCTGAAACAGGAACTCCAAAACTCGTGAATCTGATTTTAAAACCATGCCTGTCAGCCAATGCTTTGATCCTGGCCACTTTATGCAAATCCGGTTGAAAACCGATCGAGAAATCTTCCTGTGTCTGGCCCTCAAACGCGAGGATCATGGTTTCGGCCATGCAGGCGTATATAAATCCTTTCCGGATCGGTAACTTTAACCCGATAGTCGCTGCCGGAGGGGGTTCGATCACCGCTCCATCGATCAAAAGAATGTCTTTGCGTTTTTGGCAGATTTCATAGGGGATGTTGCGTGGTGAAGGTATATCGCAAATGATAGCACCCTTTTTGAGATTACCGGCCGTAACCGCGGAAGGAACTTCAATGGCGGAAGTCGTAAAGATGATCACATCGGCTTCCCGGATACCCGTTTCCAGGGACATTTCCTTGACAATAATATGAGTTTTTGATTTCTGATGAATAAGAAATTCTTCCTGGTCTTTCAGCCTGCTGCTATTCTTTGCGAAGAGAATAATTGTATCCGCCTTGTTGAGAAATCCCAGAGCCAAATTTTGACCGATGGCGTTTGTCGCTCCCACAATCGCCACTTTTGCTTTGGCAATGTCAACTTTACGTAAACAGACTGCCTGCTCCACCGTTTCCAGAATGGCGGCTGAGGCTAGACTTGCGCCGGTTGTGATGGCAACAGGCGTTTTGTCGGCGGTTATCTGAGCGCCTCTGCCGGCAATGCCCATCAAAGCCCCAAGCCCGATAACCTGAGCGCCTGTTTGCTCTCCCAGTTTCACCGCTTTCCATATTTTATGCAAAGCTATTTCTTCCCTCATCGCCAGGATTTGCCGGGAAAGCAATGGACAGACAATAAAGTATCCATCGATTTGTGCGCCCTGAGCGGAGCGCAGGTTCTTTGCATAATGAATTTTTAGCGGCGGCAGCATCCGCAGAATGATTTTGAGCAGGACGGGGGGCGCTAGCCTGGACAGGCCGCAATAGTCATGAATATTCCGTATGTCGAAAGGATTCAAAATAAACGCAAACCTATTCATGCAACATGGCTCCAGGCGGATTGACGATCGATGTGTCTTTGCATGGTCCGGTCCTCACTTTACGGTATCCTCTGCATTCTTATTCTATTACTTCCGTTATCTGTTTTGCCGTGATAATTTCGATCGAGGCTCCGACTTTTATTTGGCCGCCGGACAATACTTTCGCGAAAATCCCTTCCCGGGGCATGACGCAGTCTCCGACCGTATAAAAGATATTGCACCGGTTATGGCAGACCTTGCCGATCTGGGAGACCTCCAGCAGAACTTTATCGCCGACTTTCAGTCTGGTGCCGATGGGAAGCAGCGGAAGATCAATGCCTTCTGTTGTGAGATTTTCCGCGAAATCTCCATATTTTACGTCCAATCCCTTCGCCCGGATCTTGTCAATGCTTTCCCTCGCCAGAAGGCTCA
>JAGVUJ010000270.1:4746-7716 GCA_019136325.1 Deltaproteobacteria bacterium
TCCAGACCAAGATTTTCTAAAAAGAGACCGCAATCAATGTTATTCTTTTTCTCACCTTTTTTTTGCGAAATATTGACGGCCAGAATCTTACCGCACGTTTTCTTCATAGGCATCATTCCTCTTTGAACAATAGATTCTTGAAACTCAGACTTCCTAAATCAAACGATCTTCACCGGAATAGACGTATCCGGAATGACTGCGCACGTAACCCAGAAGCGTTACGTTGTATTCCCTGGCCAGACTGACCGCCGCGGCTGTCGGCGTAGATCTGGAAACGAGCGCCGGCGCGCCCATCCGGATGACTTTCGTGATGATTTCCGAAGAGACCCTGCCGCTGACAAACAGGATTCCCCTCTCTACCAGATTCATTTTTCTGTTTTTCAGGAGGACGCCCGCTATTTTGTCGAAGCAGTTGTGCCTTCCGATGTCTTCGTTGAAGACGGAAAAATCAGGATGCCTGAAAAGCACGCTGTGAACCCCTCCCACGGTCTTGTATATGTCTGATTGACGCTCGAATTCTTGCATGTCGCTCAGGATGGTGAAAATTGAAAATTTATTCCGCCCGTCAACCGGCATGAATTTATCATGCTTCAGCGGATTGATATAAGTAAAACACTTGCCGCAGCCGGATGTTACGCTCCGCAGGCTCTCGCATTTCTCGACGGATCGTCCGGTTGCAAGATCAATCATGACAGCAAAGAGGCGCTCGTTATAGGAAATGGAAGCAATATCGTCGATGGTATCGATGACCCCTTCGCTGTAGAGAAAGCCAAGAGCTAATTCTTCAGTCAGTTGATTGAGGCAAAGAAGCGATGCGTATTCCGTGCCGTTGATGTATATTTTTAAGGATATTTCACCGATAACCGGTTTTTCAACCTCGCAGAAAGTGATTTTCTGATTGTTGCACCGGATTTCCTGAACCAGCAAAGAGTTGTATAAGGTCTCATCCATTTCTTTCAGCCCTGCATAATCGGTCATATTTTGCCGCAACCGTCATTCGTTAATACGAAAACGGCATTCAAAGCCAGCAGATTCGGCCAGAAGCGAATCTTTTCTTTTTCCCCCAGATAATGGGCCTCCACAATCCGGATATTTTTCCCCTCGCAAAAACCCTTGAAATCCGTGATGCTCAGGAATCGCACGTTGGGTGTGTCAAACCAGCAATAGGGCAGAGATCCGGTAATGGGCGCCTTTCCCTGAAAAAACAGCATGAGCCGCGACCTGATAAAGGCGAAGTTGGGAAAGCCGACGATGACCTTCCGGCCGATCCGCAGCGCCTCGTGGATAACGTCGTCCACTTTTTTCACCTGCTGCATGCTCTGATTCAGAATGACGTAGTCGAAGGAGTGATCCGGAAATTCCCTCAGACTGTTTTCAATGTCGTCGTGATAAACGCTCAAGCCTTTTTTGACGCATTCCCGGATAGCTTTTTCATCCAGCTCAATGCCCTGGGCCCGGACATGCTTGTCGCGGACCAGCGGATATAAAAGCTCGCCCTCACCGCAGCCCAGGTCCAGAACGCGCGAGCCGTTTTTCACGATGGAATAAATAATCCTGTGATCCAGAGTGGTTTCTTCAGTTTCCATGATGGTCTGCCACCAGGTATCCGTTGAAAGTCTTGTCCAGAAAATGTTTGATCAGGGTGGTCTGCTCTTCCACCTCAATCAGAAAAGCGTCATGGCCGTAAGTGGAAGTCAATTCACAGTAAGTGGCGTCCACATGCCGCCTCTTCAGGGCGCGGACGATTTCCTGCGACTGGTAGGGGGGATAAAGCCAGTCCGTCTTAAACGAGATGATCAGAAACCGCGTATCAACGTCTCTTCCGGGCGGGAGAAGCTTTCCTCCCGATAGATCAAGGTAATCCATGGCTTTGGTAATATAGAGATAGGAGTTAGCGTCAAAGCGCTTGACAAAATTGGCGCCGCGATAGCGCAGATATCCCTCCACTTCAAAATCCGCGTCCAGTCCGAAGCTGAAGGAATCATTCTTCAGTCGCCGGGAAAACTTCTCCTCCATGGACTGGTCGCTCATGAAGGTGATATGTCCGATCATGCGGGCGACGGAAAGACCTTTTTCTGGCTGTCCGTGTTCATAATAATTACCCTCGCGCCAGGCCGGGTCCGCCATGATGGATTGCCGGATCACTTCATTGAAGGCAATCTGCTGCGGCGAATGCTTGAGAGCCGTGGCAATGGGAATGGCGGATTTCACCCGCTCCGGATACGAAGACACCCACTGCAGGACTTGCATCCCGCCCATGGAGCCGCCCGCCACGCACAGTAATCTGTCAATGCCCAGATGGTCAATCAGATGCCGCTGCGCATGAACCATGTCGGCCACGGTAATAAACGGAAAGGCCAGCGCGTAGGGCTTGCCTGTTTCCGGATTGATCGATGAAGGCCCCGTTGAGCCTTTGCAGCCGCCAATGACATTGGAGCAGATGATAAAGTACCGGTTGGTATCGAAGGCCTTTCCCGGCCCGATCAGATCATCCCACCAGCCTTGATCATCTAGCCCTTTGTGGACTCCCGCCGCGTGCGCGTCGCCGGAAAGAGCATGCAGAATAAGAATCGCATTGGATTTGTCCCCGTTCAAGGCGCCATAGG
The DNA here is from genome assembly GCA_019136325.1 of Deltaproteobacteria bacterium. The sequence goes on from JAGVUJ010000270.1 coordinate 7,353, forward strand.
TTTCATAGGCAAGCGTGATGGAGCCCAGCGCATCCCCGTTTTCAAATGGAAATTTGTTGCCGGGTCCGGCAAAAGTATAATGCTTCGTTTCCACGACGCCGACGGAGCTATGATCAATTTTTTCTTGTTTCAATATTTTCATATGAATAATTGATTATTTCTGAAACAGCCAGGTCGAAAGGTATCGTTCACCGCTGTCCGGCAGCAGGACGACGATTCTTTTCCCTTCGGCATCCTTTCGCTTTGCCACTTCCAGGGCAGCCCAGAGTGCGGCGCCGCTGGATATTCCGACCAGGATTCCTTCTTCCTTCGCCAGTCTCCTGGCCGTTTCTCCCGCGTTTTCGTGGGCAACTGTGGTTATTTC
>JAGVUJ010000365.1 GCA_019136325.1 Deltaproteobacteria bacterium
AGTATGAGTTCACGGTCTTCATGGACATCGATCAGAATCATACCGCCTCCTCCACGAAAGACAGAACCACGCTGTTTGACGGCCAGTATTTCAAGCCGTCGAAACAGACCGGCAGGATGCTGGTGGAATGGCTGGAGAAAGCGCCGGATGCACAGACGGCCGGGAAGCCGGAAAATGCGCCGGCGACCGCGCAGCAAAATAAACCAACTGCATTACCTGAATCCAAAGAAGCAAAGAAGCCCGCAGTGAAAAAGTCCGCCGGCACGGGCGTTGTCGGATTTGCCCCCATGAATGTTCTGTTCGGCAAGCTGAGCAAACACGGCATTCCGGCCAAGCCATACATGGAATACGTCTGCAAGCGCTACAGCGTGAAAAGCGTCACGGACCTTGTTGAGGAACAGATCAAAGAGCAGGACAAGCTTCTGGATTCGATGACGAGGCCGGAGCGGCTGAAGGAGTTCAAAGAACTGTTGTCCGGCCGCAAAGCGCCGGCAGAGGCCAGGCCGCCTGTGCCGGTGATCCCGGCCAATGCTCAACCGGCAGCGGAAGCAGCCGGTGTGCAGTAGCAGGCCTGATGCCGGAAAGTCGGTGAAGGCGGGGGCGGGTGAAAAGCCCGCTTCCCGCAAAGCATCATGAATCGAAAATTTGATTTTGAAAAATGGCAAACCCGCAAGTTGAAGAAGGTTACGTAAGAATTGCGACGGAGATCCAGGATGCATTTTGCCGGACACGCATTCCCGGTGAAGAACGCCAGGTGCTGGATGTCATCATTCGCAAAACCTACGGATGGAATAAGTGCGAAGATGCCATTTCCTTATCGCAGTTTGCCTCGATGACGGGAATTAACAAGCCGTGCGTTATCCGGGCCATTCAGGGATTGTTATCAAAAAAGATAATCAGCGTTATCCAAAAAGATAACGAACCGGTCAAGCTGTATAAATTCAACAAAGATTATCACCAGTGGCGACCATTATCAAAAAAGATAACGTTATCGAAAAAGATAACCGGCGTTGTCAAAAAAGATAATTTGCCGTTATCGAAAAAGATACCCACAAAAGACAATATTAAAGACACTATTACAAAAGACAATATTATCGTCGCCAATGCCGAAGCTTTGCGGCTGGCCGAACTTCTGTTCTCCGAAATCATTAAGGAAAATCCAAAATCGCGCCTGTTGAATCAAATGAACGGCACAAAACAGAAAATTATCACCGGATGGGCGAAAGACATCGAAAAGCTCATCCGGTTGGATAAACAGGAACCCTCAACCGTCGGGGAAGTTATTCTCTTTGCCACGCACGACAACTTCTGGGGGGCCAACATCCTGAGCGGCAAAAAGCTGCGGGACAAGTGGGACACGTTAACCAAACAGATGATTGAAAAACAAAAGGAGAGTCGTTCTTATGGAAAGCATCACCACCATCTTAAAGAAAAACCCGATCCCTTTTCCGACATCCCGCCCGCCCTGCTCGGTAATTGAGGGAGGAAAGCCGGTGAATGAATGCCCGGAATGCGGTGAAGCCCTGGATGCCGTTTACATGGACAACCCGGTGTACCTGGCGTCGGTGGGCAAGGAACCGCACTGGGCGGATCTGCCCTGCCGGAAATGCGAAGAGAGTCGGGCAGCCGCCGGGCGGGAAGCCCGCCTGCTGGAGCTTCGCCTCAAAAGCTGCGACCTGAACAGGCGCTTTGCGGAAAAGAGCTTTGACGACTTCACGTTCTACGGGACGGTCCGGGAAAAGGAAAGGCAGGGCGTTACACTGGCTGCCGCTAGGGAATTTGCCGACGGTTTTGCCGGTCACAAGCATGCCGGCACGTGGATGCTGTTTATGGGCGGCGTCGGCACCGGCAAGGGGCATCTTTGCGCGGGCATCCTCAATCAGATTATCCGCAGCGGTTATTCGGGGCTCTTTACCAAGATGCCCAGACTTTTGCGAGAAATCAAGGACACGTACAGCCGGTATTCGGAAACGTCGCAAAGCGAGATCATCAATCAAACGGTCAGCGTCGATCTGCTGATTGTTGACGAAGTCGGCGTTCAGTTCGGAACGGAAACCGAGCGCATGATCATCTACGAAATCCTCGACCAGCGTTACGAAGCCATGCTGCCGGTGATTCTCACCACGAATTGCACGGAATTAAAGTCGTTGGAGAATTGCTTGGGAGAGCGGGTCATCGACCGGCTGTATGAAGGCGCGTCGAAGATCATCCGCTTTGACTGGCAAAGCTACCGGAAGTTTCAGAGGAACGGCCGATGAAGAGATTCACCATCACGATCAGGGAGGTTTTATGACCTGCCGGTTTTGCCAACCCTGGGGAAAAGAGAAGGATGATTTGACCGATCAGCAGGCCTGTAAGTTTTACACACTTTGCGAAGCGCCTTTCTGTCCTCTGGAGACAGCCAGCTTCAAAGGCATCTGGTATCCGGGAGAAGAGATCTGCCGTTCCCGTGTCCATGGGAATCTGACTTGGATACAGGCACAGCGCAAACTCATCAAAGCGGGTGCGGACGGTTACTTCACCATGGAGATGCTCAATAGAGACTGCATTCTGAAGACAGGCATCCGGGGGCTCGATCCCGACAAAGAGGAAAAACCGCAGCTGCAGGAGTGGATGAAGAAGCATCCCCGGAAAAAGCAACTCTCCGACGAGGAAAAAAACGAGCGCAGGAAAAAAGCCGCGGGGATGAAATTTTGGCAAAGTGGAAAACAGGGGTCCGACCCTGTTTCAAAAATGCGCTGAAGTCCTTGGCGAAGTGAAAATTTTACGCGTGAAGTCCTTGGCGAACGACATAAATTATTTTGGGACAGGCAAACACCCGTCCCGGAAGGTTGCCCCCGGTAAAAACGGGTCTGGAGCGGTAAAAAATTGAAATTGGGGTCGAAGAAGAAAAAGTGAGTGATTTTGTCAGCAAGCCGACACAGCTTATGAAACGATATTACCGGGTGGATGAGGTTGCCCTATATTTTTCCGTTTCCGGTCGGACAATTTACCGCCTGGTGGACAAGGGTGAGATCAGGGCGATCCGGCTTGCCGACTGCATCCGGATTCCCGCCGAAGAGATCCGGGCTCTCGAAGAAAGGCTGATGGAAGACTTTTTTGAAGACACCGGGCGTTGCAACAAAAAGGGATGAGAAGAACAGATCTTAGCCGTTGAAGGAACGGTTAAGGAAACGTCATGAGGAACCGCGAAAATGACAGATACGGATATGCAAACCATTCTTGGACGCGCGATTACGGCTCAGGAACTGGGCAAGTTTCTCAACCTTGACCGTCGTACGGTCATCAAGTATGCTGCGCGCTGGGGTGGTGTGGAAGTCGCACCCGGTACCTGGCGGTTCTTTGAAAACAGAATAATGGAGGTTCTCAATGCCGAGCAAGGTTTTGAAAAGAGGCATGTGGAGGTACAGGGCAAGCGTGACGGTTCAGGGCCAGACGCTGCAAAAGCTGTTTCCGGACGAGAGCAAAAAGTCGTATCAGGCGGCGCTCATCTGGGAAAAAGAAGCAAAAAAGGAACTGGAGAAGCAGTTATCCCGGATAAATTCGGAATCTTTGGCAATCGGTCAATGGTCCAATGAATATCTGACGGAAGCCGAAAACCGGTTTGCTGATATTACGTTCAGTGAAAAGAAAGCGGCTTTTGCAAGATTTTATAGAGATACCGGGCTTGGACGTGAATTCTTGGTTCAGGATTTGACGTTGACCATTTCCCGGAAATATTTTCTCAAACAGGTGCAGGGCCGATCCGGATACGCGGCCAACAAAGACCGGAAGAATCTTGGCACTGCCTGGCGGTGGGGTCTGGATAACATGGAAGGTTGGCCGAAAGGCGCCAACCCGTTTTTGTCGGTGAAGAAATTTCCGGAAGAAAGGCAACCCCGTTACGTCCCGCCGGAGGACGATTTCTGGAAAGTTTATGAGCAGGCGGTTGGACAGGATCAGGTCATGCTTTTAGCGTATCTGCATCTCGCGGCGCGCAGATCGGAAGTTTTCCATATAAAGTTATCTGATGTGGATTTTGTTAACAACCGGGTTTGTCTTTGGACTCAGAAGCGCGAAGGTGGTCACAAAGAATATGATTGGCTGCCGATGACATCGGAACTCCGGAAGGCATTGCTTGCATGGAGCGAAGAGCGGTTGAAACAAAAGACCGATGACAAGGAGCATATGTTTGTCTGCCTTGATGAAACGCCCTTCTGCGAGCAGTATTACGGCAAGCCGTTTATTCACCGGCAGCACCTGATGAAGCGTCTTTGCGACAAGGCAAAGGTCAAACCTTTCGGATTTCACGCGATCCGGCATCTGACAGCATCGATCTTGTATAAAAAAGGTTACCCGCTGGCAGTTATCCAGGCAATACTCAGGCATGCAAATCCCAACACAACAGCACGGTATATTCACAGTCTCGGATTGGAAGAAACGAGGGGTGCCCTTGAGGAAGGTCTGAAAGGACCGGCTCAGGTGATCGAGTTTAAAAAAGCAAATGTTCCATAAAAAATCCCCCAGAGCGGCAACTCTGAGGGCAATTTGTGTCCGGCCTTGTGTCCGGGCCACTTTTTTGGTAGAAAAGGGTGAGGGGTTGTGAGGCTAACCCCTCGATTTTATTTTTGGCGTCCCCATGGGGAGTCGAACCCCAGTTACAGGCGTGAAAGGCCCGTGTCCTAGGCCTCTAGACGATGGGGACGTTATCGGCCTGGCGTGCAAGCAAGTTGCGCCTTA
>JAGVUJ010000284.1 GCA_019136325.1 Deltaproteobacteria bacterium
GAGCAGAATGCCCAGAACGGTTTTGGCGTCGATGATTTCACCGTTTTGAATCAGTGTGTGCGCCCGGGAAAAACTGACGGGAATCGTCTCGATGAATTCATCTTCATCGGGGGTAAGCGGTGCGTGAATTAAATTTTTGGCCAGAAAAAAGTACATGTATTCGTTGCAGTAGCCGGGCAGCAGATACCCTTCGAAAAGTTTGACTAAATGCTTGCATTGAAATCCGGTTTCTTCGGCGAGTTCCCGCTGTGCGCAGATATCGGGAGTTTCTTCCGTGCCGTCCAGTGAGCCGGCGGGAATTTCCAGCAGGTTCTGTTTAACGGCGTTGCGGTACTGTTTGATTAACAGCAGCTCATTGTTTTCGTTGACGGCGACAATAGCCACCGTGGGGTGGCCGTTTTTCCGTTCGGGAATGTGACCTCTTCTTCCCGGACGTCGAAAATTTTGCATTGATATACTATCGAAGATTTTTTTGCGGCCATCAACGCTCCGGATGATCAGTTGGTTTTGATTATGGACAGGAGATGCTGTTCAATTTCTTCCTTGGGCAGGGCGCCGGTCACGCGATGCACCATTTTGCCTTCCTTAAAAAAGAGCATGGTCGGAATGCTGCGAATTCCGTATTGTGAAGCCGTAATAGGATTTTCATCCACGTTGAGCTTGACGACCTTGACGCCGTTGGCGTAATCGGAGGCCAGTTCGTCAATGATCGGCGATAATGTCCGGCAGGGGCCGCACCAGGGCGCCCAGCAGTCCACCAGCACGGAGGATTCGGAAGTGAGCACTTCGCGGGTAAACGTCTGGTCTGTCACGTCGAACGGTAAAACTTTTTGCTGGGGAATGATCAGCGGTTCACGGCATTTACCGCATAACGGTTTTTGATCCATACGGTTTTCCGGCATTCTGTTTTTGGTGCCGCATTTGAGGCAGCGAATAATTAATTCTTCCAGCGACGCGCCGCATTTGCCGCAGAGCGACCGCCCCTGTAGTTTTTGTTTCGGTATTCTATTTTTTGTTCCGCAGTTCAGACAGCGGATAATGACGTTTTCTGGCATCGCGCTTTACCTTGGGGAACATTATCTCTTTTTTACCGGAAAAAGGCAAATCATATGGCAACGCTGACTCTAACCGGTTTCAGGAGGCGAATCAGTTCGGCCGCCGGCATCCTGGCCAGCAGGCCACGGCTGCCAGCGTTGATAAAAATATCCGGCAAATCGGCAATGGTCTGTTCTATATAGACCGGCATCGTTTTTCGGGTCCCGAAAGGAGACGTACCTCCGACTTTGTAAGCCGTGTGTTTTTCCGCCACGGCCGGGTTGCACGGGGATACCGATTTCACGCCAAGCGCGCGGGCGAGTGATTTCGTGGAAACCTCTTTGTCGCCGTGCATCAGCATGATCAGGGGCTTGCCTGTTTCGTCCTCCATGATCAGCGTTTTAATGACGCTATGTTCGTCCACCATCAGTTTCCCGGCCGCTGTTTTTGTGCCTCCTCTTTCCTCATAAGGATAAGTATGTAAAGTAAACTGAGCTTTTTGCGCCTTCAGGGCTAAAACAGCGGGTGTTGTCGGAATCTTTTCTTTACTCATCATGAATATAATAACAACGAAACGTTATAAATCAACAGATAAGAGTGTATTTAAGGATGTCATGTCCATTAACGATGAAAGGAGGTGTACGGTAACGGATAGAGCACGTGCAAGCTGTGCGCAGGAAAGCCATGATCATGGAGAACCTTTCCTCAGAGGTCCATCCGCGAGATGACAGCGTAATGCCTTGAAACCATAAAATATTTTTAACGAGAAAGATTCTTGAGATCAAACGGCAATCCGAAAGCCGCCAAATTGGTGACCTTTTCCAGCCGCAGCGTCGGTTTCCCGCCGGCTATCAATGCTCTCTGGCAGACGGGAGTGATGCGGCAGGCGGCAATATAGGTTTGTTTTTGATTTTTCAATGTTCCGCCGGCCAGGGTAATCTGCAGAAGGAAGCTCAGGATCAAGTCATCGTCATGAAAGGGACTGACCATATTGCCGAGGGAATAGGTAATAACCACCGTCCGTTCCGGGTCGCGTCGTGTCCGGTAAAACTCAACCGGTTGGACAACATGCGGATGGTGAGAGATGATCAGATCGAACCCCGCTTCGGCGAGTTGATGAGCAACGGCCAACTGGCGTTGGGCGGGAAAGAATTCAAATTCAAGACCCCAGTGGAGGGACCCGACAATAAAATCACACTGCTGTTCCCGGCAGTAATTGATTTGCCGGATGGGCACAGACAGATCGACCTCCTCCGATAAGGCATTCAGTTGCACCCAATTGACATGATATGCCTGCTCCGGATCGATTTTCTTGCCGTTGAGACCGAAGGTTAATCCGATAAAGCCTATTTTGACGCCTTTGACGTCAATGATCGCCGCTTTGTGTTGATCCGCTTTTTCACGATTCGTTCCAACGGCGACAATCCCTTCTTTATCCAGAGCGTCGAGCGTGCTGAGCACCCCTTCCTCGCCGTAGTCCCAGGCATGGTTGCCGGCGGTTGAGAAGACGGTGAATTTCTGATTTTTGTATCCTTTAAGCACCTGAAATTGCCCGGCTGAAATGTAGGTTGACGGGGTCTCGCTGCGGACGAATAATAAATTGCGCTGCGGCTGAGTGGTCAAGGGAGCTTCCAGATTGGCAAAGGAGATATCCGCAGTAAACAATTCGGCGGCGATGCCTTCATAGAGCGAATCCGCCGCATGCGTCAACAGATCATTCTGCATCAGATCGCCCACGGCAGCCAGTTGTATTTGACTCGTTTGCTCAAAATCGGGCGGCAGCGAGAGCCGGGTTTCCGCCTGCCGGGCGAAAAAGTCCTCAAGAGAAGAGTTTTTTTCGGCCAAACGGATCGGGCGAGCCGATTTGTAAAGCCAGTGCAACTTATCGATGAGCGTCATGTGCTCGAAGCAACCGTCGGTTTTTCGGGGAAAGCGCCAAATATGAAAAAGATCGACAAATCCTAAAGCCAGCCGGGTAATAAACCGCAAAGGCCGGGAAACGGACAGTTTTTCCTGAGGATTGGCCATTAACGACGTAAGAGCGTCCGGGTCGTGCCGGACTGCTTTGGTCTTCTTCGGATTCGATTTGCTTTGGGCCTCGATATGTTCCATAGTGTCGAGAAGTATAGGTACAACAATGATTTATGTCAACTGAATATCCTCTGGCCAATAACACGATGAGCAACGTTCTCTTGATTTTACCGTTATTTTAAGTTATTGGTGCAAAACATTTTCCGGTAGGAGAGAACCTTGCAGCTGAATCCCTGCGCCAAGCATAAACTGATTCGCGATTCCGTGCGGACGTTTGCGGAGACGGAACTTGCGCCTGTTGCGTCCGCAATAGACCGCGCTGCAACTTTTCCCCGTGACATCATCGAGAAAATGAGGCCGTTGAATTATTTCGGCCTGCAGGTGCCGCGGGAATTCGGCGGCGCGGCCCTGGATTCCGTCAGCGCCGCTATCGTTGTGGAAGAAATCTCCCGTGTTTGCGCCGCGATAGGTTTGTGTGTGACGGTGCATAATGGTGTTGCCGTGTATCCCTTTTTACAGTTTGCGAACGCAGAGCAGAAGCGGCAATACCTGCCCAAACTGGCCGACGGCGAGTTGATCGGCGCATTCAGTCTGACGGAAGCCAACGCCGGGTCCGATTCGGCAAGCGTGGAAACGACGGCGGTCAAAAGAAATAATGCGTACGTTTTGAACGGGACGAAAATATTTGTCACCAACGGCGGCGTCTGCGATCTGGCCTTGATTTTTGCGCTGACCGGTTCCGAGCCGGGCAAACCGCAGAGCAGTGTTTTTATTGTCGAAAGTCAATATCCCGGATTTTTACGCGGCGAATTGGAAGACCTCTGTGGCATGCGCGCCAACCCAGTTTCTTCATTATTTCTGGAAGATTGCTGTGTGCCGGAAAAAAATTTGCTGGGTAAAATCGGCGACGGCATGAAAATTGGCTTGGCCACGCTGGATAACGGCCGCATCGGAGTTGCCGCGCAGGCTCTGGGCATTGCCCAGGGAGCATTTGAAGCGGCGGTAAAATATGCCAAAGAAAGACAACAGTTCAAAAAACCGATCGCATCGCTGCAGACCATCCAGAATTATATTGCCGATATGGCCACCGAAATCGCCGCTGCGCGTTTGCTTTTGTATCGCGCCTGCGCGCTGAAAGATGACGGCGCGGCCTTTGGCTGTGAAGCGTCGATGGCGAAGCTGTATTGCAGCACGGTCGCCTCCAGGGTGACGTCTTTGGCGGTGCAGATTCACGGCGGTTACGGATACAGCAAGGAATACGATGTTGAACGATATTTCCGCGATGCGAAGGTTACGGAAATTTACGAAGGCACCAGTGAAATTCAGCGCATGGTCATCGCGCGATCCATACTGTCTCAGTTGATATTATAAACATGCTAAATTTAGTCGTTTGTTTAAAACAGGTCCCCATGGTGACCGAACTGCCATGGGATGAAAAGACGGGAACGTTGCGGCGCGACCTTGCCGCCGGAATGATGAATCCGGCCTGCAAGCACGCACTGGAAGCGGCTCTGCAAATGAAGGAACATCATCCCGCCAATATCACCGTGATCACGATGGGACCGCCGGCCGCCGAGGAAGTGCTTCGGGAAGCGCTGGCATTGGGCGCCGATAAAGCCGTGCTGGTTTGTGACAGGCTTTTGGCCGGATCGGATACGTTTGCCACGTCCCTTATTTTGAAAGAGGCGATCAAAAAAAAATGTCCGAAATTTGATTTGATCCTTTGCGGAGCGTACACGGCCGACAGTGAAACGGCCCAGGTCGGACCGCAACTGGCCGAGGAACTTGATTTGCCCGCGGCGGCGTATGTGGAAAAACTGGAAATTTCCGGAAAAACATTACGCGTCCGGCGTCTGGTGGATAATTTCCGCGAAACACTGGAAATGGAATTTCCGGCGCTGGTGACCCTGGGCTTGACGGCTGCATCCATTGAAAAAAAAGGCTCCCGCACCAAAGTCCGCAAGGTGTTTCTGAGGAAGACGCAGAAAGGGAACGTGCTTCTGCAGGGAGCGGCGTCTGCGGTGGTGACGGAGTTTTTGGACAAGTATCAAAGAAAAATCGGCACACCCTGCAATTGATCGCCCGGGCGGTTGCGTTGGCCAAGGTCATCGACGCGGAAGTATGCGCGTTGATTTTCGGTTATGAGATAGATGAATGGATTATGGAGTACACGGCCCATGGCGCCGATAGAATTCTGGCGATCGATGATCCGGAGTTGCAAAGTTACAGCACGGAACGATATCTGGCCATCATTGAACGATTGGCCGGAGAAAGAGATCCTGAAATTATTCTGATCGGCGCAACGGATTTCGGACGTGAATTTGCGCCCCGGCTGGCCAAACGACTGAAAACGGGATTATCTGCTGACTGCGTCGGGCTGGATATCACCGATGACGGACTGTTGCTGCAGATCGCGCCTTCTTTCGGGGGCAATATGCTGGCGGAAATTGTCACGGAGCGCCATCGTCCGCAGATGGCTACGGTTCGTCCGGGCACCTTTAAGGAAATTCCTCACGATCATCAGCGGAAAGCCGTGGTTGAACGTTTACCCTTGATGAAAAATCTACCGAAACCCCGCGTTCGTCTCATCGAGTATGAACGTTCCGTGGAAAAAGAACATACGATTGAAAATGCTTCCGTGATTGTTTGCGGCGGCCGCGGCATGGGCAACAAGGAAAAATTTAGAAAACTTCAGGAACTGGCAAGACTTTTAGGCGGCGATGTCGGCGCCACCCGTCCGGTGGTTTACGCGGGATGGGCGGATCACGACGTGCTGGTGGGTCAGGCCGGAAAGCATATCAAGCCGAAACTCCTGTTTTCCTTTGGCATCAGCGGCGCCATTCAGCACACCGCAGGCCTTGGCGAGGCAAATTTCATCATTGCGATCAATAAAAATCCGCAGGCAACCATGCTGAAAATGGCCGATGTCGCTATCGTTGGCGATGCCAGTGATGTCCTCAATCATTTAATCAGAGAACTCAAAAAACGAATCAGAGAATGATTCTTCCAGAAACAGCGTGGGATCGTAACGCTTCAAGTTAAATTATTAAAAAGACGGATATTTTTATCTGATTTATTTTTGCAGCGATTTCGGTATTTCGGATTCGCAGGGAACGCCGGTTGAGCAAAGGCCGCAGCCATAAATAAAGATGTGATAATTATTATTGCAGTGTAAAAGAGATTTAGCGACCCTTTGATAGCAGGCTTCTTTATCATGGGTGTTTTCTGCCGTTATCGCATTCACGGGACAGCGCTTTGCACACTGCATGCATTTTTTCCCTTGATATTGCAGACAATAAGCATGAATATCATCAGGTCGTTGCCGGTTTGGCGTAAGCTTTAAATTGACAACAAAACTGCCTGTTCTGTGGGCACATCCTTTTTCGGTAATCAGAAAATCATGCATGCCAAAGGTGCCCAGCCCGGCGGCATAAGCCATATGCCGGTGAGACCAGGGAGAAGCCCAGCCTGTTTTGGGATAGCGCTTTTTGTTAAACAT
>JAGVUJ010000084.1 GCA_019136325.1 Deltaproteobacteria bacterium
TAATCTGGTGCAGCTATGTGATCAGTTTGCCTGGGGAAACCATCGATGATCTCCGCGAATCGATCAGACTTATATTTAGATTACAGCGCATCAATAAAAATGTGCGCAATAGCCCCTTTTACATGTACATACCATTTTCCGGAACGCCGCTGTATGAACAATATAAGGAGGTCTTTCCCGGTCCCCAGACCCTGGAGGAGTGGGGAAATGTGGGGTGGGAAAGAGAACACACGAACAGCTTTGCCGATTATCTGAAAGATACTCATTTTTTTCAGTCATTATTTCTGACCAGCCTGCTTGATGATGATAAGGTTTCGGATTTTTCCGAAAACAAGCTTTTTGTTTTTCTGGCGAATTGTTATCGTCCCGTTGCCCGTTGGCGTTTGAAAAATTTATTTTTTAATTTTAATATAGAATTATTTATGTTTAAAAAATTTTTTCCTGATATATTCTGACAGGCATATTCATTTCTCTTTTTGATCGCATTGAAAAATGATTATCCTGAATTTGATAAGTAACGAACAATGATTTTCAGGGTGATGCCCAGGGCGCTATTTCCCGGATATACCGGAATGACACTGACGGAACACGCACATCGGAATGGCCCCGGGAAAAGCCGGTCATAACCGGTCAGCTCGCGATGGTTGCCTCGACCGGAAGGATCTTCACATACGAAGATATCCCCTTGAAAACTGAACACCGGACTGAACCGGTATCCGTGTTATGATTGCAGAAACGGAACAGGCAAAGAGCATCGCGGAAAACATCCGTAATATTTTATCAGATGTTCCGGCTGCTTTTGAAAGTCACTGATCATGGCCCGACAGGAAGCCCATTAATGAAACGACCCAAAATACTTCTTTTGAAAAGCCGCAGTGTGGTGTCCAAGGTAACCGGTTCCACACCGCCGCTCGGATTACTTTATATTGCCGCCGCTTTACGCGAACGGCTTGGGGCAGAGGTCCGTGTGCTTGACGCCATGCTGGAATCGGACCCGCTGAAGGCGCTGGCATCATATTTAAAGTCCTTCGGCCCTGACATCGTCGGCATCAGCGCATTGACCGCGGAAGCGTTCCTCGCGCACAAGGCCGCCGCCACGGTAAAGACAACAGCCCCTTCCCTTCCGGTGATTATGGGCGGCCCGCATCCATCATCTGATCCGGAAATCGTTCTGTCCGACGCCAATGTTGATGCCGCGGTAATCGGCGAAGGCGAGGATACCATGACCGAACTTGTCCGTCTTATCCTGTCGGAGGGTCCCCACTGGAAAAAACCCGACCTGCTGATTTCGGTGGATGGCCTCGCTTTTCGGGCCGAGGGCAAAACCGTCCTGTCAAAACCGCGCGCGCCGATACAGGATCTGGACTCTCTGCCTTTACCCGCCTGGGACCTGATAGATTATAAGAAATTCTGGACCGGCGTCAGCATGGCAACACCGGGAATAAGGCCTTACCTGACCATGTTTACTTCGCGCGGCTGTCCTTACAAGTGCATTTACTGTCATCAACTGTTTGGCAAGTCTTTCCGCAGTCGTTCCCCCGAAAGCGTGGTCGAGGAAACGGCCAGGCTGATGAAGATGGGAGCCCGCGATATAGAAATACTGGACGATATAGCCAACTTCAACCCGCGACGCTTCAACAGGATGCTGGAATTGATGCTGGAACAAAATCTGCATCCGGCATTGAGCTTCCCCAACGCGATACGCGCAGACATCATGAAGGAAGAATCTGTGGATCTTCTCAAGCGCGTCGGCACCGGTGAAATTTCCGTTGCTATCGAAACGGCTTCCGCGAGGCTTCAGAAACTTTCGGGGAAGGATCTCTCTCTGGAAAAGGCCGATCACACGATAGGCCTGCTTGCGGATCGCCGCATTTTCACGCGCGGCTTCTTTATGCTGGGCTTCCCGACCGAAACAGAAGAAGAGATGATTGCCACCATTCGATTTGCACACGCTTCCCGTCTGCATCTGGCGTTGTTCTTCACGCCCAATCCTTTCCGGAACACGGGTCTCTATGATCTTTTCGTTAACGCGGGCAAGCTGCCTTCTCTATCATCCACGATAGACTATGAGTATTACGGAGCTCCGTTCAACGGCAGTGAAGTATCCGATACGCGTTATCGCATGCTTTACCGCTGGGCGTATTACGGCTTTTATTTCAATCCGATGCGTGTCTGGCGCATAGCGCACGACCGGCCCTCACTTGCCGATATTCCCGTGCGCGTCTGGAATCTTTTACACAATGTGGCTTCCTTCCGGCGATTGCGCGAAGAAAGTCCCTGACAAACCCGGAGAGATGATCCTCGCAGGCTTATCGGAAAATCTTTTTTAAAATCATTTCATCCGTTGCATCCTTTACGCACCGATTCAGAATTTCCGCCGGCACCAGCAAGCTCACGGGTATGCCGAGATGAGTTAATAATTGACAGGCAGGCATGTTTTTCCTATACCTTTCACATGGCAAGAAAATTCAGCGCACAACTCAAAGATTCGTTCGGCTTTTTCATGCAATGGGTTAGAACAAAAGCGGATGTCATCGCTCTCGTCCTGATTGCAGTCGTTATAACACTGCCGTCCATCGCGCCGCTCTCATCAGGCAACAAAGTTAATCTTAAAGACGATTTCTTTTATTACGCCGGGATGCATGAAGGAGTCAGGAAAGCCGTTCTGGAATATCATACGTTTCCCACACGATCATTCTGGATCGGCGGCGGCTTTCCGACGCTTGGCAATCCCGAGGACCCTTCCTTAAATCCGCTGACCGTGATAACCGTAATTTTCGGATCAGTCATGGGGTTGAAGATTATCACTTTTCTGGCGTTGCTCGTCGGAGGACTGAGCACTTATTTACTGGCAAGACATATCCTCGGCTACACAAGATGGGGAGCGCTTTTTTCGGGATTCGTATTCGGCTTAAGCCTGTTTGTCCCCATCCGGATATATGACGGCAACCCGAATGAAATTTACGTCGTTTTTCTCCCGTTGTGTCTGCTACTCATCGGACTGGCTTGTCATGGAAGAAGGATAGCGGTTTTCGTTCTGGCTTTCATATTTTACATAATGCTTTCGGACGGTAAACTCACCGCCCTGACGGCTTTTCTCTATATTGGAATTTTATGTTTACTGGATCTCATTCCTGCATGGAACATCTTCGGGTCGGGAAATTTAAAAAAAATTAATATCAAGCCCTTGAAAGTTTTTCTCATTGCTCTGACGATCACTTTTTTTATCGGTATGCCGCGTATTCTTCCTCCGCTGGAAATTATAGAAACGCTGGGCGGTTTGGGATCTAACTTTCTTTGGTACAAGCCCGATACCTACAGTCCCAGCGGCGTCGTTACGCTTCATACGTTGTGGCAGAATCTGATCGGATATCAAAATGTTCTCAACATTTTAACCATCGGATTACTTCCCGTGCTGATGGCTTTCAGCGTTTTCTTTATCTTTCCCGGAAAGGCACTTCCCTGGGCAATGACCATCTTTTTATTTACATGGTTGGCACTGGCCTATAATGCGCCAGTGGATCTGTTAAAGTTAGTTTGGCACCTGCCTGTGCTAAAAGAAATCACCAAACCGTATAAGTATTTTACTTTCCCGCTGGTCTTCTCTTTTGCCATTGTCGCCGGACAATTTTTCTGGTTGTTGGCAAAGGCACGCC
This sequence comes from Deltaproteobacteria bacterium, assembly GCA_019136325.1. Next base: position 3,657 of record JAGVUJ010000084.1, read on the forward strand.
CGAAATGGTTGCATCATGCATTAGCCGTAGTCTTAATTTTCTTAAGTGTATGGTTCCTGTACCCGCGGTTCGATGCGATTCAAAAAAATACATATACTTATGACATTCCCCCTGAATTTCTCGTCAGACAAAACGAATTTTATAACATACAGGGCAAAGGCCTTTCCCGCTTTCGGGCGGAGCCGCTGAACTCCGTTATCTATACAAATATCATTCGAAATGTCGGCACAATTGACGCTGTGACGAATTATGGCGAAAAAGCCGTCCCGAAATACTTTGTGGATGCAAACGGCACACTCATACCCAATTCCGGATACAGAGGAGAAGCCCATTTTACCGACACCGGGAATACGGCGCGAACTGTTTTCCGGCCCAATTCCATTATGGTTCAGGTTAATCAGTCGAAACCGGATACGCTTGTGATCAACCAGAACTTTGATAAAGATTGGCATTCGGATCATGGAAAGATTTTTAACAAGGATGGCTTAATTGCTTTGCGTTTGGATAAAGCCGGCGCTTACCAAATCACCTTGCGTTACTTTCCCCGCAGTTTTTTTCTTGGTCTTACGATAAGCATTCTAAGCCTCATGATATTAGTGTTTATTTGTTGGAGTTACAGGACGGGAAGATTATTGAAATGGTCACGGGGCGCTCCTCTCCCTATAAGATGGATGCCTCGATTTATCCTTTGGCTTATTAGTTAAGGATTGCCAAAAAACTGCTGCATTCCGACTGAACATATAGTAAAAGTGCCGTATGCTTGATAAGATGAATATCCGTCAACAAAAACAGAATCTCATCGTATATATCCTTCTCACTGTTGTCACGCTTGCTGTTTTTCTGCAGGTAAGTGAATTTGACTTTGTCAATATTGACGACAATGTCTATGTCACAGAAAACTATCACATCAAGTCAGGCATCACCCTCGAGAGCATCAACTGGGCCTTCAGCAACCGATATGGCGATTTGTGGAACCCTCTGGTCTGGCTCTCGTTCATGGCGGATTACCAGTTTTACGGACTGCATGCCGGAGG
>JAGVUJ010000225.1 GCA_019136325.1 Deltaproteobacteria bacterium
AAGCATTACTTCCCTTATACTTCGCCCGCTTTTTAAGCCTGTTTTCTCAAAAAGATTATTTTAGCAACCTATTTAAAATAAGGAGTTTTAAATGACTGAACAAAATCGAGAAAGTTCCCTGGTTCTGATAAAACCGGACGCCTTAAAGAATTCGCTGACCGGTTACATCCTGTCACAATTTTCCGAATTCCATACCGGTTTGCGTTTCGCGGCGCTGAAGGTCGTTACGGTAAATCTGGCGCTGGCCGAAGAACATTACGCGGAGCATAAAGGAAAGTTTTTCTATCCCTCTCTCCTGGAATATATTCGCGGTTATCTGCATTATCCGGATGAACCATCGAAACGCAGGGTCATCGCAATCATCTATCGGGGGCCAAACGCCATCAAACATATTCGGGAAATCTGCGGCAATACCAATCCGCACGAGGCCAGAGCGCAGAGACCGGGATGCATTCGCGCGCTGGGAACCGTCATTCCGCTGTACGATGAACAAGGAAAATTCATCGGAGACAGATCGGATAATCTTATTCACGCTTCGGCAAATCCGCAGGATGCGGAACGCGAAATCAAACTCTGGTTTCTTCCCACGGATGTTCCGCCTCCCGTGCGCAGTTTCCCCACGGAAATCAGCAAGGAATACTATTACTATAAAGACGGCGCGGTCCGTTCCGAATTCACTCCCGGAAGCTTTTGCTTTATCGGCCCCGGCGACATCGTCTGGAAATCCGACATGAAAGTCCTCAGACAAATCTCGAAAGGGAAAAAACAGGATTATTCAATAAATGCTGTTATCGCCAAATACTTGATCAATAAAGAAACGGAAAAAGATTAGATCCGGCTCCGGCGCTGAACTCTGGAAATACTTTCAGCGGCAATTTTTCTTTAAAACACAGAAGGATTGACCGAGCTGTTTTCACGTCAGCTCATCTAGTCGCTAATGCGTTTGTAGGTCTTCCAGCCTTCCGAAAGGCCAAGTCCTTTATATTTTTCCCGCATTCTTTCATCGGGATATTTGAAAAAATACTGGTAGCTTCCCTTTTTAATCCTGCGAAGATCTACCCTCGAATTTTCTTTTTTAGGCGTCCACGTCCCTTCCTGCGCGATCAGCCGGCGTTGCGTATCGTACGACATAAGCTGTCTGTTCTCCACTTTGTATTTTCCCCTGAGCTCTTCAACCGCCGCGTCATTCTGGAAATTTGTCGCTTCATAAGTTCCGTCGGCATTATAGCGAACGCGTTGCTTGAGAATGACCAGTTGTCCCGCATATTTAATATCGTGATTGATTTCGTAAAGTCCGGGATTGATCGAAGATAATTCCGGTTCATCTTTGCCGCAGGAAACACATATTAACGCTGATAAAACTATCAATAACCAATATGATATTTTTCTCATATTCAGTTATCTCCTTTATGCAGTATTCAGATTTCGTCCTGTTCGTGCAATCTCAACGCTCCGTGCTCCGCATCAGGCCAATACAATGGATATGCGATGTAAAAAAACAAACATAAATATTTTTGTCAAGATTTAATTTTTTATGAATTTCGATATTGTCGTCTTCCGGCCTTTCACTGAATCCCTGAAAATCAGCAACATGAAACAATTTGCTTTTTACAATTTATTATAATAAATTTTCACAAATCAATGATAGCGTTATGACGGATACGCAAAGCAGATTCGTTTTTAGGATATTCACGTGTACCAGCAAATCATGATCATCAGCGGAGGAGGTTCCGTTGACCCTGAATTTTTCAGCAGTCACATCAGCAGAACAAAGGATTTGCTGATTATCGTCTGCGATGGCGGATTGCGTCACCTTCAGACCTCGAACATCAAGCCGGATGTGATTATCGGCGACATGGATTCGGTTGATCCCGCACAACTGGCCCATTATGACGCTCAAGCGATCAAGATCATAACCTATCCGGCGGATAAGGATTTTACCGACACGGAGTTGGCGCTGGATTATGCGCTGAATTTGAAACCGGGAAAAATATTAATCTGGTGCGCCCTGGGCGGCAGGATTGATCACGCACTGGCCAATATCCTTCTTCTTTTAAAAGGGCAGGAGAAAGGTGTTGATACTTTTCTGATTGATGAATATTGTGAAGTATTCCTGATGAACCGGGAAGCATGTTTCATCAAGGATGCAGGGAAAACGGTTTCTTTGCTGGCGCTGACGCCCGAAGTCACGGGAATAACTCTTTCCGGATTTCGCTACCCCCTGGAAAACGGAAATTTGAAAATGGGTCAATCCCGCGGGATCAGCAATATAATCGGCAAAGACCATGCCGATATTAAAATTGAGACGGGAAACCTTCTGATCGTCAAATACCGTAAGAAAAACTTATTCCCGGAGGCGCTTTAACGATGAAGCCATTTAACGTGTTATGCATCGGCGGTTCCGACTCAAGCGGCGGCGCCGGCATTCAGGCGGACTTGAAAGCTGTCAGCGTTTGCGGCTGCTGGGGAACAAGCGTCATAACGGCAGTGACCGCCCAGGACACCGGGGGCGTTTGGGGAATTTATCCCGTTGCGCCGGCATTCGTCGGCAAACAGATGGATACGGTGTTAAGGGATATAGGAACCGGCGTGATGAAGACCGGAATGCTTCCCACGGACGAAATCATACTGACGGTGATCAACAAAATTAAAAAATACGATCTTAAGAAAATTGTCGTTGATCCGGTCATGATCGCCAAGGGTGGAAAACATCTGATGACCGGCAAAGCCAGACAGACGCTGCTGCAAAAGCTTCTGCCTCTGGCCTTTGTCGTTACGCCGAACATCCCGGAAGCGGAAATCATGTCGAAAATGAAAATTAAAACGATTTCCGATATGAAAGACGCTGCCGCTAAAATTCATGAATCCGGCGTTGAGCATGTTGTCATCAAAGGCGGACATTTACCGGGCAATAAAAATACCGACGTGACCGACATCCTGTACAACGGAACCGGTTACTGCGAATTTTCTTCTGAAAAGATTAATTCTCGCAACACGCACGGCACCGGTTGCACCTACGCTTCGGCGCTGGCGTCCGGTATCGCCCGGGGAAAAAGCGTCATTGGCGCTGCCTTGCAGGCAAAAATAATCGTTGCCGCCGCCATCAAAGACGCAGTCATTCCGGGAAAAGGCTACGGATCGGTCAATGTTTTTGGGAAAATATTTTAAAAAACCATGCGATTTCTGAAATCGCTTAAATCTTCTGGAGGATAAAATGACACAACTGGAAAAAGCCCGCAAAGGCCTAATGACTGAAGAAATGAAAATCGCGGCCAGAGGGGAAAACGTCGCACCTGAATATATTCGCAAAGGCATCGCAGAAGGCACCATCGTCATCTGCCGCAACATCAATCATCAAGTCATCACGCCATTGGCGATCGGCAAGGGTTTGCGCACCAAAACCAACGCCAATATCGGCACATCCAAAGATCATACCGATTTAAATCTGGAACTGAAGAAACTGAAGATTGCCGTCGATGCGGGCGCCGATGCCGTGATGGATTTATCCACCGGCGGTAATCTGGCCGCCATCCGAAAAAAAATCATGAGAAAATCAACGGTGGCAATCGGCACCGTGCCAATTTATCAGGCGGCGGTCAAAATGATCCAAAAAGGGAAGGCCATATCGGAAATGACGGCGGATGATATTTTTGAGGTGATCGAAGAAAACGGCAGAGACGGTGTGGATTTCATTACGGTTCATTGCGGCGTCACCCGATTGAGTGTGTCTGCACTGAAATCACAAAAAAGAATTCTGGGCATTGTCAGCCGAGGCGGTTCGATGACGGCCAACTGGATGGATTGCAATAAAAAAGAAAATCCCCTTTACGAAAACTATGACCGATTGCTGGAAATCGCCCATCGCTACGATATGGTCTTGAGCCTCGGGGACGGGCTAAGGCCCGGTGCGATTGATGATGCCACCGATCAGGCACAACTTCAGGAATTAATCATTCTGGGCAAACTGGCGGCTCGCGCGCGCGCCGCCGGCGTGCAGGTAATGATTGAAGGTCCGGGTCATGTTCCCCTGACGGAAATCGTGACCAACATCAAGCTTCAGAAAGAAATTTGTCAGAACGCTCCTTTCTACGTGCTGGGACCATTGCCGACAGATATCGCGCCGGGGTACGATCACATCACCTCTGCCATCGGCGGAGCCATCGCCGGAGCGGCCGGCGCCGACTTTCTCTGTTACGTGACTCCCGCGGAGCACTTGCGCCTGCCGACGCTGGACGATGTTCGTGACGGCGTCGTTGCCGCGCGTATCGCCGCACACATTGCCGATATCGCCAAGGGCGTAAATAAAGCACGCGAAAAAGACAGAAAGATGTCTCTGTGCCGGAAAAATTTTGACTGGCAGGGACAGGTGGATTTGTCCATTGATCCCTCAAAAACCATTTCGCTTCTGGAAAAGAGCAAAAGCGCCAAAAACGAAGGTTGCACCATGTGCGGAGAATTCTGCGCAATCAAATTAGGCAAGAAATAATCAGGAAAGGAATATATTCTTGATTGAAAACATCAAGCGCGGTCATGCCAGGGAAGTCGTCCACCGGTTGAGAGAATCCGGTCATGAAGCTTATTTTGTCGGTGGTTGCGTACGTGATTTTATTCTCGGTCATGCCTCCAGTGATTACGATATCGTGACATCGGCCCTTCCCGATCAGGTGACCAATCTCTTTTCTCACACCATATCCGTCGGCGCAAAGTTCGGCGTGATTGCCGTTGTATTGAACGGCCATCCCTACGAAGTTGCCACGTTCCGCAGTGATGACGTTTACGAAGACGGCCGCCACCCCTCACAGGTTCGTTTTTCCTCTGCAAAGGAGGATGTTTTCCGTCGCGACTTCACCATCAATGGCCTGCTCATGGATCCGGATACCGGAGCCATTATAGATTATGTCAATGGCCGTTCCGATATTGACCATAGAATTATCAGAACCATCGGCGATCCGGATAAACGATTCGGCGAGGATTATCTGCGGATGCTCAGAGCGATCCGCTTTGCGGCCAATCTGAATTTTCGAATCGAACCGGCCACCCTGGAAGCCATCAGAGGTAACATCTCCAGGATAAATCGCATCAGCGCCGAACGCATCAGAGAAGAACTCAACAAAATTCTGACTCGCGGCGGCGCCCGCAGAGGATTTGAACTGATGATGCAGACGGATCTTCTGAAAGAGATATTACCGGAAGTTGACAAACTGAAAGGTGTGGAACAACCGCCGCTTTTTCATCCGGAAGGCGACGTCTGGCGTCATACGTTGAATATGCTGGAGCGGTTGCCTGTTGACGGAGAAACCGAAAATAATATTTGCCTGGCCTGGGGAGTGCTTTTGCATGATGTCGGCAAGGCGATCACCCGCAATGAAGACGAAAAAGGGATTCATTTTTACGGCCATGTTCAAAAGGGAGAGGAAATCGCTGAGGATATCATGCAGCGGTTGCGTTTTTCCCGCGTGCAAAAAGAAACGGTCCTCCATTTAATTCGTCAGCATATGGTATTCATGAATGTCCGGAAGATGCGGCCGGGCCGTCTGAAAAGATTTCTGCGCATGCCCGATTTCGATCTTCATCTGGAGCTGCATCGTCTCGATTGTCTGGCCAGTCACGGAATGATGGACAATTATGAGTTCTGCCGCGAGCAGATGCAGATTTTAGCGCTTGACGATTTGCATCCTCCTCGTTTATTAACCGGAAACGATTTGATCGCCATGGGGTTTACTCCGGGAAAAATCATCAAAGACATTCTTCTTGCGGTCGAGGAAGAACAGTTGGAAGGACGAATCCAGTCCCCCGAACAGGCAAAAATTTATGTGAGTACCAGATGGAAAATAAAATCATGAATAAATACCGGCTGATCATTTGTCTGTTTTTATTTTTTACGCTGATGCTGGCCTGTTCGGGCAAGGCGCATCACCGGAGAGTTGCTTCGGCGCCCAGATACAAACCTGCTTTAAACCTGATGGGCTATACGATACAGGCGGGTGCTTTTCGAAATGTGGAAAACGCGGTTCGTTTGACGGAACGGCTGAAAATCAATCACGGACTCGATGCCACCTATTTTCTGGCCAATGACAAATTTTTCAAAGTGCGTTTGGGTAATTTCAGCACCAAAGACCTGGCCAAAACGAGAGCCCTGGAACTGATCGACGCCAAGGTTATAGAGGAATTTTATATTGTCCGTCCCGAAGATTATTCCGTGGCCAGGCAAAAACAATACGGAACCGGTTATCTCAGAGAATCCATTGTCACGACAGCCAGAGATTTTCTCGGCGTTCCCTATCTCTGGGGCGGAGCCTCTCCCGATGACGGATTCGACTGCAGCGGATTGACCATGACCGTTTATCAGCTCAACGGCCTGAATCTTCCCCGCAATTCCCGGAAACAATACGCCGCAGGAGATGCCATCGACAAAGATGAATTGCAGAAAGGCGATCTGGTATTTTTCACAGACAGGGGAAATCATCATGTTTCACATGTCGGAATATACATTGGAGACGACAAATTCATTCACGCCTCATCACAGGGCAAGGAAATTCGCATTGATCATCTTTCATCCGATTATTTTACCCATCAATATATCGGCGCCAGATCTTATTTATAAAAACGCATAAATTAAATTTGTTTTTTGGTTTAAAATATTTTTTTGAAGTATTTTTTATCGCTTTTTTTATTTTTCACGCCAATAAATATTTTTTTCTCATCTCTGAGCGCAACCGTCGTCATCGACCTTTTTATCTTGACGATTCATTTTAATCGTTACAATCGTTCCTCGGGAAATGCAGTGTGGATGCGTACTGCAGAGCATTCATGCTCACAATGCGAATTTATTTTTTAATTTTTAAAAAACAAAAATTCTTTTCGAGAAGGCGCAACAATTAAAATATTTAGCATTTTTTCATATTTTTTGTTGACGTGACAAAAAAAACAAAGTAAAATTCACAATCAAGAAGACATTGGACATATTTTAATCCAACAATTTTTATAAAGGAGGCTTCACCTGATGGCAACAGCAAAGAAAGCAGCAAAGAAAAAAGTGGTAAAGAAAGTCGTAAAGAAAGCAGCTCCCAAGAAAAAAGTTGTAAAAAAAGTTGCAAAGAAAAAAGCGGCTCCCAAGAAAAAAGTTGCTAAGAAAAAATAGCAGCGTAGTTCTTTCGGAGAGCAAATTTTGAAGGGGATGCGAATGAAATCTTCCTGATCGCGTCCCGGACGAAGAACGCTTGGCGGCAACTGTGGCTGACTACAGTTGCCGCCTTTCTTTTTTTGCATTTCCGGCATATTCGACATGAACGATGTTCCATTCCGGCTGACATCCTGTAATCATTCGCCATTGATTTTTGTCTTGACTTATGTCTATATTGCCCTCGAATATTTCAATGTTTTCAGTAACTAATTCATGAACAGGTTTGAACATTTTATAATCAGGACGGATAACTCATGCTGGCATTAAATAAAGTATATTTTACCGCCCCCGGCGGTGAAGACGGAAATGGCGCCTTGCGTAACATTATTGACGGCATAGACTTTACTTTTGAAAAAGGGAAATTCTATGTCATCACGGGACCGAACGGCAGCGGGAAAACAACGCTCGCAAAATTAATCATGGGCATTAATCCCATATCAAGCGGGTCCATATCTTTTGAAGGAAAGGATATTTCCGGTCTTTCAATTACAGAACGCGCCAAATCCGGCATTGCATACAGTTTTCAGCAGCCGGCGCGTTTTAAAGGAATCACCTTTCGCGATTTGTTGTCCATTGTCACCGGTGTTGAAGATGAGAAAAAATTTCTGGAAATCGTGAGCCGAGTGGGCATTTGTCCAATGTCTTTCCTGGATAAAGAAATTGACGCCACGCTTTCCGGCGGAGAAATCAAAAAAATTGAATTGGCGACGACAATCGCCGCCAATCCCAAACTGGCCATCTACGACGAACCCGACACCGGCATCGATTTGTGGACCATCGGGCCGATGGTCCACCTTTTAAAAAAAGAACTCACACCGCAAACAACAACCATCGTCGTCAGCCACAATAAAGCCTTTCTGGATGTAGCGGATGTGGTGTTGATTATCGACAAGGGAAAGATCGCTTTTAACGGACAATTAAAAGAAGCGTTGCCGCTGTTAACGGATTTGAGCATTTGCGCTTATCATCATAAATGCGAGGGAGAACAAGATGCTGGATGCCTTAGATAAAAAATTGTTAAAAACCGTCGCCGATCTGGAAGGCCTGCCCAAAGGCGCCTACAACATCAGGAAGAATGGAAAGCTCCTGCAAAGACAGGTCTCGGCCAATATTGATATTGAAACGAATGCGGAGGGAACCGGTATTATTGTAACAATCAAACCGGGTACGAAAAACGAATCCGTGCATATCCCTGTCATTCTAAGTCAGGCCGGTCTGTTCGATGTTGTTTACAATTCGTTTATCATCGGCGACGGCGCGGAAGTGACCATCGTTGCAGGTTGCGGCATTCATTGCGGTTCTTCTGAAACCGAAGGCCATGCCGGCATTCATGATTTCCACGTGGGAAAAAAAGCGAAAGTAACGTATGTGGAAAAACATTTCGCGATGGGGGAAGGTAAAGGCCGGCGCATTCTCAATCCGACGACAAAAATATGGATGGATGAAGGGGCGGCGGCGGAAATGGAATTGACTCAGATCAGCGGCGTAGACGAAGCCGATCGCTTAAACGAAGCGACTCTTGGCCCCGGCAGCCTTCTCCTGATCACGGAAAGGGTCTTGACCGAAGGTGAGCAAACCGCAGTTTCCAAAAACAACATTATTCTGCAGGGTGCAAACAGCAGAGCCAATATGATTTCACGTTCCGTGATGAAAGGCCATTCCAAACAAATTTTTCACGCCAACATGGAAGCCAGGAACAAATGCTTCGGCCACATCGAATGTGACGCCATAATCATGGATAACGGCACGAATGAAACCATGCCCGCCCTCAAGGCTCTGCATCCCGACGCCGAACTGACCCATGAAGCGTCTATCGGCAAAATCGCGAACGATCAGTTGACCAAGCTCATGAGTCTCGGACTGACTTACGATCAGGCGGTTAACCGAATCATTCAGGGATTCCTGAAATAGCCTTATAAATTCATCCCGGCAGCGTGAATAAAGATGAAACCCAAAAAAGAACGCAATATCCCATTTAAGAATCTGCTGGTCACGGGAGGGTGCGGATTTATCGGCAGCAATTTTATCCGTTATTTAATCAGAAAAAACGATTTCCCCGGCAGAATCATAAACGTTGACAAGCTGACCTACGCGGGAAATCCCGAAAATCTGTCGGATATAGCCGCTCATTATCCATTAAAATATATTTTCCAGAAAGCCGACATTTGTGATCAGGCCCGGCTGACAGACATATTTTCACGATACGATATTGATGCTGTTTGTCACTTCGCCGCCGAATCGCACGTTGACCGCTCGATAAAAACACCCGGCGATTTTATTCAGACCAATATTGTCGGAACGTTTAACCTGCTGGAGTGCGCCAAAGCTTGCGGCAGGAAATTCACCCTGTTCCATCATGTCAGCACCGATGAAGTATACGGCAGTCTGGGAACCGAAGGTCTTTTCCGTGAAGACACGCCCTATCGTCCCAACAGCCCCTATTCGGCATCCAAAGCGGCCTCCGACCATCTGGTGCGGGCTTACTATAAGACGTTCGGATTGCCTGTGACCATTTCCAACTGTTCCAATAATTACGGTCCCTATCAGTTTCCGGAAAAGCTTATTCCCTTGATTGTGCTCAACGCTCTGGAAGGCAAACCGCTTCCCGTTTACGGAGATGGGAAGAATATCCGCGACTGGCTTTATGTGGAAGACCATTGCGCCGCCATCTGGACCATCATGACCTCGGACAAATTCGGCGAAACTTATAATATCGGCGGCAAAGCGGAAATGGAAAATATTTCCATCGTGCAAATGATCTGCGACATTCTTGATGAGCAGATTCCCTTAACAGACGGCAAATCGCGACGCAACCTGATTACGTTTGTCAAGGATCGTCCCGGACATGATCGCCGTTACGCGATTGATTTTTCCAAACTAGAAAAAGAACTGGACTGGTCGCCGGAAGAATCGTTTGCTTCCGGTCTGCGCAAAACCGTTGATTGGTACCGGCATCAAAAGGAATGGATCCAGAACATCAAAACCGGCGCTTACCAGACGTGGATAGCGGAACAGTACGGTTCGTAATTTCTTCGGATCGTTCGTCTCTACCGCTATGATCAACTGATCCGCACGCAAGCTTTACAGCATATTATCGATGTGATTCGGTAAATCCCCTTTATAAAAATCGATACGGAAAATCGTTTTATAAGCTGTAATCACCGGCCGCCTCCGGCTGGTAGACGACGTGATCCACTCTTATTTTTCTGACGCCTGACGGAACAGGCCATTCAATAATATCCCCTTCGCGGTATCCGATCAGAGCCATGCCCAACGGAACCAATATCGAAAGTTTGTTTTCAGCGATATTTGCTTCGGATGGAAATACCAGGGTATAGGTCATTTTTTCTCCGGATTCGACATCGGTGATATTCACTTTCGAATTCATTGTGATCACATCGTGGGGCACATCGGCAGAATCAACCAATACCCCGTCACATAATTCCTTTTCCAGGATATCGATATTCGCCTTATTATATCTGGAGGTGGATCTCACACCCTCTATCAATTCCAGTAAACGCTCCATGTCATATTTTGTAACAAATATAGTTCGAACTGCCATCATTAAAAATCTCCCTCTCGTTTATTCATATCTGATTAAATGTTTGTGAATCAAGAATGGTTAACGGTTGTGAACAATCTGCTTCGGTTGATTGTCACTATAAGTAAATTATGCATGGCTGTCAATCAAATAAAATATTATGCGACAGATCATCTTCAACGATTGGAGTCGGTTGATTGAGTTTGAAAACGTCCGGGGAGTCTTCCGACATCAAAGCGTTTCTTTGAATACTCAACAAGCCCGAACGAGATTAACCGGAAGGCAGAAGTCGGCCGGATTGACCCGGAATAAACGGGACATGTTATCATCAATTGGCCGGCCATTCATCGCCAAGTCTGATGCAGAGCCGGCTGCGGATCTTTTCAATCGGAGCGCGAAAGAATCAGTCAATTTTATTGGCTCTGTTTTTAAGCCAATCCAGCCACATGACATATAAAATCATAAAAATGCTGTAAACAGCGGAAGGCAGCGCCGCCTCTTTTTCAAACAGCGCAATGGCCAGACCGCCGGCGATGCCCTGATTTTTTAAAGTGCCCTGAAGAATCAGACTCACGACATCTCTCTTGTCGATCCGGCAAATCAAGCATGTTTTCTGAATCATCCATCCCAAAACGAATGTTGAACAAAAAACAATGCCGGCAATCGGCACAACCATCAACGGCCGGCTGAAAATCAAATTCCTGTTGACGCCGATCATGGAATACAAAACAATGAAAAATCCCCAATCGGTCAACGGACCCCGTACCGGCGTCAGATGTTCCTGCCAGTTAAAATATAAAACCACTCTGGATACAATCAGAGGGAAAACAATAAGCAAAAACATAATGCGCAAGAGTTTATAAGGATCGTTAAATCCGGTCCCGATGAATATCCAGAAAATCAGCGGCATGATCAGTAACGCGGCCAGATAGGATGCCACGGTGCCGGACAGCGTATAGGATACGTTCCCTTTCAGAATAGCCGTGAAAGGAATGACCGCAACGGCAGGTGGAACTGCGGCAATCAAAACAAATCCGATCCACAAATTTCTATTTTCGATCAATAGGGTGGATAGAAGAAGGATCACTCCTCCCAGGATAACATAACTCATCAATATACCGACAACCGACGGCTTAATGATCGCGCGTAGATTTCGGAAATAGTCGTTGGAAACATTGAGCGTCGCTAGTGCCATCACCAGAGCCAATGCCGGCATCATGAAGAATGTTGTCCATGGTGTGGCTTGCGGTAGAAACAACCCCGACGCGATGGCTAAGACAAAAATAAAATTGCGATTGTTAAGAAGGCGAAACATCAAAACCATCCATTATGGATCATGGAGCTTCATTTAAAATCAATTCATACATACCACAAAACGCGGCATTGAAAAGCGATTTTCTATATGGTAGTGTTCTAGATAAATTATACACCATGGAATCGGAATGCATGTTATGTTCCCGCCGGTAGAAAACGTGACGGAGGCTTTTGCCGGCGAAACTCATGAATTCAAAAGACTGCATCCGGGAACGGTCGAAGCAGCCAATGCCGAAGAGAAGAAAGAAGCGGAAAGAACGTTTGATCGCGCAATGAAGTGGGAAAAGAAGCTTTGGAAACCTGCCCCGACTGCGGCGCAAAAGAAAACAGATTCAGAAAAGTCGGTTAACACCGGATGAAATATTCTTAAAATAGATGGCGAGTCTCGGTTCGACGGGTCAATACCCGCAATCACAAATCAGGCAATCAAAGGGATAATGTGGCAATTCAAGAACTTTTGATCATTATCAGCGGCATCGTTTTATTTCTCATCGGCATGGTTAATCTCGCCTCCGCCGTCCGTAAAGTCATGGATGTCCGCATCAAAGAATACATAAAATACGCCGTGGAAAAACCGCTTTATGGTCTTCTGACCGGGGTCATTTCAACGATTATTTTTCAAAGTTCGTCCGCTTCCACCGCGCTTACTGTCGGACTGGTCAGCGCCGGTTTGATCAGCTTTTACAGTTCTCTGGCGATCATTCTGGGAACCGATATCGGCACAACCCTGACCGTACAGTTTGTCGTCTGGCATTTTACGGAAATCTCGCCTGTTTTTATCTCTATTGGCGGGCTTCTGTGGCTGATGGATCGAAGCAAATGGAAACGAACCGGCCAGGCCGTATTTTATTTCGGCTTAATATTCCTTGGTCTGGACTTAATCAGTCAGGCCGTTGAACCTTTAAAAAATTCTCCCCTCTTTCTGAGTTTATTTACGCAAACGCAAAACCCATTTTTCGGGATTGGACTGGGAATGGTCGTCACCGGCATCATTCATGCCTCCGCCATACCGATCAGCATCATGGCTCTCCTGGCTCAACAGAACCTGGTTTCCCTGGAAAATGCCCTGCCTGTAATTATGGGGGCCAATATCGGCACGACGGTCACGGCGCTCATGGCCGGCACGGTGGCGACCGTCAGCGGTAAAAGGAGCGCGATTTCCCACTTGATCTTTAAATTGATCGGCGTTGCCCTGTGTTTCGTCTTTATGCCGTTTTTTATGACCATGCTGAAAAATCTTTCCACCAGCGTGGCGCAGCAGATTGTCCTGGGGCATTTTGTCATTAATATGGTGATTGTGCTCTGCTTCATTTTTTTTCTGAAGCCTTTTGCCGCCTTGATGCAGAACATTTTAAAGGGTGACGATGAAACGCTGCCTATCTGGCCTGAATTTCTTGATCGCAAAGACTTATGCCATGCAAAAAATGCTCTTGATAATGTACAGAAGGAATTGCAGAGAGAAATCCATCTTACACAAAAAATGTTCTTAACCGCCATCCGTCTGATTACTGTTCATCAAGAAGGCAGAATCAGAGACATATCGTACATCGAAATGGTGGTGAATAATCTGCGCGGTCAAATCGTCAGGTTTTTATGGAAAATATCGGCGCGTGACACCTCCGCTCAGATTTCTAAAAAAGTTTTCTCCTTTACCGCCATCGCGGGCGATATCGAAAGCATCGGCAATCATGTGGTGTGGATAGCTGAACTGGCCGCCCAAAAGAACGAGAGGAAAATCAAATTTACCGAAAACGGCATGAAGGAATTGCAGGAAATAATATCCCTGGTTAATCAAAATCTTGATGACGCCGCATGGTTGATTGAAGCACCCGACAACATGAAAATCACCGGGCTGATCCAACGGGAAGAGGAAATAGACAGCAAAGTCAAGGATGCGCGCAACGAGCATCTGAAAAGATTTCACAAACACCTGTGCAGTACCGAAGCCGGACTGATTTTTGTTGAAATGCTGATTCATCTGGAACGCATTTCCGACCATTGCAACAATATCGCCGAGTATGTTCTTGATATTAAGGAAGATCATTGTCCGTTATAGCCGGCAGGCCGCTGACGGGAAATGAATCATATGGGCATGGTTCATCAGGATAATGTTCGACATCAGGACATTCCTCACGGCGTCCGGAAATACGTATTGAACTAATTGCCAATATCTTCTATAATGAAACATAAACTGTCAAACAGCATCATGTCTATTGTTTGCTTGAACATCCATACAAGGGGGTATCAAGATGAATAAAAGAATCAACGCCCTGAAATTTGCGCTGGAAAATGAACTCAACGAACGAGAATTTTATCTGGCCAACGCCCGCCGCACAAAGAATCTGGCGGGCAAAAACATGTTTAAGCAAATTGCCGATGAAGAAAAAGAACATTATGAAATGTTGAAGAAGTTGCATGATCAGTGGGAAAAGAAGCAGAAATGGCCTTCCACTGTATCGCTGAAAGTGAAGAAATCTTTAACCGGCAATATTTTAAAATCCATGTCGGAGAAAAAATCGACGCGTATTAAAGGCAATGAAGATGACCTGAAAGCCGTCCGCACAGCGATCGACTTTGAAGCAAGAGGCATGGCGCTTTATACCAAACTGGAAGAAGGAAGCACCGACCCCAGAGAAAAAGCTTTTTTCAACCTGCTGGCCGGCATTGAACGTCAGCATTTTCTTTCTTTGCGCGATACGGAAGAATTTCTCACCGATCCCGTCTCGTGGTATCAGAAAACGGAAAGATCATCCCTGGATGGCGGTTGAAGCGGATCATTTTTCAGGCCTGATCATGGTTGTTCTGATTGCCGGCAACAAAAAGTTCATCCATTTTTGCGTGTAAGGCCGCCCAGTTGTCATACAATCTTTCCACCTCCGCGTTGATGTCTTTCAATTTCATGCTGATGTTTTTAATTTGAGCAGCATCTCTGTGAGTTTGAGGATTGCACAACGCGGCCTCATAGTCCGATTTTTTTGATTCCAGCAGTGCTATCTTTTTTTCCACGACAGACAGTTCTTTTTCCAGAGGAGCTCTGATTCTGTAATTTTTATTCCGCTCTTCGGCCTCGAGCCGCTTTTTCTCCTTATTTTTAACAGGTGGACCCTCTGGAGAATGCCGCGTCATTTTTGCATCTGTCTCCAAAACCTCCGTCTGCCGGCGTTTTTCAATAAAATAAGAGTAATTCCCCTGATAATAATGAATCTTTCCATCCTTCAGTTCAAAAACTTTATTGACGAGATGATCGAGGAAATAACGATCGTGCGAAACAATGGCCACGGTGCCATGATAGTTCATCAGCGCATTTTGAAAAATATCCTTGGTCTTTACATCCAGATGATTGGTCGGCTCGTCAAGAATAAGAAAATTGGTATCCAGAAGCATAATTTTCAACAAAGCCAGACGTGATTTCTCGCCCCCGGAGAGAATTGAAATGGGCTTGAAAATATCGTCACCGGAGAATAAAAACGCACCCAGTAGATTGCGTTTATCCTGATCGGAGGCTTTGGCCGGAACGGAATTTATTTCTTCCCAGAGGGTATTGCGGTAATTCAGATTTTGGGAACTTTCCTGAGAGAAAAAAGCCATATTCACGCTTTCTCCGTATCGAACCGAACCGCAGGAGGGTTGTTCCGTTAGACTCAACAAACGGGACAGGGTCGATTTTCCCGATCCATTCACGCCGACAAAGGCAACCTTGTCTCCGCGAAACAACGTAAAATTCAAATGACTGAAAACATTTAACTCGCCATAGCGATGCCCCACCCCGGTTGCCTTGACCACGTCCCGGGAACTTTTTTTCCCTTCCGGAAATTTCATGGCAACGCTTTTCGTTTTGCCTTCTAATTTGATTTCAGAATACCTTTCCAGCATTTTAATGCGGCTTTGCACCTGTGATGCTTTGGTCGCTTTGTAACGAAAGCGCTCCACAAATTCCTCGACTTTCTTTATTTGCGCTTTCTGCAGTTCCATTTCTTTTTTCAAGGCAGCGTGCCGTCTTTCCTTCTCCTCCAAATAGTAGGAATAATTTCCTTTATAAATATGGATGTTGCACGATGAGAGCTCGGCAATCTGCGTGGCGATCTTATCCAGAAAAAAATGATCGTGAGAAATAACGATGATTGTTCCGCGATAATCCTTAAGGTAAGATTCCAGCCACTCCATGCTTTCCGTGTCGAGATGATTGGTGGGTTCATCCAGAAGCATGATGTCGGGCCGGGCCAGAAGAATTGACGACAGGAGAATACGCATCTTCCATCCGCCGGAAAATAAATTGCACGGCCGATTAAAATCGTTTTCCGTGAAAGCAAATCCTTTAAGGACCTGTTTGGCCCGTGTTTCAAAAGCATAACCGTCCCTTGCGCTGAAATGAGCCAGCGCATCGGAGTACTTTTTTGAAAGCTCGCTGTATTCGGACGTATTTTGCTTCACGTCCGACAGGTGACGTTCCAGATCGTGAATGGATTTTTCAACAGCAGCCATTCCGCTTTTTTTCTTAAGAAACTCGATCAGAGGAAGCGACTCAAGCTCAACCATATCCTGAGGGAGATAACCGACGACATTGTTTTTTCTGCCGGAAATGTCTATGACCCCTGCGTCGGGGTGAACTTCCTCCATCAAGACCCGAAACAGCGTCGTTTTTCCGCTGCCGTTCTCGCCGACCAGACCGATACGGCTCTGGGGATGAATCGTCCAGTTCAAATTATCGAAAAGCTTTTTGTCCAGAAAAGACAGATGAACATTGCGGAAATATATCACTTAGGAAGCCTCCATGATGATGCGGCTATATAAAATATACGACGGACTGTCAATGGATTCATGACTTATTGATTGGAAGGTGTTTCAGCGTTTTTTACGGAAAATAAGTTTCAGGGGCACGCTGTCAAAACCGAATTCCTCGCGGATTTGATTCATAAGATAGCGTTCGTACGAAAAATGGATTCCTTTGGCATGGCCGACAAAAAAGACAAACGTCGGCGGCTTTATATCCGTCTGTGTGGCGTAGGCAATATGCATCTGCCTGTTCTGATAACGGGGCATGGGATTCTTGCGCACTGATTTTTCTATCAAATCATTTAACGGCGATGTGCCTACTCTCTTCGTGTATTGTTCGTAAACTCTATCGATGAGGTCAAATATTTTCGGGGCACGCTGTCCGGTTAATGCGGAAATAAAAATGATCGGCGCAAAATCCAGAAATTTAACCGTATCTTTTATGTCCTCGACAAATTTCCCGACGGTGGAGTTATCTTTCTCAATTTTATCCCATTTATTAACCACGATGACGCACGCTTTACCCCGCTCATAGGCCAGCCCGATAATTTTTGTATCCTGTTCGGTGATTCCCTCTTCCGCATCAATTAAAACCAGTGCGATGTCACAGCGATTGATGGATTTGAGCGCCTGCACAACGCTGTATTTTTCCAGCGTCTGACTGATTTTACTTTTTCGGCGGATTCCCGCCGTGTCAATCAGCAGATAATTTTTTCCATGAACCTTGACGGTTGAATCAATCGCATCGCGCGTCGTACCCGGCATGGGATTGGCGATGCTTCGTTCCTTGCCCAGAATCTTATTGACCAGAGATGACTTGCCCACATTGGGTTTGCCGACAATGGCGATTTTAATCTGGGTTTCCTGATCTTCCTGATCCGTTGCTCTTTCCGGAAAATCGCGGACAACAATGTTCAGTAATTCATCAACCCCCAAACCGTGTTGAGCGGAAATCGAATGAATCTCATCCATACCCAGCCGGTAGAAATCGGTCAGCAAAGCCGTATGACGTTCGCCGTCAACTTTATTGGCAACGTAAAATACATTTTTATTTTTTCCCCTTAATTGTCTGGCAATTTCCATATCCGAAGGCGTCAAGCCGTCCCTGCCGTCCATCAGAAAAATAATGACATCCGCTTCCTCAATGGCCAGATTGCTTTGCTCGCGCATTTGCACAAGAATCTTTTCCTCCGACGAAGGTTCAAACCCCCCGGTATCAATCAACGTAAACGCTTTATCTTGATAAACACAATCCATGTAATTGCGATCGCGTGTTGCGCCGGGCTCGTCAATAACAATGGCCTTCTGTTTTCCGGCTATTCTATTGAACAGTGTGGATTTGCCGACATTAGGCCGGCCCACGATGGCGATGACTGGTTTTTCTTTCATAGTCTCCTTATTGTTTCAACAACCCGAATTCCTGAAGCATTTTATCGGAGGAGGTCCATTCTTTCCGCACCTTGACAAATAATTCCAGATACACTCTGGCGCCGAAAAGAGTTTCCATATCCATTCTGGCCTGCGTGCCTATTTTTTTAAGCATGGCCCCTCGTTTACCGATCATAATCGCTTTTTGCGAATCTTTTTCCACATGGATTGTTGCGCTGATGCGAATCAGGTTTTTTTCTTCGTCTTCCTTGAATACATCAATGGTCACCGCGGTTGAATACGGAACTTCCTGTTGAGTCAGCAGGGTTATTTTTTCGCGGATGAATTCGGCAGCGATAAACCTTTCCGTCGCATCGGTCTGAATATCATCCGGATAATACCGGGGACCTTCCGGAAGCATTTCCTTGACCGCCTCGAGTAATGCTTCAATTCCTTCGCCTTTTAATGCGGAGACAGGAAATATTTCCTGAAAATCATAAAGGGTACGGAATTGATCAATCAGAGGAAGGAGATATTTTTTTTCAATAAGGTCTATTTTATTGATAACCAGAATAACCGGCGACTGAACCGGCGCCAACGATTCGATGAGAAAAAGATCCTGAGGATGAACACGGGGGTTGGCCTCAACCAGCATCAGCAGAACGTCAACGCTGCCGATCGTTTCTCTGGTTGTCTGTACCATGGCGCGGTTCAGGGGCGTCTTCGGCTTATGCATGCCCGGCGTGTCGAGAAAAACAAGCTGGGCATCAGGATAGTTTTTGATGCCGGTAATTTTGTTTCTCGTTGTTTGCGGTTTATCGGTAATGATTGAAATTTTGTCGCCGACGATCGTGTTGAAAAGCGTGGATTTGCCCGCATTCGGGCGTCCGATGATGCCGATGAATCCTGATTTAAACAATGTCCCTGTCTCCCCTTAAAGCATTCCCGGAATTTTCAGACCAGAAACCTCTTCCAGATCATTGGTCACAACGATTTCGCCCCGCGGGCGATCGGGAGACGATTCTACAATCAATCTCGCACCGGGGTAAAGCTTTTTTATTGCATGGAGGTTCATATTTTTCAAGCCGCGAAAACTGGAGATATCCCGCTCGGATATATAAAAAGTGATATTCCTGCTGTCACGGGATATTTTTTCCAAAGCGCTGATCATGTTGCGTAAAAAAACAGCAGACAGGACAAGACTGCCGAATGCCGGGTGAACCGGTCCGGCCAGGACAGCACCGTCTTTCTGCATTTCCGGAGTCATCTGTACGCCCATTCTAATGATGCGAATACCGGCAGCGGACAGCCTTTCCCAGGCTCTGCTGCATAACGAAACAGCCTCTTCAATTTCAATCGGGCTGTATTTCCCCTGGTTGAAATCGTCCGCCAAAGCGGTCCCGCTGAAAACAATAACCGGATGAAGTCTCACCGTATCGGGATTAAGTTCAATGGTTTTGTTCAGGGAATGATCAAAACCTTCCGGGGTATCGCCGGGCAGACCGGCCATTAGATGCAGTCCTGTTTCAAAACCGTTTTTTTTCAAGAGAGTGACGGCGTTTTCAATTTCGGCGGCGTTGTGCCCTCTTTGGGCACGCGACAAAACGTGGTCCACAAAAGACTCAGCGCCGATTTCCACTGTAGAAACATTATATCGTTTCAACAGCGACAATTTATCCTGATCGATGTAATCAGGCCTTGTTGAAATCCGGATGGCATTGACGACGCCTTTTTGAATAAAGGCATTCGCCAGGGCAAGGAGTTCCTCCTGAGATTCCGGATCCATACCTGTAAAATTTCCGCCGTAAAAGGCGATTTCCACCTTTCCGGATTTGTTTTTATGCCAGTTCAGATAGGAGGTCACCTCCGCATCCAATAATTCTTTCGTTATTGTCGGAGGGTGATTCCCGGCGCTTATTTTTTGATTGCAGAAAACACAGCGATGCGGACAACCGCTGTTCATGATAAAGACGGGAATGATCAAGGAAGGTTGATCAACTGGCGCGTTATGGCTGATTTTCTTCATCTTGCAGCTCTTCCCATGCTTTTTGAGCGGCTTTTTTTTCGGCTTCTTTCTTACTCGTGCCTTTGCCAATTTCCGTAAGTTTGTTGACAATGACCACTCTCACTTCGAATACTTTGGCGTGTTCCGGACCGGTCGAATCTGCAACCACATAAATGGGAATTGTTTTATATTTTCTCTGACAAAATTCCTGCAGGGCTGTTTTATAGTCGAAATAATCGGAAGACAGATTTTTTTCTTCCAGCAGCGGTTCAAATAATCGAGCGACCACCGATTGAACATCATCATAACAGGAATCAAGATAAACGGCTGCGACCACCGCTTCAAACGCGTTGGCCAAAAAAGAATCCCTGGCACGACTGCCGGCATTTTCCTCTCCGCGGCCAACCAAAAGACAATCGCCGATTTTTAAATCGCGCGCCAGTTGAGCCAGATTCTTCTCGCCGACCAGCGCGGACCTCATTTTTGTCAGATCGCCCTCTGACGATCGGAGATATTTTTTTATGAGCAAATCGCTGATGCACAACCCCAGCACCGAGTCTCCCAAAAACTCCAATCTTTCATTGTCGGATGCATCGAGTTGCCGATTTTCATTGACATAAGAACGATGCGTCAACGCGGTGGAAAGAAAATGTATATCGTGGAAATGATACGCAAGTCTTTTCTCTAAATGAAGGAGAATATCGCGTCTGCTTTGATCCAAAAACATTTGCTCATCCAAATCTGAATGTTTTTTCTTGTTTACGCCGTCGCACAAACAAATGTCTGCTTTTTTTAATAAGGTAAAACCCGAATATAAGCAATAGGCAAAATTGTTCGTAACTCCATGAGATGACCCATTCCCGTTTTCAGGCTCATTTTCTCATGCTGATTATTTTTACTGTAAAATCAAAAGACTTCGTGATAGAATTTACATTAAATCATCATCGATCAACAAAGGAGTGCTTATCACAATGGATGCTATTACCGGTTACATATCAACGCACCCAGCCGTAATTGTCATAGGCGTTATTTTAATCGTATTATTATTTTTGAATTTTATTTTTAAAAATTTGATGAAACTAATCATCATAGCATTCTTTTTCTTACTGGCCGCCTTCGGTTATTATTACTCTCAGAATCCTGTAGAAACGAAGGAAAAGATCAAAAAATCTGTTCAAGTGGTGGAATCCGGCATTAATGAAATAAAGGATAAAAGTAAAAATTTTTATCACGACGGAAAGGAATTGTACAAAAAAACGAAAGAGGCTCCGGGCGGTGTCAATAAATTGCTGGATGCGTCCGACAAGGAACTGGAGAAAGAATTAAAGAAATAAATTTTACTTTAATTTTTTTAATCATCCCGAACAATAAAAATTTCCTCTGAAAATTGATTTTACAACAAATTGATTTCCATGGCACGAACGGGGCAGGCGGAAACGCAAAGCTCGCAGCCATTGCATTTTTCCGGATCAAATATGATCTTTTGCGATTCTTTTTCAAAGGACAAGGCGCCGGTCGGACAAAAAGCGGTGCAGGCTCCGCAGTGAACGCACTTATCGGCATTCTGACTGACGCTCTTGGACAGCGGCTCCACCTTCAGACCCAGTTCCTTTAAAAAACGGATGCCGTGATCGAAATTTTCCTTGGAACCGCTTAATTCCAGAACAATAACGCCTTCGCGGCGCGGAAAGATTCTCGCTTTTAAGATATTGAAAACAAGATTGTATTGCTTCACCAGTTGATAAATCACCGGTTGTTGAACTGTATCGGGTGTGTAGCGAATGACGATTTTTTTAGAAAACATAGTAGTCGGACTCAATAAAATTTTTGAAAGATTAAGACATCAACCATGGATTGTCAAGGTAATTTACAGCCCATAATCCCTGTTATTCAAATGAATTAGAGAGCTTCAACCGTCCGTCAGAAGTTTCTTCCAGTCCAGCAACGGAAACGTTTCATGCAGAACATGGTCATCCGGAACCAGATGATATTCCAACGCGGTGAAATACCGGGAAGCAATGTCTTTGACCTTTTCCGGATCAACGATGTCATCGTAGGAACCATGATAGAGAACGACGGGAACATTTAAAACCCGGGAAGGCGGCGTGAAGTCACTCAAGTTCAATGCCGGCGCCAGAAGAACCAGCTTTTTCATCCGGTGTTCATTTTCGATGGCATATTGAACGGCCATCAGCCCCCCATAGCTCGAACCGACGATGATTAAATCGGTTTTACCGTCGAGAAGACGCCGAAGTTTTCGCATACGCGCCGCAAAATCTCCCGTATAGTTTTCAATGATCATCTGCGGAAAATTTTTGCAGAAAAACTGCCCCTTGGTGCCCTGCGCCGTGCTCTCCAGTCCGTGAATAAAAACCAGTGTGTTCATGCTTGTTCCCGCTCTTCTCCGTCATATTTTTATGTTGTATAGATTATGTCAGTATGTTATCAATTCCGCAAGAAAAGATTTACTGTCAGGAGATTGAATTATGGCAATAGTGTTACCTTTTAAGGCGGTTCGTCCGA
>JAGVUJ010000076.1 GCA_019136325.1 Deltaproteobacteria bacterium
AAAAAGGAAAAAGAATGTAATAATTTGGACAATAAATGGAGCAAAAAATAATGGATTTTATGAACATATTGGATTCAAGAAAGCAGAATACAAAGAACTAAAAATTGGAGAAAAAATATATCCAGGAGTAGGCTTTTCAAAAGTAATATAAAAATTGTCTAACGGCGGGAGCCGAATCTATTCACACCCGAAAGGAGAAATTCTGCATTGGATATTCCACGGATCTTCAACATCACTGAAAGCGCTCATCGCATCCACAACCCGTTCACACCCGAAAAGTACGCCACGCTCGGCTCGGCGCTGCGTCTGGAAACGGGGGCCCGCGTGCTCGACCTCGGCAGCGGTTCGGGGGAGATGCTGTGCACCTGGGCACGCGATTACGGCGTCTTCGGCACCGGCGTCGACATGAGCCAGTTATTCACGGAGCAAGCGAAACGCCGTGCTGAACAACTCGGCGTCGCCGATCAAGTCACGTTCATCCATGGCGATGCCGCGGGTTATGTCTCTGACAAAAAGGTCGATGTGGCGGCCTGTGTTGGCGCCACCTGGATCGGCGGGGGAGTCGCCGGCACGATCGAGCTTCTGGTCCGGAGTCTGCGCCCCGGAGGGATCATCCTCATCGGCGAGCCCTTCTGGCGGCAGTTACCGCCGGCGGAAGATGTTGCCAAGGGGTGTCTTGCCCACTCGATTGCCGACTTTCTCATGCTTCCGGAACTTCTCGCGTTTTTCGACCGTCTCGGCTACGACGTTGTTGAAATGGTTCTGGCTGACCAGGACGGCTGGGATAGATACGAGGCGGCCAAATGGCTCACCATGCGCCGATGGCTTGAAGCCAATCCCGGCGACGAGCTCGCGAAAGAGGTTCGAGCCGAACTAACCTCTGAACCCGTGCGCTACGCCACTTACACGCGTGAATACCTGGGCTGGGGAGTGTTCGCGCTGATGTCTCGGTGATTATTGGCGTCTTGGTCGCCGTATCCGGCTTTCACGCAGCATTGAAAGGCAAAACAAATGCTTGATCCCCGTCTCGCCCGCGCTGATTTTTACGCTTTGGGCTATCAGCCGGACCCATCATTCCGCCGGACATACGCCAAGAGCCGCGCAGGCCGGTGAATTCAGACGTTATGAACAAAAAAACTGAGTAACAATTTGTATAAAAAATGAATATTGCATATGCAGCGTTAACGGATTTCGATGCCTGGACGGCGCTCGCCATGGAAGTTGAACATTTGTTCGGTCCCATGGCTGACGACGCATCCTTTCAAAAGGCGTTACGGCAGGCGATAGCGCAAAAGACCGCTTTTTGCATTCGTGCAAATTCGGATGGTAAAGATCACGCTTTAAAAGGCGGCATTGTTATTTCCAAAGAATCAAATGAAATAGCATGGCTTGTGGTATCGGACAGGCACCGCGGGAAGGGGTATGGCCGGGAATTGCTGAAATTCGCCATCGATAAACTCAATCATCAGGAGAGCATCTTTGTTCAAACATTTGACGAATCAAACTCGGAAGGAAAAGCCGCAAGAAAGTTATATTCGGATTTTGGATTTGTCGACTATAAAGATGGCGGATTGAATCCGGCCGGAATCCCTACGGTAATAATGCGTCTGGCAAAGTCATCGTAAATCGGCGTATAATAATTTAGTTGTGCGGATGCATAAAAAAGCACAGTCACCCGATAAAGGAACAGCGGCATGAACAACTCGTGGCAGTATGACGAAACAATACAGGTCGGCACGGACTATCGCGATCCCAAAGAGGTCTGTGCTTATGACGAACAAATGCTGATGCTGCGCGATATAGACACCGAAGTAAAAGATATCCGGAATGCCCTGTTGCTTTCGGCGGACTCAACTGTCTGGGAGATCGGCACCGGCACAGGTGAATGCGCTCTCGCGCTTGCCGACGGCGTAAAGCATGTTTACGCTACCGATGTGTCCCCGGCCATGCTGGACTATGCCCGGCACAAGGCAAAACAGCGCCACATCAGGAATGTAACATTTGAAGAGGGCGGATTCTTGTCCGGTTTCCGACCGGATCATCCTGTGGACTGCGTCGTTACCCAGTTGGCGCTGCATCACCTGCCGGATTTCTGGAAGTCGAGAGCCCTCGCAGCCATCGCTGCCAGCCTTTGCCCTGCCGGAAGGCTGTATCTTCGTGATGTTGTTTTCCCCTCAGCCATTGATGATTACAATGCCTTTTTCAAAACGGCAATTGATGAAATTCGGTCGCACGCCGGCGACAAGGTGGCCGAGCAGACCATACAGCACATCAAGACAGAGTACTCGACACTGGACTGGATACTGGAAGGCATGATTGCCCGCAGCGGCTTGAGGATCGTCGGAAAAGAGAGCAAAGGGTTTTTATCCGTCTATGTCTGCGAGAAATAAAAACCAAATAAAGCGCCAAACCGGATCATGGCCATGACGGGCCGCTCCGGGTCAGTTCGGTGTTATGGATTTAAGGACGAAGGAGACGTGACGAGAATGAATAAAAAAGAAGCAAAAGAATTCGCGTTAAAGTGGCTGCCGGCCTGGACGGGGAATGATCCCGAGAAATTAGCCGAATTTTATTCGGATGATTGTTTTTACCTTGACCCTGCAATCCCTTCCGGGGTGAACGGAAAAGCGGAGCTTCTTGCGTATTTCAAAAAGTTACTTTCTCAGAATCCCGATTGGGTATGGACTCAGATTGAGCCCATTCCCATGGAAGGTGGATTTTTAAATAAATGGCTGGCAAAAATACCCGTCGGTCAAAAAGTCATTGAGTGTGTGGGCGTTTGCTTTGTTCAATTCAATAGCGACGGGAAGATAAAACGTAATGAAGTATATTTTGACCGGAGTGGTTTGATTGCGGAAATTTATAAATTCTTGAAATCAAAATAATCACATATAACAAACTTCTCCGTCCGATTGCTGCGCCTGGGCTGATTTTTTCGTTATTAAGCAGAAAAGTCATTATGATGAATATACAACCTCTGCAAAGAAGATCCGACTTGGATTGGCTGCGGGTATTGGCTGTTCTTACGATCTTTATTTTTCACACGACCCGCTTTTTCAGTCTGGAAGATTGGCATGTTAAAAATCTTAACACATATCTGAGTGTTGAGATCTGGACATTCTTCATAACACGATGGATGATGCCGCTGTTCTTTCTGCTTTCCGGCGCCAGCCTTTTTTATGTTTTAGAGAAAAGGGAAGGAGCGTTCCGTTTCACAAAAGACAAAACCCTGCGCCTATTCGTTCCGGTTGTCGTCGCTGTGTTTTCGCATAGCATATTGCAGGTATATCTTGAACGGCTTTCCCATCATCAATTTTCCGGTTCTTTGATTGAGTTCGTGCCTCATTATTTTCATGGATTATATCTCGGTGTCGGCAGCAGCGGAAACTTTGCATTTCATGGAATGCATCTGTGGTATCTGCTGATCTTGTTTATTTACGGATTGATGTTCTATCCTTTCTTTTACTGGCTCATGAACCGCGGGAAAAACATCCTCGGCATATCAGGACGTCTCATGGCAAAGCCCGGGCTAATGTATATCCTGTTACCCCTGCCGCTTCTTTTGATGAAGATAACCATCAATGAAGCAGTTCTGAGCGTTGGAAATGGAGGATGGGGGTTTTTATATTACATCTGGTTTCTGATGGCGGGTTTTATGATCATATCAAGCAAGCCGTTGCAGGAAACCATTCAACGACAACGCCGGTCATCTCTTATTCTGGGAATAATTTTTTCAGGTATATTTTTGATTCTGAAGTTTGGCTCCGTCAACGAATCAGGATTGCCGGCGCAGAAATTAGTCTTCTTTGTATTTTCCTCCATAAGCGCATGGGCATGGATTTTGACTATCACAGGTTTTGGAATGAGATACCTGGATTCCAATCATCCATTTTTAAAGTATTCCAATGAAGCGGTCATCGCTTTTTATATTCTGCATCAGCCGGTAATCCTTTGTATTGGTTACTTTGTTATACAATGGCCTGTCCCGGATGCGGCAAAGTGGATTATGATTAGTTTGACATCTTTCGCTGGAACCATGTTGCTGTATGAGTATATCGTCAGGCGCTTTGACATTTTTCGCTTCTTGTTTGGAATGAAGTTGAAAAGTACGCGGATTAGCGATAATAAATAAATCAATAAATGATTCCCCAGCAAAATTGATCTGACCGATCATTGCGTTTCGGTTGATTTTTTCGTAAGGCGGGAGGCAGATCCGATGAAACGGGAGGTCTATTAAGGGCTTTTGGACACCCATAAAGATCGTATGATGAATTAAGGAGATATGATGAATCTGAAAACATTTGCTTCTCTCATGAAGGGCGGCAAGGCGCCGGTCCTGCTCCGGTTCAAGCTCATGTTCTCTTCTTTTTATCGTTTGAGCTTCTTCGCTTCCATGGTGGACACCGTCATTCTGGAGCGGCTCTCCCGGGGCCCGGTGACGGCGGAAATCCTTCTAGAAGAATTTGGGAACGATCCAGCACTCCGCAACGCCATAGAAAGCTGGCTCGGGCTGGGTGTACGGTTGGGCGTGCTGAAAAAATGTAAGCAGGCATACTGCCTGCGCGGCTTTCTGGCAAAGAGACTGGCCCGCCCTGAAAATGACGCGATACGCGCCCTCGTCCGTGAA
>JAGVUJ010000140.1 GCA_019136325.1 Deltaproteobacteria bacterium
TCGTTGACAGACGACGAGCTTTTTTATATACTCCCGCGTAAATCAAGAAAGTGCCAATATTTATTTACCCAGAGGGAGTGCTTGTTTGGATTCAAAACCTCTTTATAACAGCCGGATTATTAATACTTATATTAAATATATAAAAAAATGTTATGAAAATATAGATATTGATGAGCTGTATGAATATGCGCAAATAGAACCTTACGAAGTTGCCGATCAAAATCATTGGTTTACTCAGGAACAAATTAATCGTTTTCATGAAAAATTGTCGGAGCTCACCGGATCGACCAATATTGCGCGTGAGGCAGGCCGGTATGTTGCATCTAGCGAAGCAATAGGTATTATGCGGCATTACGTCCTGGGGATGACGAATCCCGCCCTTGCGTATAAATTCATTAGCAAAGTGGCAAGCAATTTCTCGCGGTCCACTGTCTATGAAGCCAGAGAAATTAATCCCAAAAAAATTGAAATTATTGTTACACCAAGGGAAGGTGTCAAAGAAGAGCCGTTTCAATGCGAAAACAGAATAGGGCACATTGAATCGATCAATATGGCTTTCACTAATTCAATTCCCAAAATTGAACATACCGAATGTGTGTTCAAAGGGGGAGCATGTTGTCGCTATACGGTGTCATGGGATAGCAACATTTCATCATTTCTCACGCGAACCAGAAATATCATTGCTTTGCTGCTTGCGTTCATCAGTGTGATTGTTTTATTTGTATATCCGTTTAATATTTTTTTACATTATTTGCCTGTGGTTATTACAACCCTGTTCATCATCACGTTTGTAAGCGATAGGCAGACAATTAAGGAATTGAGAAACAGTATTTCAAATCTTGAACATTCCAGAGATGATCTCATCAAACAGATGGAAATAAATTATAATAATTC
This sequence comes from Deltaproteobacteria bacterium, assembly GCA_019136325.1. The sequence continues at coordinate 895 of JAGVUJ010000140.1, forward strand.
GCAGATGGTCCATGAAATAGGGAAAACAATAAACAAGTATATTGATATAGACGAGATCATTGGCAATGTGATTCAGGTGCTGGAAAATCGGCTAGGATATGACCGATGTTTGATAATGTTTGCGAATAAAGAAAAAACTCATTTGATTTTCAAAGCCGGTTTTGGATATAACGACAAACAACTGGAGATAATAAAGGCTACCGAATTTGAACTGACCAAGCCCGAATCAAAAGGAGTCTTTGTGGTGTCCTACAAGGAGCAAAAACCCTATCTGATCAATGACATTAGTGCCATTACCGGGAAGCTTTCACGAAAAAGTTTGCAGTTTGCTCAGGCGATGGGATCTCAATCATTTATTTGCTGCCCCATTGTGACCGATACAAAGTCAATCGGCATATTAACCGTAGACAATATTAAAACGAAAAGAACTCTTGTTGAAAGCGATTTGCGTTTACTGATGGGCATTGCCTCCGTGCTCGGCGTCAGTATCCGAAACGCGGAACTGCATGAGCAGCGAAACCGTCAATTGAAATCCATTCTGAAAGCTCTAGCGGCAAGCATTGACGCACGCGATCCTTATACGGCGGGACATTCGGAAAAAGTAACCGAATATGCGGTGGGCATATGCAAGGAAATGAATATGCCGTCCGATTACACGGAGGTTGTTGCCGTTGCCGCTTCGCTGCATGATTACGGCAAAATCGGCATATCAGATGCTTTGTTGAAGAAAGAAGGTCTTCTGACCGCTGAAGAATATGAAACGGTTAAAACCCATTCTGTTAAGACCAGGAAAATACTGGAACAAATCGATTTTCATGGGCCATACAGTCTTGTTCCCGAAATAGCCGAGGCGCATCATGAGAAAATAGACGGAAGCGGTTATCCGCGCGGTTTGAAGGGACATGAAATACCCATTGGTTCGAGAATCATTGCAGTGGCTGATTTTTTTGAGGCCATTACAGCAAAACGATTATACCGTGATCCTATACCAGTGGATGAGGCCTTTGAAATGTTGCGCAGGGAAAGTGATGTGCATTTCAGCCGTGAAATTGTGGATGCTTTTATCAATTATTACAAATCAAAGTATAATTATGTTTTTTAACGGGAATCATTTTTAAAATATTGTGTAAGGGGGGGATACAAATATTAACTCACAGACATATTTAATGGAAAACAGTGAAGAAGAAAAACGTCTGGATATTAAAACAGATCCGGATGCGGTTAAAGAGCAGGCGTTGTGGTTTGGAATGGGGCCCGGTGCACGGGTGCTGGATATAGGATGCGGTCCCGGTAAAACAACGGCGCTGCTGCACGATATAGTACATCCTGACGGTGAAGCCGTCGGCGTGGATATTGCCGAAAGCCGCATCCTTCATGCACGTTCATTCTACGGCGACAGAAAAAGAATAAGATTCGATGTGCGGGATGTCCGTCTGCCCATGGAGGATCTGGGAGAATTTGATTTTATCTGGGTACGGTTTGTATTGGAGTATTACCGGGTAGGGGCTCTCGAAATCATAAAGAATATAAGCGCTAATCTGAAACCCGGCGGTTGTATGTGTTTGCTTGATCTTGACTATAACTGCATGAGTCATTGGGAAATGCCCTCTAAGATGGAAACGACGGTTGTGAAAACCATGAACCGTATGCAGGATAACTTTAACTTCGACCTCTATGCAGGACGTAAACTATATGCTCATCTTTACGACTTGGGTTTTGAAGATATCCTTGTCAACCTTGTGCCTCATCATCTCATATACGGAGAGCTGAAATATTCCGACGAATTCAATTGGCTGAAGAAAATGGAAATCGGTGCGCATAAAGCGCCTGATATCTATGCGACCTATCCCGGAGGCAGCGAGGGTTTTCTGACGGATGTGAAAAAGTTTTTTAAAGATCCCCGGCGTTTTACCTACTCGCCGTTGATTCTTTGCAAAGGAGTAAAACCTGTACACGGACTGCGGAAGATGAAATAGCAGTATCAGGGAGGCTTTTGTTAAAGATCATTAGTATCAAAACGGTTTGCAGCAGCGAGGTCTAGGATGAAGTTTTTTCAAGACTTCAGACACGATGTGCAACAAAATGTCATTAAACGTACTCCTCCTCCGCGTTTAATAAAGGTTATAACTAACGTCTGGCGAAGTGAAGATGAATACGCGAATATTTTCAAAAGCGATCTGAATCCGTTTATCGGACCGGGCAATGGTGCCGCCAGTCTGGAAATGGAACGCTCTTCCATTTTTCCCCAGTTTCATCTGGTGCTACACGGCAAATCGAATGATACAGAAGACCATTCGGGTACGCATGCGCTCAAATTCAAATACAACCTTCCGTTCAGGAAAATAGACCCGCGCATCATAGCCTCGGCCTTGGCAACTGCGCCGAAGGTGAATAAAAAGGTTCTTGTTAATCTTATCAATCATCTGAATTTTACCAATGAACAGGTTTCCATTCATATTCAGGACAGGAAAACAGGTGAAGAGTTTCTCCAACAGGGAGAACCAGGGCCGTACCTCAATGATAACGTAACCATCCGGTTTGTTGATCCCTTTACGTTTAACGCGGATGCCTATGCGCTGTTAAATCTCATCATCGATAATCGCAAGTCGCTCATCGTTGTTCCGATAAATTTACAATCCGTTTGCCGGGAATCGATTGTGCTCAGCTTGCCTGATCTGGCGCATTCATACAGCAAACGTCAAGCTGTGCGCCATACATGTGAAGGAGTTGATGCCGAGATTGTTCAAGGACAGTTCAATATGTCCGGAATTCTGGAGGATATCAATCCCCTTGATTTAAGAGTATGTGTCCGAAATCCGGAAAATATCAATCCCGACAATCCGTTATTTTTAAAATTGAGCCAGAATGATCAAACATATTTCATGGGCGAATGCAGAATGGTTCGTGGTGATTATGAAAGTTCTTATGTCATTCTTCAGCCTATTCACAGCAACCGCCCGGTTTTATCGTCCCGCAAGTATCCGAACGACCGTGTGAGAATCATGCCTCCTCCAACCATACATTTTGTTCATCCTCTTTGCGGTTTTGCCGTTCAGTGTAAGGTCGATGATATCTCTGCGTCGGGATTCTCCGTAACGGTCCCGAATAGCGAGTCGCTTCTTTTTCCGGGAATGATTATTCCGCAAATGTCGTTACAGCTCCCCGGTACGATCAATAGTTTGAGTTGTACAGCACAGGTTGTGTACCGGCGTGAACAGAAAAAAAATGCAGCGCGTTACGGATTTTACATTCTGGATATGTCATTGCATGATCAGAGGCGACTGTTTGATGCGGTGAGCAAGGTGATCGATCCGCACGTGAATATGACCGGTCGGGTCAACATGGATTCACTTTGGGAACTCTTCTTCGATTCCGGTTTTATCTATCCGGATAAATACGGCATCATCAGTCCGTACACAGCAATGTTGAAAAGAACATACCGCAAGCTCTACGAGGAGGGACAGGACATATTCACTCATTTAACATATCAGGATCAAGGGCAGGTTTACGGTCATATGTCCATGGTCAAGGCCTATGAATATTCCTGGATCATTCATCATCTGGCGGCCCGTCCCATGCGCGGAGTCCGTACCGGCCTGCAAACACTTAAGCATTTTGTGAATTATATAGATTGTCTGTACAATTTGCCCGTTCCCTCCAAAACGATGCGTTACAACTTCTGTTATTACAGACCGGAAAACACATTCTCCGATTATTATTTTGGC
>JAGVUJ010000088.1 GCA_019136325.1 Deltaproteobacteria bacterium
CTTCAGGTGGGGCCGTTAGCTCAGCGGTAGAGCAGCGGACTTTTAATCCGTTGGCCGCGGGTTCAATCCCCGCACGGCCCACCAGCTACAACAACAGGTTACAGTGATCCAACTGTAGCCTGTTTGATTTTTAAGGACAAATTCCAGCGTTTACAAAAACGAATTCCGTCTTATATTTTGGTGATCCTGTCGCGGTTTCAATCGGCGGATGGACCAACGGAGGGATTTTTTCCATGAGAATCATTTACGCAGCGGATATTCACGGTTCTTTTGACCGGGTAAAGATTCTGTTGTCCGAAACTGTGGCGGACGTCTATATTATCGCGGGCGCGCCGTGTGCTCCAGCAAAAATACAAAGTGCTGGAAAACATCCTGGCGACCAAATTGCAATCCCGTGTCTTCGCCCTGCCGGGCAATTATGACATGAATCTCAAGTACACGGCGCTGCATGAGCGCGACCTCTATCTGCACTGGCACAATATCCGGGAGTTGAAAACCGCCGGTTACGGTGGCGCGGACATCTGGACGCCGGGCATTCCCGAACGTTATGTCGTTCGCTACCAGGGCGGCCGGCCGCCGGAAAGCGGCAACAACCCCATGTACAATTTTTTCAAGGCCATCAAGCCGCAGATCATTGTCAGCCATCAGCCGGCCCACGGCATTCACGATCGCGTGAATCAGTTCGGAACCTCGGGATCTCCGGCGCTGCGGTATTATTGCGATCATCATCACGTTTTATTGTGCCTGACCGGCCATGTTCACATGGACTGGGGATTCTACTTGAGCGAAAACACGATCTATTTGAATCCCTCGAATTTCGGCGAAGTAACCACCTTGACGGGCGGCGTTGCCGAAGGCGGTTTCTTTTACGCCATGGAGATCGATGAACATGAAAACGCCGTCCGGAAGATCATCTACAGAAAACTGGTGAATGACCGCGTTCACGATATAGCCGACTATTATCCGAAAGACGGACGCTGGCAGGAAACCATCGTTGACGGCGATCGTTACGCGGCGCACCGACACGGGCAGAATTTCGACATGAAGGAACCCAAGGTCTCGCACATCCCGGAAATTCAGCTTTATAACGAAATCAAACAATTTTACCGGGCATTCCAGACGGAAGCCACGGATGAGCGCCTGCAGAAGCTGGAGCAAATCGCCGGTCTGATCGATGAAAAAGTTCAGGGCGACATCGCCATGGAGGTGATGGAATCGACCAACATGGGCCTTTGCGAAAGCACGTCGGATATCGATTTTGTGGTTTATGTCCGTTGCGCTGACGGCTCCACGAACGAGATCACAGCCTGCGCACAGTTCAAGGAGGCGGAAAAGGTCATTGCATCTATCCTGACGCCCGACTACGAGTTTCAAATCCTGGATGCCGTCGATCTGAACGTGGTGGAAAAAGCCATCCGGGAAAGAGATTATGAAAACGAATCGGCCATGCGCTTTGTCGCCTATCGCGCCATCTGCCGGCCAATCAACTACCGGTTCATCGCGCCGGTTGAAGATATTTCTCAATCAGGACATGGACTACCGCAAGGAACTGGAAGGAAGCATTCGCTCCTACTTCCGCATTTTTATCAACACGTCGCAACACACCCGTTCCTTTAAAAAATACGAAAGCCGGATTCGGGAAATCGGCATCAAACTGCCCGAAGCGATCCGCATGAAGATCAAAGCCTATTTCCAGCAGGGTCCGGACCCGAATGAAACAGAGCCAAACTTCCGACAATGAACGTCCGGAGAGCTGACCAATCTTCATTACTGCAGTTTCACTGAGCCGCGACCGTGCTTTTGTCACCGCATATCCTCCTGGAGCGGATCAGACCGTTATTGCCGCTCTGCGCAGCAGACTCCCCTTCCGTCGGTGATTAATAGCTACATAAAGTTAATGGTCAACAGGTGAAGAATAATTGCCAATATGTAACAGGTTTATCGCCTTCGTGTTGCCTGAGTGTTTTAAGAACGAATAGAAAACTTTCCAAAATATGTGTTTCTACCCTGGTTGCAGAACAGGTACGCTGCAGAATATAACATATTTCACATGGATAAATTTATTTAGCTGGCTTGATGAATTATAATATAGTGTAGTCATTTCTAGTATATAAGTTTATGTTTTTCGACAGACCACCTTTGATTTATCAAAACTTGTTTCCCCGGCGGATTGTTTACCAAGATAACTGAAAAAATGGCATCGTGATTGCTGATAAGGCAGGAGAGCGAGGCGTTGGGCTGTTTTTACGCCGCGTGTTTGGCGGCCAAGTCGAGGGGGTTGCCTTTTTTAAGAAATGTCCGTTTCGATGAAAAAGGCGGAAATTTTTTGACTCTAGAAATTTAAGGAGGAAAAAATGAAGAGATTTTGGTTGGTTTTGCTGTCACTGGGGTTGATCGTCGCCTTCAGCACGACAGCGATGGCCGTTGATGTAAAGTTCAGCGGCGAGTATTACGCGGCAGGGTTGTACTTGGATAAAACAGCTTTAACAAAAAGCACGACGGGTGGTGATCCCAGCACGGCTTTCTATTTCCAGAGACTCCGCATCGGCACGCAGTTTGTCGTTTCTCCGGGCCTGAGCCTGGTTGCCCGCGCGGACATCATGGAAAGAGCCTGGGGTGCAGCGAGAACAGCTCCCGGCAAGGTGCTCGACACTATGTCCGCAGGCACCAGGGCTGAAAATGAAAACATCGCTTTCGACCTTCTATATGTCAACTACGCTTCCCCGATCGGTCTGTTCACGGCTGGTTACCAGATTGACGGTGCGTGGGGTACCGTGTTCGGCGACAGCTCCGTTCCGACCGGAAAAATCACCTATTACCTGCCTATCGGTAATTTCGGTATCGGTCTTCAGACTGGCAAAGGCGTGGATGGTGAGCGCAGCAAGGGCGCGTTCGGACAGCCTGCAGGAGCGTTGGCTGCCGCAAACGCAGCCGACAGAGACAACAGTTTTTACACTGCGTTTGTAAGGTATGCTTGGAAGGGCGGCGACGCCGGATTGCTGATCAAAAATATTCGCGAAGCGGGATACAGGAATTACATAGCTACGCTGGGTGGTCCGGCGGACACAGGATTCACGCAGAATGTTTATGGTGTTGCCCCCTATGTTAAGGCAAAGTTTGGCGCGTTTGCCGTACAGGCTGAATTTACCTATGGCTTTGGTAAGCAGAAGTGGGAAGGAAGCCCGCAGTTGATTCCCGCTGTGCTGGGTGGTCCTCAGGAAGATGCTAATGTTAAGTCGTACAACGGCTGGCTCGATGTCGTAGGCGATTTTGGCATAGCTTATTTCGGATTGACCGGAGCGTATGTTTCCGGTGAAGATTATGGAACTGCGGACATTGAAGGTGGGTTAACAGGTGGTATGGACTGGAATCCCTGTTTGATCATGTTCAATCAGGATCTAAACTACTGGACGGGAGCCGTGAATGGTTACGGAGGCACGGCCACTGCTTCGCCGGCCACTGGTGCGGCGATGACCAATGCCTGGTTCGGTCAGGTTCGCGCCGGCGTCCGTCCGATCGACAAACTGGACATCATGCTGTCCTTCTCGTATGCCAAAGCCGATAAGTCGCTGGGCGTTGGCTATGACGAAAGAGAATACGGTTCAGAAATCGACCTGACGGCCACCTACAAAATCACCAACAACCTGTCCTATATGCTGGGCGGCGCTTACTGGATGGTGGGCGATTACTACAAAGGCAATATCACCACCAACAATGACATCGAGGATCAGTTTATGGTCATCAACAAGCTGACGCTGACTTTCTAGCGGAAGCTGAAGAAAAAAGACTGAAGGCCGAAGTCTGAAGGTTAAAACGAGCCCGGCGGGGAAACCCGCCGGGTTTTTTATATCAGCAAACAGGCAATGGATGATGGGTGGATAAAGCAATTATCGCCGAATCGGATTCGTACATCCATCCCAATTGCGGCATTCATCGGCTATCGCTTTGAAATACTCGCCCTTGAAGCCGCTCATCTCCGAAATCTCAATAATTGCCCCGGGGATGTTGTCATTGAGAAAATAGGCAAATCGCCCGTTCGGCCCTATCGCCCCCTCATGACCAACATAGAAGCCATCATCCAGAAGGCTCTTGTAGGCTTTGTCGTACCCCTCTGAGTCCAGCCAGTGAGAGATGTGATGAATCCCTCCTCCGGCCTTCTGCGGATAATCACGGTACAGCGACGGTGCGTCGTTGAGCTGCTGAACGAGTTCTATCTGCATATCCCCCGAATTGGCCAGCGCGACCGTCATCTGCACGTCGGATGGTTTACCTCTGTGTATGAAACTCTCCAGCGGCACTTTTGCCGCCAGAAACCACGGCCCGACTCCCAGCTTGATCCATTCCTGCATGGCCTTTTCGATATCATCCACGACATAACCTACTTGCCGAACCGGTCCTAATTTAAGGCAACTCATATTTAAATCTCCTTTCTTATCTTAATTATTTTATGCTTTCTCGATTCCGTATTGAACCGCAACAACCCCGACATCAGCGCGGAAACCTGAAACACAAAAACGCCAATGGTTCGTTGCCGGTGTTGATGTACTGATGATTTCCTCCGGCAATTTCGAAGAAGTCAAGGGGGTGAATCTCTATTCGATGGTCCCCATG
>JAGVUJ010000180.1 GCA_019136325.1 Deltaproteobacteria bacterium
CTGAAGTTTATATTATAAAAATATCAACGACCTGAAGGACATGATGACAGGAGACAAAAGCCTATGATTATGCAACGATGGTTCACCGCAGCGATATCTTCCTTAAAAAATATAACCGTCTTGCCGTCCGATAAACCAATGATGATGAAAAAGCAAAGGGGTCCCGCAAGGATTTTCGTTTATATGCTTGCAGGGGCTGTGTTGTTTGCTTTGCTGCTGATTGGTTGTCAAAACAAGAAAGAAGAGCCCGTCGAACGGCCGGCCATTTCCGGTGTTGAAATTGAGCCTGTTGCCGTATCAACCATTGACGATGTTTATGACGTTACCGGAACGGTCCGTTCGTCCGTGACCAGCCTGGTTGCCAGCCGGGTGATGGGCACGGTCATCTCGCTTCCCGTGAGGGAAGGCGATGCTGTCCGGAAGGGGCAATTGCTTCTGACCATTGATGACCGGGATGCCGTTCAGCGGTTGCATGCCGCCAATATGTCTGTCGAAGCGGCCAAGCAAAGTCAGGTTCTGGCGGAGACGACATGGCAGCGTTATAAAAAGCTTTATGAGGAAGAGGTCGTTTCCCGCCAGGAGATGGATAGCATTGATACGCAAAAGAAGGTGGCGGATGCCGACTATCATCGCGTCAAGGCAATGGCGGACGAGGCGGCAACCTATTTGTCGTTTACCAAAGTTACGGCGCCTCTTGCCGGCAGAATCACCCAAAGACATATCGAAGCCGGCAGCATGGCCATTCCCGGAATGCCGCTTCTGGTTATTGAAGGCGGAGGCGGCTCTTATATTGAAGCGTCCATTGATGCCGGTATGGGCCCGGCGATTAAAACGGGGATGCCGGTGGAAACCGAGGTGGATACCGAGCCCCGTGCCTTGACGGGAATCGTCAAAGAGGTGTTTCCCTCGGTTGATCCCGAATCCCGCACCTTTACCGTGAAGATCGGTTTTAAAGACGCTCAACCGCGCAGCGGCTTATTCGCCCGTGTGCGTATTCCCGTAGGCAAACGGGAAGCCATCGTGATTCCGCACGAAGCCATGGTCCGCAAAGGCCAACTGACCGGTGTCTATGCCGTGGATGATCAGGGACTGGTAACGTATCGTCTTGTGCGGGCGGGCAAGCTCTCGGCAGGCGGTGTGGAAATTCTTTCCGGCCTGAAGCCCGGTGACCGGATTATCACGGCGGGCGTCGAAAATGTTGTTGATGGCGGCATGATCTCAGGAGCAAAACATCAATGACAGGAATCGGAATCTCCGGAAAAATTGCCAAAGCCTTCATCCAATCAAAGTTAACGCCGCTGCTGGTGGTGGCGGCACTGTTCCTCGGCATATTTGCCGTCGGGATTACCCCCCGTGAAGAAGAACCGCAGATCGTTGTTCCTATGGTGGATGTTTTTGTGAACTATCCCGGCGCTTCTGCAAAAGAAGTGGAAGAACGGGTGACCATTCCGATGGAAAAATTGCTGTCGGAAATCAAAGGCGTCGAATACGTTTATTCCATTGTCCAGCCCGGTTTCAACATGACGATTGTGCGTTTCTATGTCGGCGAGGATATGGAAGACAGTCTGGTGAAGCTTTACAATAAACTGATGTCCAATTACGATCTCATTCCGCCCGGTGTCTCCCAGCCGATGGTCAAGGCAAAATCCATCGATGATGTGCCCGTGCTGGCGTTGACACTCTGGAGCACCTCTCCCCAGTATACAGGTTACGAATTGCGCCGGATGGCGCTGTCGATTTGCGGCGAACTTAAAAAAAATGCGAACGTCTCGGAGTTTTCCGTCATCGGCGGTCAGCGTCGCCAGGTCCGGGTGACGCTTGATCCCCAGCGTCTGCGCGCCTACAATTTATCCGCTTTTCAAATCATGACGGCTTTGGAGAAATCCAACGTCGTCGTGCGCTCCGGCAGGTTTTCAGCCGGAAATGCGGAAACGATCGTGGAGACCGGACGTTTTTTAAAAGATGCGGAGGATGCCGGCGGTCTGGTTGTCCACGTTTTCAACGGGCGACCCGTCTATTTGAAGGATTTGGCCCGCATCAGCGACGGTCCCGAAGAAGCCTCCAATTATGTTTTCATGGGCATGGGGCCAAACGCGGCGATAAAAGGATTGTCCGGTCATCCGGCCGGCCAGTATGAAGCCGTCACCATTGCCATGGCCAAACAAAAAGGAGCCAACGCGAGCCTTGTTGCCGAGGACGCGTTGAAAAAAGTGGAGGCGCTGAAAAAACACCTGATTCCACAGGATGTTCAGGTGACGGTGACTCGAAATTACGGTGAAACGGCCAAAGAAAAGTCCGATGAATTACTATATCACATGCTCATCGCCACTTTCTCCGTCATCATCCTGATTGCCCTTTTTCTAGGATGGCGCGAGTCCATTGTTGTGGCAATCGCTGTTCCCGTGACGCTGGCGCTGACGCTGCTCATCAATTATCTTTACGGCTATACCCTGAACCGTGTGACACTCTTTGCCTTGATCTTTTCCATCGGCATTCTGGTGGACGATGCCATTGTCGTCGTGGAAAACATCAACCGCCATTTCCGCCTGCACAAAATTGAACCGCTCACCGCCGTCTACGCGGTGGATGAAGTCGGCAATCCGACCATTCTGGCGACCTTTACGGTTATTGCCGCTTTGTTGCCGATGGCGTTTGTCTCCGGGCTGATGGGCCCTTACATGAGGCCGATTCCCGTGGGCGCGTCGGCGGCAATGCTTTTTTCCCTTCTCGTGGCGTTCATCGTCAGTCCCTGGCTGGCCTACATTGTCTTGAAAAACGTCCGGCACAATCCGGAAGAAAACGAGCAAAAGGGTATTGCCCGTTATTATGAAAAATTTCTTGCGCCGTTGATTGATGTCCGGAAAAAACGCGTGGTGGCCTTATCGGTCATCCTCGGATTGCTTTTGCTGTCGCTGGCTCTGATCCCCTTAAAGCAGGTGACGATGAAAATGCTGCCTTTTGATAACAAAAGCGAACTGCAGGTGGTCATTGATATGCCGGAAGGATGCACGCTGGAAGAAACGGCGGCGCTGACCCGGGAGATGTCGGAATATTTGAAAACTGTGCCGGAAGTGACCGATTATCAGGCGTACGTGGGAACTGCCTCACCCTATAACTTCAACGGACTGGTGCGTCATTATTTCACGCGCCGGGGCAGCAATGTAGCCGACATACAGGTTAATTTTGTCGGCAAAGATGAACGCAGCGAACAGAGTCACGATATTGCTAAACGTCTGCGTCCGGACCTGAAGCGAATCGGGGATCGCTACGGGGCCCGCATCAAGCTGGCGGAAATTCCTCCCGGACCGCCGGTTTTAAGTACGCTGGTTGCGGAAATTTACGGGCCGGAAACAAAACGACAAATCGACATTGCAAAATCGGTTCGCGCTATCTTTGAAAAGACGGAAGGGGTTGTGGATGTAGACTGGTTTGTGGAAGATGATCAACGCAAGGTGGTGTTTGAAGTGGATCACGAAAAAGCCGCCGCCGTCGGAATCTCGACGGACGCCATTGCGCAGAGTCTGGGAGTTGCGCTGGGGGGAAGGGCAGCAGGGCTTGTCCACATGGATACGGAAAAAGAACCGGTCGAAATATTCTTGCGCATGCCCGTTGAACAACGCTCCAATCTGACGGATTTACAAACACTGACCATTCCCTCGGCATCCGGACATCAAGTGCGTTTGGGCGAACTGGTCAAAATGCATGAAGCGGTCGAAGAAAAAACCATCTATCACAAAAACATGAAAAAAGTGACCTATGTCACCGCAGACGTGGCCGGCACAGAGGAAAGTCCCGTTTATGCCATTCTGAAAATGAAATCGGACATTGCCGGTTTGCCGCTGGCCGAAGGTTATGAGCTCAAACAGTTTTATACCAGCCAGCCGTGGCTGGAAGATCGTTATTCGATGAAATGGGACGGAGAATGGCACATTACCTACGAAGTCTTCCGTGATCTGGGCATTGCTTTTGCCGTCGTACTCATCATCATTTATATTCTGGTTGTCGCATGGTTTAAACATTTTGTGACCCCGCTGGTCATTATGGCGCCGATTCCTTTGACCCTGGTGGGTATCCTTCCCGGTCACTGGGTGTTCGGTGCTTTTTTCACGGCAACGTCCATGATCGGTTTTATCGCCCTGGCCGGCATTGTTGTCCGTAATTCCATCCTGCTGGTGGATTTCATACAGATGGAATGGGAACAAAAGGGTGATTTGCGCCAGGCTCTTATTCAGGCGGGGGCCGTGCGCTTCCGGCCGATTATTCTGACCGCTGCAGCTGTTGTGGTCGGCTCGTTTGTCATGCTCTTCGATCCGATCTTCCAGGGACTGGCCATCGCCATGATGTTTGGCGCGGTGGCTTCAACCCTTCTCACCCTGATTGCTGTTCCACTGCTTTATTTTGAGTTTTTTAAAAATAAAACGAGTCCAGTTTCCGCAGGTGCGGAAAAAGAAGCATGAGCAACGCAAAATCAAAAAAAGAGCGGCGCGGGCAGGGATGGCAGCTCAGAATTTTAGACGGCGGGGCCGTTGACAGATAAAAAGGCTTTACGTATACTGGGCAACAAAATAATGTGAAAGTATTTTGAATGCGTTCGAACAGGTT
>JAGVUJ010000003.1 GCA_019136325.1 Deltaproteobacteria bacterium
GCGCTGGTGAAAGATACCGGCCAGCGCCCACCCCGACAGGATCTGTCTGATGACCGCAGGATTTCCTCCGGGCAGTTGTTCGACGATTATGGCATTACCGCCGGATACACGAATCGTGGCGCTTTGAGATCCCCGGAGCAGGACATGGCCGGGCGAGGATTCAATCTGAACGGAATCGGGCGGTGTATAGTTCTTGCCGAAAATGACACCCTGCCTGATAGAGACATCGGCCTCTCCGGTAACGGGAAAATCCGGCCACTGCGGAAAACATATCTCGGATGAAAACGTCAGACCGTATGCCCGGTATGTATGGATGCCGGCGGAAAACAGTTCAGCAGGCGCCGGAAAATACCCTATCCCATCATCCATGGTTTTATCGGGTATGGTGGAATTCGATGCCATAAAACCTCGCTGGAACGCTGCCGTTATTGATCGTATTATGCGGCACTCTGGCTCCCATGAAAGCAAATCCCGGCGCGTTTATTGTCTTCCCCAGGATCTCCACGGAGCCGTCCACGATTGCGATAAATACCTCATGATCATGACGGTGCAGCGGGATGCCAGTTCCTGCGGACAGGTTGTGATACCGCACGTTCAGATGGGGAAGAAAGCGTGACGGCCCGGAATATATCTCTGCGCTTCCGAAACTTTTTCCCGCTGTGATGAAAGGAGCCGTATTGTTCATATCGTCACATCGATAATTAAAATGCAAACCCGGCTTACCGTGGACGAAAGGACTCCTTTGCCGCCAGCGGATGTGCAGATATTGTACCGGCTCATTGCTCAGGTTTCGGGTATTGTGCGGTATTGCGGAATCGAAAAAGAACAGGGAACCTTTTCCAAATGTGAAAGAACGCTCCTCATGGGAATCAGGATCGCGATATGTATATTGGATGTCGTTTGAAAGTGTGATGTGCAGCTCTTCATGATCATGGGTATGTATATCATGAGGCGTTACGTTGCCGCTCATCACCCCGCTATGGATACAGAGCTCTTCCATGCATCGGGTCGGCCCCAGATACCAGACCTTTCGGGCCCATCCGGTAACAGGGTCTTCCACGCACGGCTGAGGAATGGACTGGATTAAAAAATCGGGTAATGCTTTTTTGATCGCAAGAATGTTGTTTGTTGTCATTGTGAAGAATTATCCAATTTATTTTTTTTCGTCAAGAACATATTGGGTAAATTATTATTCCATCAGACATACCGTCGCCACGGTGATGATGCCGGTTTTATCGCCTATGGGTCAATTGTTTAAATGACACCCTCGGCACAATATGCCCGTTCGGCATATGAAAACATTGAATATCTCCAGCATATATCATGGCGCTCCCTGATGAGAAGAATGATTATCAGGGAATTAATTCATAGACGGTCCCGTAATCTGCCGGTTGCAGGATCACATTTATTTTTCCGTCGTTTGCAGGATGGGAAGAGTTTTCTCCTTTTGAGCAACAATCTTTTGCAGATCCATCTTTCCGTCAGGCGATCCGCTTTTTCCTGAATTCGATTCTATTCCGCCTTTTTTAAATATTTTACCTATTAATCCGTTGCAAAACGCAAAGTAATAATATAATTTCAAAGAAAAAACGTTTGATGATTGGGAATGTCCTGGTACGTCATACATACAAAAAGCCGTCATGAACACAAGGTCAATGACGGTCTTGCCAGAAAAAACATGGCCACGTTTTTGCCCGAAGTGGAGGTCTGGAGCAAGCGAAAGGACCGCAGAAAGAAGATCAAGCTTCCTCTTTTCTCCAGCTATCTCTTTGTGGACACCTCCTTGGAAAGCAATGAAACAAAGATTGACATCCTAAAAACTCCCGGCGTGGTGCGCATCCTGGGGAAGAAAGAAAATTCCGAACCTGTCCCTGTTCCCGATGAATCGATTCAGGCCATCAGGAAATTTTTAAATAAGAAGACAGAGATTTTCTCCTTGCAGTATCCGCAGAAAGGAGAATGGGCAAGAATCACCAGCGGTCCTTTTGCCGGCATTGAAGGCATCGTTGTCCAAAGCGACCTCGACAAGGAAATGTTCGTCGTCTCTATTGATCTTTTGCATCGCTCCGTCGCGGTGAAGCTGGAAGGGTTCAAAATTGCCAGGCTTTAATGAATGAAGAACAGGCTTTCCGCTCCATGTGAATAATTTATTTGAAGCACGACGCTGAAAATTCAAAACAGGGAAAAAACGGGGTCGCCTGAAAATCGCCCAGGGATGGGATACCGCAGTAAATTGATTTTATTCGGATTGATTTGCGGGTCACAAAAATGTATAGTACAAAAAAACAAATGAGGAGGTAGTTAATGAACAAGGCTGATTTGATCGAAGAAGTGGCAAAAGTAACATGCAGTAAAAAAGAGGCGGCAGCGGCGGTGGACGCAACACTGGCAGCCATCCAGAAAGCGCTGAAAAAAGGCAATGCCGTTACCCTTGTCGGATTTGGAACCTTCGACGTTAAAAAAAGAAAAGCCCGCACAGGCAGAAATCCCCAGACAGGCAAGGCCATCAAAATCGCCGCCAAAAAAGTCCCCGTATTCAAAGCCGGGAAAGGTTTAAAAGACGCCGTAAAGTAAATCCACAGCCTGCTGATCGTGACAGAGCCGTTTCTTTCCCGAGGAACGGCTCTGTCTTTCCTGAAAATTATTTCAGGCGTTCTTCCCGGGAATACACATCATCCGTGTGTTCCACGACAATGATTTTATTCTCCCATTCTGCCGCGCTAATTTGCTTGACATGTAAAACATAAATTTTTATAGGTCTCGCAGACGGCGTTAAAGCAGTTTGCTCCCATCTCCTGTCCTGTGAAAACGTTTATATTTAAGATGACCGATAAAAACAAAAATCATTTGCGCAAATTTCCATCCGGGACCGTGGTTCGAGAAGCGCGACGGGAAGATGACGCGCAAATATGCGCCCTGATTAGAAGAAACTCCATGTCCGGACGCATCTCACTGACCACCGACTGCGATCCGAGTTTCTTTTCCATGATTGAAGTGGAAGGATATGCCCATCGCGTGGCCGTCGCCCAGTCGGGCCGGGAGATCGTCGGCGTCGCATCGATGGCAAGACGCAGAATTTTTTTTAACGGCCAGCCTGAAGATTTCGGATATCTCGGCAGTCTGCGCATTGATGCGTCTTTCCGCAACACAACCCTGCTGGCCCGCTTTTATAAAATCTTGAAGAAATGGCATAAAGAAGATTTCGGCGTCCGGTTCTATCTGTCCGCCATTCCTCAGGATAACATGATCGCACGAGATACGGTGACCACAGGCCGGGCCGGAATGCCCGTCTTCCATAACACAGGCATTCTTTATAATGCCGCCATTCCTCTGTTCAAGCGGCCGTTTCCCCGTCTGCCCGATCGAATCAGAATTGTTCGCGGCAGCGAGGTGGGGGCCGAGCCTATTGCGGATTTTCTTAACCGTGTCGGAAGTGAAAAACAATTTTTTCCCGTTTACTCTGCGGAAGATATTCTGGCGGTGAACGGGATCCTCCGGGGTTTGCGCCTTGACGATTTCCATGTCGCTTTGAGAGACGAAAAAATAACGGGGATCACCGCCTGCTGGAATCAGTTTCCTTTTCGTCGGATTATGATAGCCGATTACCCCTGGTATCTGCAATGGCTGCGGCGCGTGAGTTCGCCTTTAGCGAAACTTTTACACATGGCACCGATTCCCGGTCCCGGCGAACCTCTGTATAATGCAAATGCCGCCTGTATCGCTATTGAGAACAACAATCAGCAGATATTTGATTTGCTGCTGAAGACCGTTCTGCACCACGAACATCATACCGGAAAAGCTTTTCTGGTCGTCGGCCTGATGACGGGAGATCCATTGATGCGCGCGCTGCGAAATTACCTGCATCTGGCAACGCGCACCTGCGTTTATGTCATGTCACTGGATGGTTTGGAAATGTCATCCGAACGGGATGGAAGAATCCCGTACGTTGAAATCGGCAGCCTATAATTCCCGTCTTGGCCGGGTTTGCACTTTTTTAGAATGAAACAATCCAACGCCCCGATGCGAGAAAAAACGTTTACCGAAGCCTTTGATCATCAGACAGAACACCAATATACGAGCTGAAATTCTGGATATTTTCACCAGAAAAGCAAATGCATCCCCGCGCTTCATATGGTCGAAATCTTCGGGCATGTGCTTTTTGACATCATCCAGAAACTGATATCGTTTTTCCGCAGGATCAAAAGTGTTCGATCCGGGAAAGATTTTTTTCAGACCGAAGGGATAAGCTTCGTGCACGAGATCAATGTTGTATCGTTGACGATAAGCGCCCATCAACGCGATGAGCTTATCCGAAGCATTGAAGGAGCTATCGAATAATTTCTGAATATAGCGATGTTTATAATATCCGTTGATAATGCGGGGATTTCCTGAAATCGACATAAAAACGAAGTGTTTCACATCGTTCACGTCTGCATTGATTAAAAACCAGCGCATCGTGGCAAAAACCAGATTTCCGGCAACATTACGGTTGCAAAATGCCTTGAGCACCATGGTTTCATCGTTACTGTACAAGCAGATAGTGCCATAGTGGAAAACCGATGCGACATCGAAACCGATGATCCGGTTGTCAATCACCGCAAAGCTCAGCAGATCACATTTCCGGATGTAATCATAAAAATCTTCTTGTGCATTCCAGCATTCTTTTTCCACCGCGGCACATTCGTCAATGATCTTCTCGATGCTGTGGGTCTCTGTTTTTCTCAGGTCAACAACATAGTAAGTTATACCCTTGTTTTCAATGATCCGGAAATCATGACAGGAAACGGCCAGGGAACAACGTACCGGTCTGACCAACGATGCGCTCTGATCGTTATCGATTTTTGCGCAAGCCTGTTCCATGTTTTCTCCTTCCGGACATTCATTGTCACGGTTCATCGGGACACCTGTCTGTTGCG
This sequence comes from Deltaproteobacteria bacterium, assembly GCA_019136325.1. The sequence continues at coordinate 4,917 of JAGVUJ010000003.1, forward strand.
GGATGACCGACCCGTAAGCCGGTTTCTTTTTTTATCATCGTTTTTAAAATCTTTTACTCCGAAGAACCTGCGATGCCGGCATGCACGGCGCAACCGCATTTTCCTTTAGCGTCTTTCCCGTTCATTTTCAATAAATTCTTCCACCGGCAGGAAAATCACGGCGAAGCTTGAATAACGGGTGTTTTGAACGGATGAGATTCATTTTTTTGTTTGTCTGGATCAACCTTCAACGGGATATTGCAACAGGACGTTCAATGATCATAGAGATTTCGAACGGGCACTTAAAACGAATTATTATCCAGGCTCGTGATCGGAAGACGGGCTATCGGGGAAATTTGATGTTTCCCGGCAGGAACCGGCCGGCCGTTTCCCCCTACAGAGCTTTGGGAACAGGATAAACAGCGTCCAGCGTTATCATATCGGAAATAATGTTGACACTTTCATCCACCAGGGGTGCATATTGCTCACGGACTTTCTGTTTCAGTTCGGCCGGTGTTTCCTTCTTGCCGGCTCCGCCGTCTTTTTTCATTTCCTCCCGCAAATCGACAAGACGGATAACCCCTTTCTTGGCGGCCGCTTCTTTGTTGTTTTTAATGATTTCAGCAAATTTTGCATCGTTGGCAATCCGGGCTTGAGATCTGGCCGCCAGTGCGGGGATCCTTGAACGGTCGACCGGCCTCCAGAGAGGCGTGGAATTTTGCGACCTGTTCATAAAGGAATTGATGGATTGAGCGGGAAGAGGATATTCGAGTTCCACTTCCCCCACATCTTCAAGAACAAAAAAACCTGGCAACCGTATATCCGCCGCCACGCCGATCTTCTGGGTTGATTTACCGCCGGGCAAAAAATAAAGTCCCGTGGTGACTTTCATCCCGCCAAGATCCCGGGGCAGCGGAGAAAGCGTCTGAACCGACCCTTTGCCAAACGTATGATCTGATCCGACGATGATCGCGCGATGATAGTCTTGAAGAGCACCGGCCACGATTTCACTGGCCGACGCACTCAGACGGGTGGTCAATACAACAAGCGGTCCCGTATACACCATGCGGTCATCGGCCGGGAAACTGACCAGTTTGTATTTCCCGTTCTTCGGCGCCTCCGCCGGACCGTTGACGAAAATTGTCACGTTTTCGCTATTGTCCCGGGTTGCCACGACAGCCCCCCTGCCGATAAACAAACCGGCAATCTGCACCGCTTCGCTGATCAGCCCTCCTCCGTTACGGGACAAATCCAGAACGATTCCGTCAACCCGGCGCTTGCGGGCTTCGGTAATCAGTTTTCTGACATCCTCATAGCTCGATTTATTTTCTTTCTCGTCGCCGTAGAAAGAAGGCAGATCAATCACCGCAATGTTACAGGGCTTCCCGTTCAACGTTCTTGTCTGATAATCGATTTTCGCTTCCTGATCCTTAATGTAAACCTTGTCGCGCGTCAGGGTGATATTGAAACGATAGGTTCGTTCCGACTGCCGGAGGATCGTCAGAGTGACCGGCGTTCCTTTCTTGCCGCGGATCATCTTGACAACATCGCGCAAATCCATATCGATAACATTGACGGGCTTCTGTCGCTTCTGCGCCACGGCGATAATCTTGTCTTTGGGCTTCAAAAGTCCCGACCGCTCCGCGCTGCCGCCGGGAATCAGTTCCTCGATGACCGTGAAGCCGTTGTCGCTGCTGAGCAGCGCCCCGATGCCCTCCAGAGAAAGCTGCATATGAATTTTAAGATCTTCCAGATTTTCGGGAGAGAGATAATTGGTATGCGGATCCAGAGACTGCGCAAAAGACTCGGCGGCATACTCGATGAGTTCTTCGGGATTGCGTTTCATTATTCTGGAGGTCTGCAGTTCATAACGGTGAATCTGCTGCTTTTTGGCTTCCGCCAGTGCGATGCCTGACAGCAAATCATTTTCGATCTGAAACTGCACGGTTTTCTTCAGGAGGTCGTGTTTTTCCGCCGCCGTCTTCACATAGGGGCGTTTTTTCACATCGATGTTCAGTTCCATTGTTTCATCGATCCGGTAATTCGACCCCAGAATCTTTTTCACCATGGCTTCGTTTTCACGCGCCCTGATCACCAGCAGATCGTAAACCGGCTTGAGCAAAGCGCAGTTGCCCGCCTGCATGTCTGAAAAAGCGTTTTGCAGAACCGGTTTTAAGCTTTGCACGTCGGACTCGTAAAATAATGTTTTGGAAGGATCAAGGCGCTTAATCATCTGATCGACGGAATGGTCATTAATTTCCGTGTTCATGTCCTTGATCGCGTAGTGATGGGCCAGAAAACTTCTCATGAGCAGGGGTAAGCGGCTGCACTTGATATTTTCAGCGACCGATGATGAAACGGGCAAAAAAAGAATCAGCAGCAGGACCAGGAAAAATCTCTGAAAATAAAATCTGCCGCTTCGGCCCGAAATTTTTCTGCCGCTTAAGCGGGTACCTGCACCGGCATTCTTCAATACATTCCCGGTTGTTTTATCGCCCATGTTCATGCCTTTCCCCGTTTCAATCCGCCATGATGAGTGATGATTCGTTTTTCCTGGCCGGAAAAATCACAGAGAAACGATAAAGGGGCGCATAGATTCTGTCAAGAGAAAATGAAAAAACAGATCATAATCTTTGAGCCTGCCGGCCATCATCGGGTCTTCCGACCTGATCCCGGTTTAAAAAATCGTTTTAAAACAGCTTGACTAACGTCAATTTTTTCGCATAGCGTGTAAAAATCCCGAAAGGCTGGAAGACACAATGCGGAAGAAAAACAACACTCTGAACCTTGACTATCCCTGTTCCTGGATTTACAAAATCATCGGCGCCGATCAGGAAGCCATGAGACGTGCCGTTCACGAAATAATCACGGATCGCTGCTGTTCAATCACTCTCTCCCGCAGCAGCGAAACCGCTAAATACCATTGCCTGAATGTGGAAGTGACGGTGGAAAGCGAATCACACCGTCAGATCATTTACGAATCGCTCCGATCGCATCAGGCGATAAAAATCGTTTTGTAAATCATCCGATGATGGCATGCATGGTCCTATCCATCTGAGATGCCATCCTGATCACTTTCACGATGCGCCAAAATGTCCTTTAGAATAAAATGCCGGCGACGGAGACAATTACAGCGCGGCGTTATTACTCCCTGGCATAGCCTACCGTCTGCGCTAAAGTAATTTTCTGATGGCCGCCGATTTTCATCGTTTTGGCCAGCGCCTCCTTGTCTATAGAACCCCGCACAACGGTACCCAAACCTTCCGAAGCGCAGAACAGATAGACATTCTGACTGATGAAGCCCGTGTCGGTCGCGGCATAAAAATCTTTCTCATCATTGGAAATATCACCCATTTTTTTGAAATCGGCCACGTAAATCAGCGTCACCGGAGCCTGGGCGACAAAGGACTGTTTACCGGTCAGGGCGCGTATATCCTGACTGAGAACGGGTTTTAAGGCGTGTCCCTTCGCATCATACAAATAAAGTCCGTCGGCAGTCGCGACATAAACATCGATCTGCTGCCGGTTCATCGCCGAGGGGGCGGTGCGTTTTCCCGCCGCCGGACGATTGATGCCGCAGGCCGCCCATAGCATATTCGATAAAACATTGACCGGCACTTTTTTAGCATCAAATGAACGCTCGGATCTTCTTTCCTTCAACGCCTGCATCAGCGGTTTGCCGCCATCGGTTTGAGGCGTCGGGAGTTTGATAACGTCCGCAGCCATGCTCAACGAAAACGAAAAAATCAAAATGACCATGACGGTGAATGTTTTGTTAATCATCTTTATTCTCCTTTCAGAAATGTCTTTGTCAAATGCTTCATCATCCCATATCCGCGAGCAGGAACGCCGCCGGAATCGGCTTTATCAGGAAATCAAAATGGTCTCGCGTCCGTTTGTCCTGAAAACTTCTCTGAGTTTATTGAACTCTTCAGGCGTCAGCCGGCGATAAGTATTGTCGCCACGCCGCCGGAAGTAAATCTGCATGTTGGGATTGTTTTCAATATTGAAGTGCTCGCGCTTGAAAGGCCGCACCATAATTTTCTGGGTATCGGTAACGGTAAACTTGTCAACGACGCGTATATAATCCGGCATCCATTTGGGATCCATTCCGCCTTCTTTCTGCTGCTTCATAAACCACTGATAAACGTCATCGGGATTGAAAGCGGATCCATCTTTCAATTGAACCGTTATCATCACTTTTTCATCGGAGACCTCGCAGGGTGCGCCATAAGCAATGGCGCAATCCACACAGGGTACCTTTTGCGCGAAATCCAGAACGTTTTCCGCGGAAAAATTCTCCCCGTCCTTGCGGATCCAGTCGTCCGTTCTGCCGTTAAAAAACATATAACGTTTGCCGTTGATGATTCTGATGTGGCCCAGGTCGCCGGAATGATACCAGCCGTCGCGAAACTTCTGATGCGTCGCCTTGGTATTGCCGAAATATCCTTCGAACCGGAGATTGTTATCGCCGATTTTGCGGCAGATTTCGCCCACCGCCTTGTCATAATTCACCAGTGCGCCGTTGGCATCCAAGATGCCTGCCTCGCATTCCTTGCCTTCTTCATTCAATATGCGGATGGAAGCATCGACACGCCCCACCGAATCCACCGGATCGCCCGGACGATTGGCGGTGGTGATTACGGCTTCGGTTGATCCGTAGATTTCATAAATGTGTTCCATCCCCAGATAGCGTTTGAGCTTGACACGATCGGTAACCGTTGCACCGTTGCCGTAAGCCTTGCGGAATTTATTTTGCGGGTGCTTCGCCAAAGCCGCCTCGACGGCGTCACCGCTGCCGTATTTACGTTCGAGCGCGTCAATGATGTAATGCAGCGGTTGCCCGACGTAGTTAAGGAAACTCACGCCATAGTTGAGCATGTCTTCTTCGAAGGCGCTGGCGGAAAAACGCCGTTTCAAAACAAAACTTCCGCCGACAATCATTTGCGGAAGAATCCCGATATACCAGGCATTAGAATGAAACAGAGGCATGGAAATGTATCCCCGATCATTTTTATTAAGATGGACGGCAGACTGGACGACAAATCCGGCGCCTACCAGTTTGATATGTGTGCAGGGAACACCCTTGGGCAGGCCGGACGTACCGGAGGTGTAAATGACAATCACCGGGCTGAAATTATCCACTTTCACCCGATAGTTTCGGGGAACATCAATCTTCTGAGCCTGATCAACCGCCTCCGCCAGAGGATGAAACCCTGTCGCGGCAAAAACCTTCTTATCCCCTGCAAAATAGACATTTTCCGGACCCATCACCTGTACGCTGTTGATAATGGATTCGACTTCCTTCAGAGTGCTTTCGTTGATAATCAGAAAGGAAATTTGCGCCTGATCCATCACCTTGGCCAGCGTGTCACCGCGGAATCCGGAATTGATGGCAAATAAAATGGAATTGCTCAAACCCGCACCGAAAGAAGCAAAAAGAAATTCGGGATTGTTGTCCATATAAACGCCGAAAGCAAGCCGCTGATTCTTATTCAGTTTGCCGCTATCCACCAGCTTTTTCCGCTGGCTTAAGAAAAATTTGGCGTAACGCTGAGACTGTCGATAGACGTCTTCATAGGTGTATTCGCGATCTTCAAAAATGAAGAAAACCCTGTTTCGCCGAAACCAGAATCCGTGCATGATAAGCTTGATCATGGAGCTGAAATTCACAAAACCGAGATACTTCTGTATAATTTTTTTAAGATTCATTGCCCTCTTCGACTCCTTTCGCGAATAGTAATTTTAATGCCGGATCAGATCATACGCATAACGTTTTATTCAGTTCCTGACGAGCGTCTTCCGTAAGCGTTTTTAACTGTTCCGCCGGCACGCCCAGATTTAACAGGGTCTGGCTGACCATTTCGATGCTTGCCTCAAATTCCGGTTGCACGACATAGGTCACCCCTTTCGAATAAAGGACCTTCATCTGCTCCACGCCTTCCGCGCGGGCAATGATATGGATATCGGGCTTAATTCTCTTGGCGTGATCAATAATGCCCAGTGATATCACGGCAACAGGCGTTGTAATCAGCAGCAGCTTCGCTTTTTTCAGCTCAGCCGCATCGAGGATGATTCCCCGGCCCGCATCGCCGAAAATGATCGGGAAACCACAACCTTTTATTTCTTCTACTCGGCGGGAATTATATTCCAGAATCACATACGGAATGCCCATCTTCTGTAAAACATTAGCCACGGAAATGCCTACACGTCCTCCGCCGGCAATGATAATATGATTTTTCAACCCTTTCTTGGGGAAATGAATGGGTTCCAGTTTCAGCGGTTTCATCCAGCGGCGCGCCCAGGTGTAAAGCGGAGCGGTAAGTCCGGAAAAGAAAGGCGTCAACAGCATGGTCACAATGGTCATGGTCAGCACCAGCGTGTAGAATTCCGACGTAATGGATTGGGTAGTCAGACCGACTCTGCCGAGAATAAACGAAAATTCACCAACCTGGGAAAGACCCAAACCCATCGCCAACGGGATCACGTTATGATAGCCGAAAGCTTTGCTGAGCACCATAAAAATCAGAGCCTTTCCCAGCATGACAAAGACGACCAGGAGCATGACCGTCTCCCAGTTGGCCAACAGAAAACGGATATCCAGCAGCATCCCGATGGACGTAAAAAACAGAAGGCTGAAAACGTCACGCAACGGAATGATGTCGCTAAGCGCCTGATAGCCGTAATCGGATTCGCTCAAAAGCATGCCGGCCACAAAAGCGCCGAATGCGAAGGAAAGACCGAAAATGTAAGTCCCGTATCCGATGCCCAGTCCGATGGCCGTTGTGGCAATCAGAAAAAGCTCCCGCGAATTCCAGTTGGCAATTTGCCTCATCAGACCGGGGACGATTTTCGTTCCAACAAGTATGATGGCCAGAAGGAATATGGCCGCTTTCACCGCCGCCACAAAAAGAATGGAAACCCCCGCTTCGATATTAGTTAACTGCGGCAGAATGATCAGCATCGGCACGACGGCCAGATCCTGAATAATCAGCACACCGATCATTACCCGGCTGGACAACGTGCCCATCATCGCCTGCTTCTCCAGGGTTTTGATGATGACCATTGTGCTCGATAAAGAAATCAGCGCGCCAAACCAGACCGATGACGTCCACGACCAGCCGAGCAACTGTCCAATGCCGAAACCGTAGATGATGGTTAAAATAATCTGAACGGGCGTGCCGAAAAGGGCAATGGCTCGAACCGGTTTTAACTGCCGTAAAGAAAACTCCAGCCCCAGTGCGAAAAGCAACAGCGCGATGCCGATTTCAGCCAGTTTTTCAATATTATGAATGTCGGATATGCTGACGCCGCCTGTATAGGGACCGATTAAAACGCCGGCAAGAATGTATCCCAGAATCAAAGGCTGTTTAAACGCCTGAGCAATCAAACCGCCCAGCAACGCGGCCATCACGATAATGACTATGTCTCCGGCAAGTCCCATAAAATCAATTTATCCCGATCGACGTTAAACAGCGAAATTTTCTTCGACACATTTGTCTTGTTTTGTTTCAGACCGGACAGCCTGAATTTCATCAAATGATTAATGATTCTACAGGACATCCATCATGACGGGACAAAGTATAGGGAGAACATGTTTTCATGTCAACGAAATATTCATGCGGCTGATTCTCGCCTGAAGAGAATCCTCAGGGCAATGCATGAATCACCAACAGTATCGGATACCGCGGACGCTTCATGATTGGCGGAAGCGGCACATTTCCTTTTAAAACCGTCGAACGTGCCGATGCTTTATATTCATTGATTGACCGGACTCCACGGCAGCCGCGTCTTCCAGCAACCGGTGGATCAAAGGATTTTATCCGACTGTGTTCAATACTTTTAACAATTTTACGAGATGTTTGTCAAAAAAGCCTGTTTTATAGACCATGCCAAACACTTTAAAGTAGAGTTCCGGAGCAAAACGCTTCATACGCCATATATTCCGGCCGTCTTTCTGGGTAATCACGTAGAAGCGGTTTTTTTCGATCGATTCAATCGTATGACGCGCCACTTTTTCCGATGTGACTGTCGCATGCCCGAAGAAGGTATCGGCAAGTTTCCGCTGACGCTCGTCCGGCGAGGAAAACTGATCCATCAAATTCGTCTTGAAGAATGTGGGACAAACGACAGAAACGCCGATGTTGCTGGCGGCAAGCTCGATTCTCAGCGTTTCCGTCAGCGATATCGCCGCAGCCTTGGTTGCGTTGTAGCTGGCCATTTCCGGCAGTGACGCAATGCCGGCGTTTGACGCCACGTTGACGATATATCCCGATTTCCTCTCCTTGAAATACGGGATGAACGACCGGCATCCGTGAATAATGCTATTGGTGTTGAGTCCGATAATCCAGTCCCATTTTTCCAGAGGAATCTTTTCAAACCATCCGGCCGAAGCCACGCCGGCATTATTAATCAAAATATCCACGCCCTGCCATTCCTGCAGCAATTTTTTCAGCACATTGTCCAAATCTTCAGGCTTGGTGACGTCACAGTGTATCGTTATGGCGGTTCCACCCGCCTTACACGCCATGACAGCCGTCTCTTTGGCCCGCTCATCGTTGATCTCGGCAATGGCGATTCTCCATTTTTTCCGCGCAAACTCGAGCGCCAGCGCCCGCCCCAGACCGCTGCCCGCACCGGTAATCACGACTCTCTTGTCGGGAAATTTCTTATTCAGATCCATCTATATGCCTCTTAAGAATTTTTAATTTCCGGAGATTCAGACTTCTGTATCAATGACGCTTTGCGATATGGCAGATTCCGTCGGCGGTTAAAACTTCGATGACGTTGACGGAGCCTCCAGGATGTGGATACACATCGCCGCCTCTTCCTGTCCCAACGCTCCGCCGCCGTTTTCGGCAATGGCAATTTTAGCCCCCTGAATCTGCCGGGAACCCGCGTTGCCGCGAAGCTGAGTGACGAGTTCGTGAATCTGCGCCAGTCCCGATGCGCCGATGGGATGACCGCGCGATTCCAGACCGCCGCTGATATTAATGGGAATCTTGCCGCCGAGTTTTGTTGCGCCGCTTTCAGCAAAAATTCCGCCTTCACCTTCTTTGCAGAAACCCAAAGCTTCCGACTGATGGAGTTCGCCGTAAGCTGTCGCGTCATGCACTTCGGCAAAATGCATATCCTGAGGACCAAGCCCCGCTTTCTCATATGCGATCTTGCTTAATCGTTCCCCGATATCGACATCATCGAAAGAACGCTCGCGACCTGAGCCGAGCACAGAAGCGCGTATCTTAACCGCCTGCGACAAAAGGCCCCGTTTTTTCACCGTATCGCCGTCGCAAAGAATGGCCGACGCTGAACCGTCGCCGATCGGCGCGCACATGGCCCGGGTAAACGGCCAGCTGACCATCCGGTCGGCCAGCACCTCTTCCGGCGATACAAGAAAATTATACTGTGCGTTTGGGTTGAGAGACGAATGGAAATGATTCTTGGAGGCGATCAGGCCCAACTGCTCGAAGGTGGAGCCGTATTTCTTCATATGCTGGCGAGCCGCAAAAGCGTAAACATCCATGAAAGGAGAATGATCCCCGCCCATGAGCTTGCGCAGTTTGTTCACCGTGTCGGTTCCCAGATTATCCTTCAGGTGAATGAAAACGGTGAACATGTCGTAATATTCGTCCAATTTTTCCTTGATCGTCGGTTTCTTCTTCCGTTTGCCCTTTTCTTTCTTTGCCGCTCCGGCATATTGAGCCACGCTTTTCCGCATGTTTTCCTTATCTTCTTCCGTCATGAAGAAGGTGGTCATCGTATCCAGATTTTTCCCAATGTTCTCTACATCCAGACCGCTCAAGAAACCGGCAAATATTTTCATTTTATTGGGATGATTGATCTTCTCTGCACCCACCGCCATGGTTATGTCATAAAGACCGCTGGCCACGCCCATCCAGGCATGATGAAAGGCTGTGGACCCCCCGGCACAGGCATTTTCCACGTTCGTCATAGGAATCGCTTCTATTCCAATCGGTCTTAAGGCGCACTGGGCCCGGATACAATCCTGACTTCTGTAATATCCCCACGCGGAATTGGAAAACCAGAGCGCCTGTATATCTTTTTTTTCAAGACGCGCTTCTTTCAGACAGGGGATAACGGTGTCGGCAGCAAGATCTTTAATGCTTTTATCAAGATACTTTCCGAACTTAATGGTATGAGCACCAACAACATAGACATCTCTCATAGTAATGAGCCTCTACTTTTAAATAGGTATTATCTATTTATAGAATTGGTTAAACCAATATATACATTTTGGTCTTGATTTTGTCAAGAAAAAAATACATAATGAATATATATAGTTTAATTAATTTCGGGAGGTTGCTAAGACATAATGGCCAATCAGCAAGCACATCAGAAGATTTCCAATTCTCTCATGCGCGACATCTTTTTTCACAAGTTAAAGGCGGGAGAGAAACTTCCGTCGGAACGAGACCTTTCCGAGTCTATGGACGTGGACAGAACGTCCCTGCGGGTTGCTTTAAAGCAGTTGGAGGTCATGGGATTACTGGACATTCGTCCCGGAGACGGCATCTACGTGAAAGATTTTTTAAAACATGCCGGCATTGATTTTCTACGAACGCTTTTTTCGCGCAATGAAGCCCTTGAAGATGAATTGGCCGCGGACCTGTTTGTCATTGACGAAGTCTGGGAGTGGTGGATCATTATGTTTCCCGAAATGCTGAAGCTGGCCGCTCAGCGCGCTTCTGCCCGCGACCTCAAGGCATTGTCCGACTTGATGGACAGCGAGCTCCGTCACCTGGACAATCGCGATGTTCTGATCGAACTTTGGCTGGATGAACAGGATATCATTGCCAAGGCCGTCAACAATATGGTGTTGATGCTTATTTTCAATTCATCACGACCGCTGCGCCGGAATATGCTCCGGATCTACCATGCCGGTGTCGGCAGAAAAGATATGGAACAATTTATTGTCAACAAAAAGTCTCTGCTGATGGATTTCCTCATGAATGCCGATAGAACGATGCTCTCAGATGTTGAACAATACCGCGAAATCCTGATTGCCCAACGTCAGGTTGCCCGCAGCAGGTTGATTCAGAGCAATCATTCCCCTGGGGAGAAAACGGATCAGGTCTGAGCACTAATCATATCAAGGCTGTCGCCGCCATTCATTCCCGAAATGAAAAACGGAATAAACACGGGGAAATATCTCTTTGACATGAAAAATCATTCTTCATATACTTTCTTCGACAGCCGTTGAATTTTCAGAATACGAAAGGAAATGCAGATCCAGATGCTTGATTTTGTTGTAGTGGGCGCGGGCTTTTTCGGGGCCGTCTTCGCCCATGAGATCAAAAAAGCCGGCAAAAAAGTCCTGGTCATTGAAAAACGCGATCATATCGGCGGCAACTGTTATTCCTATGACGATCCGGCAACGCGCATCAATATTCATCAATACGGTCCGCACATTTTTCACACGCCGGACAAAAATATCTGGAACTACATTAATTTCTTCACCGAATTTAATGATTACCGGCATCGCGTGAAAACAACCGCGGGCGGGAAGGTCTATTCTCTGCCGATCAATCTGGACACGATCAATCAGTTTTATAGTCTGAATTTAAAACCGGAAGAAGCGGCGGCGTTTTTGAAAACCAAAACCGGGGCTGTTTCACGGCCGACGAATCTGGAAGAAAAGGCGATAAGCCTGGTCGGCCGGGAACTCTATGAAGCGTTTATCAAAGGCTACACGGCCAAACAATGGGGTTGCGATCCGAGGGAACTTCCACCTGAAATTATCGACAGAATCCCCGTGCGAACGTCCCGCAACGACGCGTATTACAACGATCACTATCAGGGCATGCCGCGGGGAGGATACACACCGATTTTTGAAAAATTGCTTCAGGGCATCGATCTCGAACTCCGTACGGACTTCTTTAACCGGAGAGATTACTGGAAATCAATCGCCGATAAAATCCTTTACACGGGTCCGATAGACCGTTACTTCGATTATCGTTTCGGCCGGCTCACCTGGAGATCCATCCGGACCGAAATAGAAGCAATGCCCTGCGATGATTATCAGGGAATCAGCATGATGAATTATGCCGATCGGGAAGTCCCCTATACACGCATCGTCGAACCCAAACATTTTTATCGTGAGAGAGCTCACCTGACCAGAGGCACGGTCATCATCAGGGAATATCCGCATGATGATCCTGCGGAGCCCTACTATCCCGTCGGCCTGAAAGCGGATCGGGAAATGCTGGCACGATATCAGCGGGCGCAGGCTGACGAAAAAAATGTTATCTTCGGCGGCCGCCTGGCGGAATACAGATATTACGATATGCATCAGGTCATTGCCGGAGCGCTGCGCACAGTTGAAAAATTAACCGGGGCGGAGCTCTGGCCAAAAAAAGCGTCATCAAATGAAGGGAGCTGAAGAAAATCCCGTGATGAAAACCGGCCTGCTTCTTATCAGAAATCCTTCCCCCCAGTTTTGGCTGCTGCGCGTGCGAAAGGAATTCCATCCGTTTCTGCAAACCGCATTCAACCCTTTACTGTTCGAAAAAGAACCTTTGTTCACGACGTTGTCCGCCCAGCTTTTTTTCGTCGCGGGGAAAAAATCAGCTGGACCGGATATTCTGGTTAAACGCATACAGGCGCAGAAGGCCGCCGACTATGTGCGGCGTCTGATCTTCTGCCAGGGCAGACGTGAGTTTTTCAGTTCAATCGCTTTGCTTCAAATGGGGTTGAAATGTCCGACACCCCTCGGCTATGCCATAAACCTCATCCCCTTCAGCCGCTATGATTCTCTGTTGATCAGTGAATTTTTACCGGATACCGTCCCCGTCTCGCAGCATATCGCTGCCATGAGCCCATCCGAGCGTTTATTCTGTCAGAAGCGCGTGGCGGACGACATTTCTCTGATGCTCTCGCACAATGTTTTTCATAAGGATCTGCAATTAAATAATATTCTTCTTAAGTCTTCCGACGGTTCGCAACTGTACTGGATAGACAACGATTTAAAAAACATAAACAAAACCCGGATGCAGAAGAATCCGAATAATTTTCTTGCCGAAATCACAAGAAACATTCAATTTTGCTCGGAGGAAGAAAAATATCTGTTTCTGAAAGCAGTATCCTCCGGCCTGAAAAAACACGGCGATGAGAATGAATGAGCATCCCTCTTGGGACGATGCCGGGATGTTTTCTAGACCCCTTTTTTACAACTATCCGACACCATCCTGAAGCATTGCCGCCGTTTCAACCAGCATCACCGGTTGATCTGAATAATCCTGTAGGCCTTCAGTCTTCTTGCCAGATAGATCATTTGCGGGAAACGAACCAGTTTAAGCAGACGGAAAACTGTTTTCGGCCTTAAATAAAATTTCCGGAAGGCTTTGGTCTGGGCACGAAGCAGTTGCGCTTTGGTTATTCCTTCCGGCAGGTATTCCGGCTCGATGTAACTTTTCTTCTCCCAGTCAGGAACAAATTGACCGCGAAGCGTATCCCATAATTCCGAACCGGGAACAACGTCCAGGATAATAAATTGCGCGCGCGACAACCCGGAGCGCAGGGCAAAATCGATGCTTTCTTCAATCGTCTCCGCACTTTCCCCCGGCAGCCCGAAGATAAAAAAGCCCTGGGCGGATATCCCGGCTTTTTCCGTCATCGCAATGGCGTTTTGAATCGTTTCCAGGGATTCTTTCTTCCTGACGCTTTCGAGAATCCGCCGGTTTGCGGATTCGATGCCGTAGGCGAGATAATAGCATCCGCTTGCTTTCATCAGTTGCAGCAGCTCCGGGCTGATACAATCGGCCCGGATGCCGTTCGGGCAGGCCCAGTGTATTTTAATCTTCCGTTCGATAAGGCAGCGACACAGCCTTTTGACATGATCCGCGTTCAGTGTAAAATTGTCATCCTCAAAATGTATTTCTTTAATTTTGAATTTTTTTACGAGGTATTCGATTTCAGCCGCCACGTTTTCCGGCGATCGGAATCTGATTTTCCGATCGCAGAATTTCGGAGACGCGCAAAAGGTACATTCATAAGGACACCCCCTGCCGGTCACCATCACACCGACGGGGAATCCGCGCGCCAGTCCGCCGTGCGGCGCCGGAGGATAATCGCCGGGGTTCATCTGCGCCCAATCGGGAAAAGGCAGATCATCGAGATTTTCCGTCACGGATGCCTTGATCACATCCTGCCGCTCGTCGTTGAGATTGTTCAGCGAATAAACGCCCTGAATGTTGTTGTTTGCGAAATCATTGATGACCAGGTCGCGAAGCGGAATTTCTCCCTCGCCGCAAATAACGTAATCGGCCTGCGCATCAACCAGCGTCCGGTAAGGAAGAAACGTCGGATGCGGACCGCCGATGATGGTCCGGATTCTGCTTTTCCTGAGTTCACGCGACAGCGAAACCGTTTCTCTGTAAAAAGCGGAAAGGCAGGTGATGGCGGCGGCATCCGGCCGCAGATCACGGATTCTGTCCACCATCCGGTCACATGTCATATTTTCTTTCAAACCATCGATAATGACCGTGTCAATTCCCGATTTCTTTAAATAGGACGACAGATAACCAAGCGCCAGCGGAGGCGTTATAATATGGCTTTCGTAGTTCGGTCTGATCAATACTATTTTCATGGCGGGAGTTCCATGTTTCTCATTTTATATAATTGAGACAGCAGCCGGATACCCATGCCGGCCACTCTTCTCAAAGGAACGGAAGAGCGTCCCGACGGCCTCGGGACAAACGAAATTTCCCGCCAGGCTATTTTTTCATTATTTTTGGCAATCATGATCGATAAAAGAGCGTTGGGCAGAAAATAATCGTCGGGAATCAGCGGCAGATACCTGCGCAATCGCTCAACCTTCATCAGACGGAACGGCGCGTTGACGTCTTTCAGCGCCGTACCGAAAATGATCCACACCGCCAGTTTGAGCGTACGCGAAATGCACCATCTGGCCGGACCGTCTTTACGGCGCTTGCGCCAGCCGATGATGAAATCAAACTCCCCGCGCCGCTCCCAGAAAGACCGGAAATCGTCTGATTTTGTCTGACCGTCGGAATCCGTTTGAAAAACCCAGTCCGCGTTTTCGGCGACGGCAAATTTATAAGCGGCCGTGCAGGTCGGCCCGTGACCGGTGTTGGTCTTCGTGATGACCGTCAAATTCGAATGGTTGTTTTTCATTCTCTCCAGGATGGCGGATGTGTTATCCGTGCTGCCGTCGTCAAAGACGACCAGTCTGCTGCCGCTGCCTGCGGAATCCACAACGGAATGCCATTCGGCGACAACCTTTTCTATCGCGTCCCCTTCATTATAGACGGGCATGACAATGTAGAGTTTATCACGGGTCATTTTTTATCTTTCTTGTTCCGCAGTAATTTTTCCAGTTCAGGGCCGATGACCGCTCCTTTTTCTTCTGCGACACGTGCATCCCGTATTGCTTCCGGCAATCGTCCCAATCGATAATAGACGCCGGCTCTCTCGAGATAATATGCGGGATTGCCGTCATCCATCCCGATCACCGTATTAAAATCACTCAGGGCGGCGTTCAAATGCCCGGACAGCAGATAACACACCCCTCTGTTGTGGATGATATCCGGATTGCCCGGATCGGAGTGATGGCAGGCATTCAAATCACGGATGGCTTCCGCATACCGGCGTAACTGCATATACGTCAACGCGCGGTTGAAGTAATGGCCTGCATTGAAAGGGTCAAGTTCGATGGCCGTTTCAAAATCGGCAAGAGCGTCCTGATACCGGCCTGTTTTGTAATAGATGAAGCCTCTGTAGCCGATCGCCTCCGATAATTGCCAGTTCAGGAGGTGACCTTTTTTGTCATAGGGGTGAATCAATGTCAGATAGCGGTTGAAATCGGCAAGGGCTTTTTCCGGCTCATTGATTTCAAGATAAAGAAAACTCCTGTTCAGATAAGCGATCGCATATTCGGGCTTGACCTCGATGGCCGTGTTGAAATCGGCCAGCGCTTTCTCCGGTTGATTGTTTTGATGCCGGTGGTGCCCGCGGTTCAGATAAGCGATCGCAATTCTCCGCGGATATTTCTCCACAACGTAGCTCCAGAGCGTTTCGCTGTTTTTCCAGACGGGAATATACCTGACGGTCAGCAGACCCATAACCGATAGCATCACAAAAGCGAGCACAAAAACCGGCACCCGGAATGCGGGACGCTTTTCCGTCCATTGCTGCATACCCATGGCCGTGATAAAAAACAACCCGGCATAGGCAATATAAACATAACGATCATTCAGGAACGCCGTTTCATTCATTAAAAATGACAAAAGCAGAAAAACAATATTGAATGTAAAAAACAAAACGCCAAACGTGACAAACCGGAACCGGCGGCGGCATGCCAGCGCACCGAAAAAAACGACAACGGCCGTTGCCGCGCCCAGCCAGTGTTCGGGCTGCAAGGATGAAGGCATCGGATAAAGAGTGGATGTCGCGAAGGGGAGAATTGATTTGATGAGATATACCGTGTACGCATAGCCGCCGGTGGCAAGCTGCTCAAAAATACCGCCGGCATGCAGCAACGACGTGCTGTCGGCTGAAACGGAAGCGTTCTGAGGGAAAAAAGCAAGCGCCGCCAAGCCGGCGGCAAGGGAAAAACCGAAAAACGCCGCTTTTTCCACCAGCGATTTCAGATCAGGTTTCCTTTTAAAATACCAATCCAGCAATACCAGCGACAGTGGCAGTGCGACCGCTTGAATTTTGGACAGCAATGACAATGCGAAAAAAAGAAACGTCAGCGCCAGCCGGATGTTTTTCCCCCGGACGATATATTGAATGTAGGAAAGCAGCGCCAGAAGATAAAATAACGCGTACAGCAGATCCTTGCGTT
The DNA here is from genome assembly GCA_019136325.1 of Deltaproteobacteria bacterium. The sequence continues at coordinate 21,721 of JAGVUJ010000003.1, forward strand.
CGGTGATCCAGGCCACGGATTCCACCCGCATGGGATGAATTCCGAAAAGCAGAGCCGCAAAACCGCTCCACCCGATCGACAGTCCGGTCTTGCGAAATAAAACCAGAACCAGCGCCGTGCATAAAAGATGCAGCAATACATTGTTGAGATGATATAAAAACGGTCTGTCCCCAACAAGTTTCCATTCCAGAACGAAAGAAGAAATGACCAGGGGGATATAGGTATTGTAGTCGGGGAGTCTGTCGGGGAGAAAGATATCCTTGAATTTTGCCTCCCGGACCAGTTGATTTTCATAAACATGCAAACCGTCATCCCAGTTCGTCCAATCCAGTTTCAGACTGCCCGAAAATACCCAAGCGGTAATAACAAGCACCCCCAGAAACACCAGGAGGTCGCGTTTCTCCCAGGAACGGATCACTTCTTTTTCTCCGGAAAGCGTTCGGTTTTGCACGGAAAAAGTATATGAAGAATAAAATTACGTGTCAAAGGAATATTTAACGGAAAGGCTCTTATGTTCGCAAACGTCCGCAGACGACATGATCAACGTCATCGCACATGATGACGCCCATGCGCATCATTGGGGCGCATAAATAAACAGAAGGCCGCCGCCCAGCCAGGGTATTTCATCGGGCCAGC
>JAGVUJ010000164.1 GCA_019136325.1 Deltaproteobacteria bacterium
ACCGCGCCGAGATTAAGCTCCAGCATCCGCAGAATAACGCCGGCCAGATTGGAACGCATGATTTCCGGCGGCGTGTAAAGAGGCTTTTGCGAAAACTCTTCCTGCGAATAGAGCCGGATGCAAATGCCGTTTTGCACGCGACCACAGCGTCCTTTTCTCTGCTCGGCGCTACTTGCGGAAATCGGTTTTATGGGAAGGCCGGTGGTCTGGCTGCGGGGATTATATTCCAGGATGCGCGCCAGTCCCGCGTCAATCACATATTTGATGCCGGGAATGGTCAGCGACGTTTCCGCGATATTGGTGGCCACAATGATTTTCTGCTGTTCGGCAGAGGCAAAGATCAGTCTCTGTTGCGAACCGGACAACCGCGCGTATAGGGGAAGAACCAGACCGGAACATTTTTTAGCCAACAGTCCGCAGGTTTCACGGATGTCCTGCTCGGTCGGCATGAAAATCAAAACATCTTCGTAACGGCGCTCGCGCTGCAATTGTTCCACACAGGCAACGACTTCATCAATATAGGTTGTCTCGCCCTTTTCTTCTTTTTCCGGATCAAGTGGCCGATAGCGCACCTCCACCGGATACATCCGGCCGGAAACTTTAATAACCGGCGCCTTATTAAAAGCTTCGGAAAATTTTTCCGTATCAATCGTGGCCGAGGTGATAATGATCTTTAAATCTTTTCTTCTAACGAGGAGGGTTCGCAAATAGCCCAGAATAAAATCGATGTTCAGACTGCGTTCGTGAGCTTCATCAACAATGATGGTATCGTAGGCCAGCAGTTCCCTGTCCTGATCGTTTCTGTCAGCAGAATGCCGTCGGTCATAACTTTAATCAGCGGCTCGGTAGAGCTTTTCTCTTCAAAGCGGATTTTATAGGCAACGGATTGTCCGCACTCCTCGCCGAGTTCCGAGGCGATGCGCTGGGCAATGCTGATGGCCGCGATGCGCCGGGGCTGGGTCAGGCCGATCATTCCCCGCAGACCCAGACCTGCGGCAAGACACATTTTAGGTATTTGCGTTGTTTTTCCCGAACCGGTTTCGCCGGTAATAATCGTAACCTGATGTTTTTGAATGCTTTCAATAATCTCCCTCTTTTTGGCAATGATCGGCAGGTTTTGCGGAAACCGAGTGCCGGAAATATCGGCGATTCTTTTTAGATGGTTTAATTTTCCGAGCACGGAACTTTCATCCCTGGTTTTATGCTCTTCGATACTTTTGAGCTGACGGACAATATTATAATAATCGGCAACCATGACAGAATCGAGATTCTGCCTGATTTGCCGGATATTGTTTCTGAGGCTTTGCAAATCCTATCTCCGGAAGATTTATAATGAATGCGTTATTTCACATGGGGAGGGATGCTGTCAATGCCGGATGTATAGTAAAAGGTCAAAAGCTTAACATGATTGTACTGAAAAGGAGTTTCCTCTACAAGTCCACATTTGTTAGAATTGTCAGAGTTAAGGATTCCTGATTAAAATAAAGTGTTATGCTAAGGACATTCTTACGAGAAAGGTGTCAGTGATTTTTCCTGTAATCACCGGGGTTCTTTCCTGTCCAACCTTTAAAAGCACGATAGAAATTCGCCATATCACTATACCCAAGTTCCATGGCAATATGTTCCATCGGATAGGATGTTGTTTGAATCATATCAATCGCTTTTTCACTGAGAATTTCCGCCATAAGATTCTTAAAGGATGTTCCTTCTTTATTTAAATAACGCCGGAGGGTACTGACGGAAAGGTTCATGCTTCGGGCTAATTGACTAAAAGACGGCAGACCTTCGCTCTGAGTCATGATCCTGTGCCTCATCTGACCGGTCACCGTCTCCAGCGCTTTCTGACGAATGTAGAGTTGCTCGCATTCCTTCTCGTATGTTTTACTTGCCATGGTGTTGGACATGGGCAACTTCCTGGATAAAAATTTACTGTCGAAGACCATTATGTGTTCGTGGGCGTCAAAATGAACCGGACACCGGAAAATATCCTGATAAGCAGAGGCATATGACGGTCTTGGATAAGCAAACCCTATCTCATGTAATGTGAAAGGAGTCCCAAGGACGTCGCCGCACATCCGGTAGATGGCAACAAAGTTCGCTTCGCAGGCCAGAACACGGATATCTTTTAGGTTGAGCAGTTCTTTCATCTTCAGGAAAGCGAGGTCGTCTTTTATTGACAGATCATGTTGGAAATAAGAAGGGACAAGAGAAGAATATTTGAAAGCCAATCGCATGGCATCAAGAGCTGTATCACTGCAGAGAACGGCGGCTCCGAGTTTTACATGCACACCAACATGATGCTGCTGTCCGATGATGAATCCGATCTTTGGATCCTTTGCCAGTTTGAGCATCTTTTTTAGAACAAGAAGTTCCTGTTCAGGGGTTATGAAAATATCAGAATTACCAAGATCCTGAGGATGGATGCCGCTCCCCGCAAGTAGCGTGACCGCGTCAATTCCCATCTTTTTCATAATATCAGCCAGCACGGCCACGCCATTGACCGGCCAGTAATGGGGCAGGGTTCCGCTTGTCGCCATGTGCAAGGTTTTCGTCATCCCGGCTTCTCCAAACAATTTAGTTTTGAGCGAAAGTGACAATATATTGATTCTTGAAACAATTGTCAATCCATCCTGACATAGCTATAAATACCATAAAAACTATTAACAGGAGAACTCTATGAAAACTAAAAAGCTGTTATACATACTCTTCTTCATCGTCCTGCTTTCGGTCTATATGAACCTGGCCTGGGATGCAGCCGGCAGAATTTCTCCAATCTATTACAATATGATTATGGGTGCGATATTTACAGGCTTTGCGCTGCTGCATGGCAATACGTACATCGGCAGAAAGAGCATGATCGTCCTTGCTTTGCTGACATTTATTATATCCTTCATTATGGAATATGAAGGGGTGAAAACCGGAATCATTTTTGGTGAGTATTATTATGGGAATGTTCTCGGACCGAAGGCGCTCGAAACGGTCCCCTGGCTTATTCCTCTGTCATGGTTCATGTTCATGTATGTTTCGACCATCACGGTCGATGCCGCGTTTGGCAGGAATTATACCGGCTGGGTGGCGATGTTCCTGTTCGCCGTTCTCGACTCCATGGCAATGACCGCGCTCGATATCCTTATCGATCCTCTCTGGGTAACCAGAGGAACGTGGGTATGGACGGCTGTTAATCATCTGCCCGCCGGGTCTGTTTTCTATGGGATTCCCACACAGAACTACTTCGGCTGGCTCCTCACAACGATGATGATCTTCATTCCATACCGTATTTGCTATTTCATGAACAAATCATCTCTGATTGAAAGGAACCGTGATTTTTTTCTTCCCTGCCTGATTTACGCATCGATTGTCGGAGTGGGTTGCATCGAAGCACTGACTATTCTGTCAAACAAGGGAGTTATGTTTGTATCCCTGATGACGGGAGGTTTGTTTTCTATCGGTTCGCTGCTCGGCTTCATGACATGGCGGAACCAGAGCAAGCAAAACACATAAAAGAAAATGTTCTTCATATATTGCGGCAAATGAAAAGGATGTTTTTTCAATGAAAAACACATGGACGGCTACGCCACCGGAATCATGGGAGAAACAGACGGCGGTTATTCTCGCTGGATTATTTTCTTCCGCACTCGCGATCAGTACGATCCTGCATCATTTATATCCTCATGTTCTGGCCGTACCCGACCTGCCGCCGCCGAGGGTTATGCCCTATGTTTCCTATTGGATGGAACTGGCGATAGGCGATGTGACCAGTTTGATTATCGCGGGATTCGCCTTTTATCACTGCCTCAAGAAATACGGTCTGGGCATGGCGGCACTTTTCTTTTTTGGTTCAATGATCTTTTCCGGTCTCGAGGAAAACGAGTGGATCCTGCTAAGCGGTCGTCTGCTGGGCAACGATACCTATTTTTTTACACGGGGAGGTCTATGGTTTCTGGAAATACCCTTTTACACCTGCTTGGGCTGGTATTTCATCAGTTACTGCTCATTTGAGATTTTTGAGATTGTGGGTTACAGATGGCCCCGGATGATCCGCGCCGCGGCGGCAGGAATCTTTGCCATGTCCCTTGATTTTTTCTGCGATCCTCTGCTGGTCAACATCGGTGCAACAATGGACCCGCCCCAGCCTTATGGTCTGTGGGTCTGGGAAAATGCAAACACCCTTCGGCTGTTTTCTATACCCATGATGAATTTTGTAGGCTGGGCTCTGTTGGTCTTCTTGTTCTGCTATCTATTCGGCTTCATCCTGGACAAAAAAACATCGGGTCTCTATTCTCCCGGTAAAATGATCAGGGTCTTTTTTCTGGCCTTCCCTGTCATGTTGCTTATATGTTATGTATCGTTAAGTGGCCTCGAATCAGTTTTCCAAGGCTTATGGAGCCGGATAAATATATTTCCTATTGATTTTCCGGTGAAGTGAGGAACGTTGAGTATGAAACTCCAGACGAAGCAAAATATAATATCGGCATTCCCACTCATCCCCATTATCTATTTTCTAATAAATCTTTTTTCAATGTATTCTCTCCTCAAACCGCGCTATCCGGATTCCCCTGTAATCTGGATTGGGATAGTTATTTCAACCATCACGGCCATTATTGCTACGCTTTACCTTCTTCGGTTGCGTCATGAGAGATGAGTCGATACTCCTCAAAAATGCATTGCCGATCTTTGTGCATCAAGTGAGAGGGATAGTTGATAATTAGGGACAGCCACTTGTTATTCCTTCGCCTTTTTGGCGGGCTCGCTGTTGATATCAGGTTTCGCCGCACAGAGCGCTTAGTTCACGCCGCACCGCTTCAATTAACTCATCCTTGTTCTTCACGGTATAAGCCGAGGCATCAATCGGTTTGCCGATATGAATTTCTACTTTTTGATCAAGGTAGAAGTCCCACGTCTTGGCTGGAAGGACTTTCTCCGAACCCCGGATGCCGACCGGTATAATCTGCGCGCCGGTTTCAATCGCCAGGATGAAACCGCCTTTTTTAAACGATCCCAACCGGCCGGTTCGCGAGCGTGTGCCCTCCGGAGCGATCCACAATACAATGCCATCTTCCATCTTTTCGCGCGCCGCATGGAGATCTTTTTTGGCCTGCTCGATGTGGTGGCGATCGATGGAAATGAATTCGCCCGCCGCCATTCCGCGTCCCCACAGCGGTATCCTGAATAGTTCCTTTTTGGTGAGCATGCGGATGCTGCCCGGAAGCGAAAGGATCGTCAGGGGAATATCATAGAGGCTGCGGTGATTCGACATGATAATATAACGTTTACCCGGTTCGATGCGAACGTTGAAGGGATCGAAAATCGTCTTTTTGATGCGTGCCGCATTGAGAAGACCATTGGACCACCAGGTCAAAAGCCCGTCTCCGTCTTTTCTCGGATAGCCGCCCTTGATGATCGACCAGTACAGAACAATGACCGTAATTCTCAGCGTCACATACAGACTGACGATCATGATCAGAACTTTGCGGATAAAAGAGGCTTTCATAACATTCAACTTCCCCTTCTTATTTTGAAAATATTTTCATCATCGC
>JAGVUJ010000039.1 GCA_019136325.1 Deltaproteobacteria bacterium
TCAATGCCTGTCCGCTCGTCATGAAGCTGAGAAACAATCAAATTGAACTGAAACGGTCCGAGATATGAAAAAAACCAGGGCAGCAGAACCGGTTCCGGATTGGATAACTTGATCATGTCGAAGGGTTTGGCGTTGTTCGACATCAGCAGCGAGCCGTGGTAACCCGGTCCCCACCACAGCGAATCGCGGCCGGCCAGGATTTCAAAATTAAAGAGGTTCACTTTCGCATAACCCCGGTGCAGGCGCAGTTTTGTTTCGCTGTCGTCACCGGAGGCATAGGCATGGCTGTTATAAATCAATATCGGTTGCACGAAAAAGGAAAACGTCCGCCAGAGCCTCGCTGACGACTGGAATTGAACCAGCGCATTGCTTCCTTCGCCGTAATCAATGCCTTCATTGTTGAAAACAGAAAACGGACCATCGAGATATTTGTAAGACAGAGAAATATTTTCCACCGGCTTGACAAAACTTCCGCCGGCATTGTTGGCATTTTTCGCTTCAGCGATTTCCGCCGGGAAAAGTTTCGTATAATGCTTTTGAATATTGATACAACTAACGGAAGGCGTTGGCGATGTATTGCATCTGTCCAGCGTTGTGAGAAGCTGCTTGCCGACTTCACTGCGGGCAACCGGCCTGGTCGAAGAAAGCTGACTTTCGATCAGGCCTTCCGCCGCCCACGATTCCATGTCGGCGTAAAGTTCATTGTCAATCCAGACATTCGTCGACGAAAGCGCATACCCCGGCGCGCACCACATCAACATAAAGCAAATTGCCATGACTGTTTTCAATAAGAAAGTGAAACGTGAATGGTGAATGGTGAATGGTGCCCCTCGGCGCTGTGCTTGTGTTACACAAGGTATAATTCGTCCAGCAAGCTTCAGTTCACTGTGTTTCTGAATTTTGGGTCTCATTATTGACGAGTCTCATTAAATGGTGAAATGTTAATTTTCATTCGATTTTTTCTTTACGTATTTAATTAATCCAGCCAATTTGCCGGATATGGATTCTATCATAATACTCATGTCTCGCTTTTGTTCACTGGTAACGAAAAGAAGATTATGGGCTATTTCAAGTTGTGTATCCAATTCGCTCAGTGAGCCACCAGCTATGTTGAGAAAATAAGAAAATTCTTTAGCCGAAGTCCGTGCAGCACCTTCTGCAATATTGCTGGAAATAGAAACTGAGGCGCGGCGCATTTGCGAAGTCAATCCATAAAGTTCATTTTTCGGAAATTTTTCTGTAACTTTGTAAATATGCGTAGCGAGTGAAACGCTTTCTTTCCAGACATCCAAGTTCTTGTGCGCTCTTTTCACCATTCACTTTTCACTCTTCATCCCACGTCGCCTATAGTGACATTCAGGTTATGCGCTCGGATAGTTCATTCTTGTGTCAGTTCGAACGAATGTGAGAAGTCTTAGTGAGACCCGCTAAGAGCGAACGAAGTGAAGCTCGAAGCGTTGGTCGAACTATCCCCGAAGCGTAGCGAATGGGAACAAAACAACAAGATTTCTCCCTTCGGTCGAAATGACATATTGAGTTTTTTCTATTCACCATTCACTATTTAGTGACACCCGCTGAGCGCGAGAGAAACGACGCGCGAAACGTTGGTGGAACTATCTCAGGCGCGCAGCGCTGTGGGACACGTTTCACTATTTCTTAAAAAACACTCTCATTTTCCTGCGGAGTATATTCAGCAACGATTTCCTTTAATTTTATTTTAATGCCCTTCGAATCGTGGCGGGCCGCCATCTCCGTCAACCGGTCCAGCTTATCATAAAGATGTTCTTTGGCTTCCTGAGGATTTTTCGCGCCGTTAAACAAACCGTTGGAGCGCAGCACCATGACCTTTTTATGTTGCGTCGGCAGAATATCCTCACCTTCTGTAATCAGTTCTTCATAAAGTTTTTCTCCGTCGCGCAAACCGGTGAAAACAATTTTTATGTCCACATCCGGTTCCTTTCCGGAGAGGCGAATCAAGTCGCGCGCCATATCGGCAATTTTTATCGGGGTTCCCATTCGCAGAATGAAAATTTCGCCGCCTTCGCCCATCGTTCCCGCCTGCAAGATCATCTGCGCCGCCTCGGGAATCGTCATAAAGAATCGGTTGATCTCCGGATGCGTAACCGTCACCGGTCCGCCCTGTTCGATCTGACGGCGGAACAACGGGATAACGGAACCGGAGGAACCTACCACATTCCCGAACCGCACGGCCATAAACCGGGTGCCATTACCCTGCTGGCACTGCATGATCAATTCCGTTACGCGCTTGCTGGCGCCCATGACATTGGTCGGGCGAACGGCCTTGTCGGTGGAAACCAGTACGAACCTTTCCACATGATGCTTAATGGCCATTTCCATCGCCACGCGACTGCCGACAATATTATTAAAAACAGCCTGCCAGGGATTTTTCTCCATCATGGGCACATGTTTGTAGGCCGCCGCGTGAAACACAACTTCCGGCCTGTATTTTTCAAAAACATTATTCATTAAGGTTTCATCCTGCACGTGCCCCAGGATGGCTTCGCAGTTGCGGTAGAAATGTTCGTTGAGAATCTCCATCTGAATATTGAAAAGATTGGATTCGCTTGAATCCAGCAGGATCAGCCGGTGCGGCTGGTACTTGACGACCTGCCTGCAAAGTTCGGACCCGATGGAGCCTCCGCACCCGGTGATCAGAATGGTTTTATCGTCGAGATAATTGCGAATGTCTTTGATGCTGAGCTGCACGGGAGAACGTCCCAGAAGATCCTCGTAACTGATGTCGCGAAGCAGTTTCACGCTGACCCGGCCGTCAATCAAATCGCCGATGCCGGGCAGGATTTTATAAGAGACATTGCATTTCTGGCACGTTTCCACAATGCGCCGGATCTGATCGCCGCTGGCGGAAGGCACCGCAATGAGGATCTGATGAATGGTTTCGCGTTTCAATATTTTGGGCAGGCGTTTGACGGACCCCAAGATTCTCACCCCGTGAATTGTCCGTCCCTGTTTCTGTTCGTCGTCATCGATAAAACCGACAACCTCATAATTCAATTTGTAGTTATCGATGGTTTCCCGTAAGATTTTTTCTCCTGCGTCTCCGGCGCCCACAATCAAGACCCTGGTCACATTGGAAAGAAGCGAGGGATTAACATTGGCCATCGGATTGCCCATGACGGCAAAAAAAGAACGAATCGCCATGCGGATGCCTCCGGCCATCACAAAAGTGAAAATGCCATCAATGATAAATATACTGCGGGAATAGCCCTGGAATCGGCTGATCGTCAGAATAACCACCATGATCAGCACGGTGGACATGAAGCAAGCCTTGATCAGCATCCAGAAATCCCGCACACTGGTGTAGCGCCACATGCCCCGATAAAGTCCGATGGAAAAGAAGAGGAGGACTTTCAGCGGGAGAATCCAGAAAAGCAGATTTCCGATCTGCTCAAAATTAATATTGGCAACAATAAAATCAAAACGGAAAAAGTACGACAGATAAAGAGCAATGGTAAAAATCAAAACATCCGTTATGACCATTAAATAAAAATTAGGATTTTTAAATTGCGCATTCATTATTTACTATAAACCATCAATCCCACGTCGCTTCGCTCCTGGGATAATTCCATTTACGTCTCGAACTGCACTTTGTTTGTTCTCGACGAATGTCATTACCATTCACTATTCACCATCAACTACCCCAGGCACGCAGTGCTCTGGGAAAACTATCCTCTATCCCCGGAGCGAAGCGACGGGGAACACCTACAACCTATTCACGATCCACGACCCAGCGTCTTTAATACGGTACCATATATGCCCCACGGCCTCATGAAGAATCAGCGTATTGTTATAAAGCCAGCGGGATTGAGGAATATATCTGACAGCCGCCGTACCCGCAGGCGAAGCATAAAGATAGCCTGTCGGCAAAGGCAGAACATTCCTGAAATATTTGCGGAATTCTTTTTCACTGCGCTTCATATGACTGGCCGAGGTCACCAATCCGATCGTTACATCTTTTCCGGCAAACATTTTATTAAACTCCACCGCGTGCTCATACGTGTTTTGTGATGCCGGTTCAATGCGGATTTTATCTTCAGGCACACCCAATTCTTCCGCCATGTGCGCCATCACCTGCGCATCGGCCACTTTACTGTTGCTTTTTCCCGAGCAAACCAGATACCGGGCGTCGTATTTTTTAAACATCTGCACCGCATGCACCAACCGGACAGTGGTCGTTTCTCCGGGAAACGTCTTAGCTAAAGCATTGATATCGGAAGCTCCGCCGCTGAGAACCACAATGACATCCGGTGTCACTTTATCTTTCACAGCCGATCCGCTGATGTATTCCTTTTCGATCTGGTAACTCAAATAATTGGACACGGGAAAGATGCTGAAACCATAGAACAAAATAATGACAAAAAGCAAAGGCAACATGTCGATCTTTTTTTTGCTTGAGACCCAGTAAATAAAAAAAGTTGTCAGCAACAAGATGAAAATTATAAAAACCGGATCAACAAATGATTTAAATATATC
>JAGVUJ010000371.1 GCA_019136325.1 Deltaproteobacteria bacterium
TATTGGCCGGCGGCGCGGGCAGCAGGCTTTATCCCCTGACCCTGGTGGCCAGCAAACAGTTGCAGCCGGTGTATGACAAACCGATGATTTACTATCCGCTGGCAACGCTCATGAAGGCGGGCATTCAGGACATTCTCATCATCTCCACGCCGCAGGACACGCCTCGTTTCGAGGCCCTGCTGGGCGACGGCAGCCGCTGGGGAATACGGCTAAGCTACAAAGTACAGCCCGAACCCAAAGGCATCGCTCAGGCGTTTCTGGTCGGCGAAGAATTTATCGACGGCGATTCCGTGTGCCTGATTCTGGGAGACAACATCTTTTACGGAAACATGGGACTGAATAAAATCGTCGCAGATTTCCAGAAAGGCGCGCTCATCTTCGGTTATAACGTCAACGATCCGGAGCGCTACGGCGTTGTGGAATTCGACAAAACCGGCAAAGCCATCAGCATTGAAGAAAAACCCGCCAGACCCAAATCCAATTACGCCGTCCCCGGGCTTTATCTTTACGATCAGAAAATTACCAAAATTGCCAGGTCCATGAAACCGTCCGTCCGCGGCGAACTGGAGATCACGGATGTCAACATGACGTACTTGAATCGCGGCGAACTTCATGTTGTTCCGCTGGGACGCGGTATCGCCTGGCTGGATACCGGAACACACACCAGTCTTCTGGAGGCCAGCCATTTTATCGGCACGCTGGAGGCCCGCCAGGGATTGAAAATCGCCTGTCTGGAAGAAATCGCATACCGCATGGGCTTTGTGGATAAAAAGAAAATGAAAAACTAGTCGAGCAAACGCCCAGATCATCCTACCGGGATTATCTGGAAAAGATTCTTAAAGAAAAATCGTATCAGAGACTAAAAGACATTTGATTATGCCGTTTAAATTGACCAGCCTTGAAATTCCCGATGTTATTCTGATTGAACCGAAAATCTTTACGGACGGCCGGGGCTGTTTTATGGAATCCTTCAAGGCCTCGGATTTTCAAAAAGCAAACCTGCCCGCGCATTTTGTTCAGGACAATTTTTCCGTTTCCAAAAAAAATGTGATCCGCGGACTCCATTATCAAAAAAATCCCCATGCCCAGGGCAAGCTGGTGTCGGTTTTCCAGGGCGGCGTGTGGGACGTGGCGGTCGATATTCGCAGAACCTCTCCGACATTTTTAAAATGGGTGGCAGCGGAGCTGAATGATCAAAACCATGCCATGCTCTATATTCCGCCGGGATTTGCCCACGGCTTTGCGGCCTTAACCGACGATGTCCGCCTCATGTACAAATGCACCGCGGAATACAACCCGCAAGCCGATGCGGGCATCCGCTGGGACGACCCTGAGATTGCCATAACATGGCCGCTAGATCATCCCATCGTTTCTGAAAAGGATGCTAAATTGCCTTTTCTCAAGCAGGTGGATATTTTATAAACTATAAAAAAACAAGTGACAATTTAGGTATTACTTAACATAGAACTAAGGACGTATTATGGACTTCATTGATCTCAAAACACAGCAAACCAGAATTAAAGAAACACTAAACAACAACATCCAGAACGTTTTAAGTCACGGCAACTACATCATGGGGCCGGAAATCAAGCAATTGGAGGAAAAGCTTGCAGCTTATACCGGAGCAAAACACGCCATCAGTTGCGCATCAGGAACCGATGCATTGTTGATGGCGCTTATGGCTTACGGTGTGAAACCCGGAGATGCCATCTTTACAACGCCTTTTACATTCATTGCGACAGCCGAAGTAATCAGTCTACTCGGTGCAGCGCCTGTTTTTGTGGACATTGATCCGAAAACTTTCAACATCGATCCTGTCAAACTTGCTTTAGCCATCAAAGCCCTGAAATCCAGCGATTCTTCTATTTACCCATTACCCCTAACCCCTTGCCCCTTGCCCCTCACGCCTCGCGGCGTGATCCCTGTAGATTTGTTTGGTTTGCCTGCCGACTACGACGCAATTAAGGTCATCGCAAAAGAAAATGGATTATTTGTCATCGAAGATGCGGCGCAATCCTTCGGTGCACAATACAACAATAACAAGGCCTGCTCTTTGGGCAACATTGCGTGCACGTCCTTTTTCCCGGCGAAACCTTTAGGCTGCTATGGTGATGGTGGAATGTGTTTCACTAACGATGATCAGTTAGCGGACGTTATGACATCTATCCGTATACATGGCAAAGGTAATCATAAATATGATAACGTCCGCATCGGCATCAATGGCCGACTCGATACATTGCAGGCTGCCATTCTATTGGCTAAATTTGATATCTTTCCAGAAGAAGTGGAATTGCGCCAAACCGTCGCCCAGCGCTACACGGATTTGTTGTCCCATCGCCTATCACCCATGACCTCTGACCAGCGCTTTGAGCTTGTCACGCCTCACATCCCCGCCGGGCACATCAGCGCCTGGGCACAATATTCTCTTCTAGCCAGGGATGAAAACCATCGCTCCATTTTACTGAAAAAACTTCAGGACAACAAAATACCTTCGGCCATTTACTATCCCAAACCTCTGCACATGCAGACCGCGTTTGCCCATCTGGGATACAAAGAAGGTGATTTTCCGGTCAGTGAAGACTGTGCCAGTCGCATTTTCAGTTTACCGATGCATCCATATCTAACAGCAGATGAACAAACAAAGATAACGGAAGTCATAACCCATAACCTATGACCCATAACCTATGACCCATAACCTATGACCCATAACCTATGACCCATAACCTATTACCTAATTATCTATGAAGATTTGCACAATCATCGGCGCACGGCCTCAGTTCATTAAAGCTGCAGCAGTATCTCGCGCTATCGCTGCACATAACCGTCTCACCCCTGACGCCTTAGTGAGACAAATTGAGAACGGGCGCAGCGAAGTTCGAAACGTTAGTCGAACTATCCCCGAAGCGAAGCGGAGCGGGACACCCCTCACGGAGGTTATCATCCACACAGGTCAACATTATGATGAAGCAATGTCATCCATTTTCTTCCGTGAACTGGCAATGCCGAAGCCGAAATATAACCTGAACATCGGTTCAGGCACGCACGGACAACAAACAGGGAAAATGCTTGCCGGCATTGAAGATGTGCTACTTAAAGAAAAACCTGATTGGGTGTTAATTTATGGCGACACCAACTCAACCCTGGCGGGAGCGCTTGCCGCAGCCAAAATTCATATACCGGTAGCACATATTGAAGCAGGATTACGCAGTTTCAATCGCCGTATGCCTGAAGAAATCAATCGTGTTGTGGCAGATCATCTTTCGACTGTTCTCTTTTGTCCTAGTCAAGTTTCTGTCGACAACCTTGCTGCCGAAGGCATCCCCTTACCCCTTACCCATAACCCATTACCTATTACCTATAACCCATTGCCCATTACCTCTAACGTTCTCATCGTCGGCGACGTGATGGCAGATGCCTTGACATTTGCGGTTCAGACATCTTCAAAGACGTCAAATATTTTACAGAGATTGAGCCTTAAGCCAAAGCAATATCTTTTAGCTACCGTTCATCGCGCAGAAAACACAGATGATCCACAACGCCTTGCCGGTATAATGGATGCGCTTTCAGAAATTGCCAAACGAGAAACCGTCGTATTACCGATTCACCCAAGAACAAAAAAAATGCTTGGCGATAATTACCCCTCAGTCCTAACCCCTCACTCCTCACACCTAACACCTCACGCCTCTCTCAAGTTTATCGACCCTGTTGGTTATTTTGACATCATTGCCTTGGAAAAATCAGCACGAATGATTCTTACCGACTCCGGCGGTATTCAAAAAGAGGCATATTGGTTAAAAGTGCCATGTGTAACACTCAGGGATGAAACAGAGTGGCTGGAAACAATACAGGCAGGTTGGAATATTTTAACCGGAGCGAATAGCGCAAAGATTATAAAAGCAGTCAAAACTTTCAAGACGCCTGCAAAACATCCAAATCTTTACGGCAACGGAAAAACAGCAGAAAAGATCGTAAAAAGACTGGTTAAAGGAAATAGGTAATAGGTGATAGGTCATGGCGGGATTTCAGGAATTAAAAGTTTGGCAACTGAGTAAAGAACTGGCTGTTTCAATATATAAAATTACAAACGAGAAAAAATTTAAATCAGATTTTGGATTAACGGATCAAATCAGAAGGGCTCTTCTGCTGGTTCAGGCTTGTAGCCTGAATCGCAACATTTAAATTGAAACATTTCGGACCAGGCAAAATGCCTGCTTCAGCACAAACCAAAAAAGGAATTGTGCAAAGGATGACCTGATATGAGTACATTAGCAAAATTTGAGAATTTAAAGGACTGATTGTTGAACTGCGTGGCCAAAGCATCTTGTTGGATAGCGATGTCGCTGATCTTTATAGTGTTGAGACAAAACGAATCAATGAGGCCGTAAAAAATAATCCTGATAAATTTCCGCATGATTACATGTTTGAGATCAGCGAAGGAGAGTTTGCGGATTTGCGGTCGAAATTTTCGACCACAAAATTTGCAAAGACAAGAGCATAACCTAAGGCCTTCACTGAAAAAGGGTTGTACATGATTGCTACGATATTAAAAAGTCCACAAGCGACAGAAGCGACGTTTGCGATCATCGAAACTTTCGCGAAAATCAGGCAGCTATCAAGAAGCATTCGAGAGCTATCGATTGTTCAAGACAAGGCTGATCAGAAGGCGCTCATGCAGAGAAGCGGAGAATTGATCGCCGGAATCTTTGATGACGACTTGAAAACAAGTGGAACAGAGACATCCATTGAGCTTAATTTTGCAGTTTTGAAGTTCAAACACACGATAAAGAAGAAGAAAAAATGACACACCACCCAGATGCTAAATCACAAGCCCCTCATCAATTCCCCCTTTTCCAAAGGGTGATTCAGGGGGATTTTATGAGAGGAATTCTATGACGAAAAAAAAACCATCACCCATTACCCATCATCCATTACCTGCAGCCATCGCCGTCATCGGCGCCGGCTACTGGGGCAAGAACCTAGTTCGTAATTTTTATCAGTTGGGCGTACTCAAAAACATTTGCGATGGCGATCAACCCATCCGTGAAGAGATGGCCAAAACCTATCCGGATGTTGCCGTTACCGACGACTACAACACCCTGCTTAAAGACAACGCCATCAAGGGCGTTGTCATTGCCGCCCCTGCAGTCTTTCATTATGAAATTGCCGAAAAAGC
>JAGVUJ010000259.1 GCA_019136325.1 Deltaproteobacteria bacterium
AATCGTGTAAGAACCAACAACCATTGCGTATCCTCCCCGGCGCATGGTGTTCACGATTTTCTGCAAAGTATGCGGCGAGCTGTACAGGTCGTCGGAATCAAGCTGAACAACATAGCGTCCGCAATACGGCGAATAAATAGCTTCATTCCAGCAACCGCCGATGCCCAGACCTTTCCGTGAAGGGATAAGATGATGAACATGAGGATGTTTTAAAGCACACTTCTTTAAAATAGCGGTGGTTCCATCTGTGGAATAATTGTCCACAACGATAATATTGAATGGAAAGTCGGTTTTCTGCCCCAGGGCACTCTTCAGCGCATCGGTTATCGTTTTTTTACGGTTGAGCACGGGGATAACGATGCTGGCTTTCCACTGGCCGTCATCCTGTTCGTCGTTCACGATTTTTGTGCGCGAAGAAAGATACGCCGCGATGCGTTTCAGGTGAGAGGTTGCGATTATTTCAAATTTTTTCTGACGCAGGAAATTCTCTTTTGCGACATAGGCAAAATGGGCCTTTGTCTGAATGCCGGTCTTTTTTATTGTCTTCTTCTTCACGGATACCGTGTACAAAAATTCCGGCAAATGAATTATTTTAAAATCAGCGGATATTTTCAGGCGCAAATCATATAAAGCCGCGTCCGCATCGGACGGCAAAGGGCCGTATTTTTGCAGGGCTAATTTCACCGCGGCGGAGGAATAAACCAAAAGATGTCCGAAATTAAAATCATCACGAATACTGCCGGTCTGGTAATCAATTAACGGATGTTCAATGAGATTGTTTCCTTGCTCCCGAATAAAATCGGAATAAACAATGCCGGCTTTTTCGTTGCCGGCAACTTTCAGCAGGCGGCGCAAAGATAATTTACTACAATTTATTTTTTCTCCGGCATCAATCAGCAGCAGATAGTTGCCGGACATTATTTTCAGGAATAAAGAAAGATTTTTTATTTCTTTGATAGCATGGACATCGGAAGACCAGAGGCTTAACATCTCCTTCTCGTCATTGACGGACAGAAGGATAAAGCGGCCGAATTTTACAATTGAAGGAGCCATAAAAAATTTATTGGGGTTATAGTTTTCAGCCACCGATAAGAGAAAAAATGAGTGTTAATCCCGTGGTGCTGCGCTGCGGGGATATTTTCCAATCCTGATGCGTCGGGATTGAATGGTTCGATTTACTCTTCGCAATAGCTCCGAGAATCTCACTACGACGTACGCTTATGAGCCTTGACTATAGTCTCAGAATGCATTGTCCCGTCACCTTTAGGTGACAGGAATGAATTTCACTTTGGATCAAATCCCTCTACGCTGCCCATGTCTCAAATCCCACGGCGCTACGCGCCTGGGATAGTTCGCCTTACGCTTCAATGAACCTTGACTATAGTCTCAAAATGCATTGTCCCGTCACCTTTAGGTGGCAGGAATGAATTTCACTTTGGATCAAATCCCTCTACGCTGCCCAGGTCTCAAATCCCACGGCGCTACGCGCCTGGGATAGTTCGCCTTACGCTTCACTATAGTTCAGCTTGGCTCACTAAAATCCGGACATCATCAGGTTAAACGCTTTTTCCGCCATATCGTTGGCGAGTTTCATCAGCGCCTGTCTTCTGGTCGCCGGAAGCAGATTAATATCTTCGGTTAAGGTGTAATCAACCGAATCCGTCAATTCACGCGCGCTCCAAATAATTTTACCGCTGATATTATCCTGAAAAACAACTTCCATGGTGATGGTCACCCGCTCTTCCGCCGCCAGGTCATTTTTTAAATGCGAAAGCGTTGATGTATGCAGATTGACAATTTTCCCACTGACTGTCGCATCGGCACTCTCCGGACCGGACGCGATTTTAAAACGGCTGTTCTGTATGAACTGGTTGACAAATGCGGTCCGGGCATCATTCTCAATGCCGGCCTGCTCTGTCTCATTATCGAACGTTTGCACGTAAACTTTTTGAATATGGTTATCAATCGACTCGCCGCGAGAAATGAAAGAGTATCCGCAGCCGAATAAAACAGCGCATAAAAAGAATACGATTGTGATTTTAACAATTTTTTTCATCATAAAAATATCTTCTCAGCAAGTCCGCATCCCCCTCCGCTGCGCTACGGGGATAGTTCCACTTACTCTTCGAGCGTCGCTCCGCTAGCTCTCAGAGAGTGTCACTACAATATTAACCAGCTTCTTCGGCACGTAAATAACTTTCCTGATCTGCGTTCCCGCGGTCATGGTCTTTATTTTTTCATCCGCCAGGGCGTCCGCTTTGATTTTTTCTTCACTTTCGTCCACCGGCACGGTCATCCGGCTGCGCAGTTTTCCATTGATCTGCACAACGATCGTCATCTCTTCTTCGCTGGCGATTGCCGGATCAAATTCCGGCCAGTCCATATCGGAAACAAGATTTTTATGGCCAAGCATCTGCCAGAGTTCTTCAGTAATATGAGGAACGATCGGCGTCAGCAACACGATTGCCGCCTCCAGAGCTTCGCGTACCGCGCCCAACGCTACCTTATCGGAACCTGCGGGGTGTTTGACCTGATAGACGGCATTCACCAGTTCCATGACGGCGCTGATGGCCGTGTTGAAATGAAAACGGTCTTCAATATCCACCGTCACTTTGCGAATCGTCTGATGGGTCTTGCGCCGCAAGGCTTTCAAATCGCCTTCGAGTTCCATTGCGCCGGACAGCGGTTCGACTTTCTTGATGTCTTCGAGATATTCGTCCACAATGCGCCACAGGCGGCTAAGAAATCGGAAGGAGCCGTCCACGCCCTGTTCGCTCCATTCCAGATCCTTTTCCGGTGGCGCCGCGAACAGACAGAAGATGCGCGCGGTATCCGCGCCGTAGGTTTTAACCAGAAAATCGGGATCGATAACATTTTTGAGTGATTTGGACATTTTTTCGATCTTGCCGATGATGACGTCTTTACCGCAGATATGGCACTTGCTCTCCAAAGCCTGTTCCGGGAAAAGATATCCGTGCTCTTTGCACTTCATGGTTTCCTTGCAGACCATGCCCTGCGTCAGCAAATTGGTGAAAGGCTCATCCACGCCAATCACGCCGAAATCGCGCAGAACTTTGGTGTAAAATCTGGCATAGAGCAG
This sequence comes from Deltaproteobacteria bacterium, assembly GCA_019136325.1. The sequence continues at coordinate 3,101 of JAGVUJ010000259.1, forward strand.
ATGCAGAATGGCATGTTCGATGCCGCCGATGTACTGATCCACCGGCATCCAGTAATCGAGTTTCTTGCGATCCAGTCCAGGCTTGGTATCGCAGTCCGGACAGCAGAACCGGTCGAAGTACCATGAGGATTCCACAAAGGTATCCATCGTATCCGTCTCACGCACTGCTTTACCGCCGCATTTCGGACAGGTCGTCCGGCAGATCCTTTTCGTCAACCGGGACGATGCCGCATTTATCGCAGTTGATCATCGGGATCGGCGCGCCCCAGTATCGCTGACGGGAAATGCCCCAGTCGCGCAGGCGGTACTGAATGGTGCGTTTGCCCTTCCCTTCTTTTTCCAGAAAATCGGCGATTGCTTCCAGAACTTTGGTATTTTCCATGCCATTGAACTGCTGGGAATTGACGAGGACACCTTCATCCACGTAAGCTTCGGTCATTGCTGCCGGATCAAGCGTTCTGTCTTTCGGTGAAATAACAACTATCAGCGGCAGATCGAATTTTTTGGCGAATTCGAAGTCGCGCTGATCGTGCGTCGGCACGGCCATAACGCAGCCGGTTCCGTAATCGGCCAGAACGAAGTTCGCCGCAAAGATCGGCATCTTCCAGCCCGTGAGCGGATTGAGACAGTAGGAATCCAGAAAGAGGCCTTCCTTTTCGTAATACTCAGATGTGCGCATCAGCTTATCCTGCTTTTTGACTTTTTCGACAAATGCCTGAACATCTTTTTCAATGGCCTTTCCTTTGGTCAGTTCCGTCACCAGCGGATGCTCCGCAGCCACCAGCATGAAGGTCGCTCCGAAGAGCGTGTCCTGACGGGTCGTAAAGACCTTGATCGCGCCCGGGCCTTCAGCCATCGGGAAATCGACCAGGCAGCCGTAGCTTTTGCCAATCCAGTTTTTCTGCATCGTCATGACGCGTTCCGGCCAGCCGGGAAGCTTGTCGCAGTAATCCAGAAGTTCTTCGATGTAGGCGGTGATTTTGAAAAACCACTGATCGAGCACCTTTTCCGTCACATCCGTGCCGCAGCGCCAGCACTGGCCGCCTTCCACCTGTTCGTTGGCCAGCACCGTGTCGCACTTAGTGCAAAAATTAACCGTGGAGCGTTTTTTGTAGGCCAGGCCTTTTTCGTACATCCAAATAAAGAAGAGCTGTTCCCAGCGGTAATATTCCGGCTCGCAGGTGGCGACTTCGCGGTCCCAGTCATAGCTGAAGCCCATGCGCTTGAGCTGCTTTTTCATGTGCTCGATATTTTCGTGCGTCCACTTCGATGGATGGATTTTGTGCTCGATGGCTGCGTTTTCCGCGGGCATGCCAAAGGCATCCCAGCCGATCGGATGCAGAACATTGAATCCCTTCATGCGCTTGTAACGGGCAACAACATCGCCGATGGTGTAATTGCGGACATGGCCGATATGGATTTTGCCGGACGGATAGGGAAACATCTCCAGCAGATAATATTTTTTCTTTTGCGGGTCTTCGGTGACCTTGAAGGCCTTTTCCTCATCCCACTTTTTTTGCCATTTTTCTTCGATAACTTGCGGTTCGTATTTCATTTTCAAAATCTCTCCGGATGACCAATGTTGATGATTTGCTTAACATATTGAAACAATGAGTGCAATGGCTTTATAGTAAAGAAATTTTCGAAATTTGTGATTATCTCTTTGAAACGCGAAAAAGACACACGTCCGCGGAAACGTAACTGGACAAAGGAGAAACGGTTGAATGACTGCTCAACGCTGGTCCTCCACTTCACTGAATTTTTAAATTACGAAAACGAGCAGAGACCGTCATCCTGCCGTCATTCCAGAATAAGGTCGCCTGAACCGTCAGCACCGCAACATGCTTCTCCGGATGATCTCATCCTGCATCGCAGGTGTCAGGTCGCCGAAATAGGCGGAATATCCTGAAACGCGGACGAGGAGATTCGGGTACTGCTCCGGGTTTTGTTTTGCCGCCAGAAGAACTTCCGGGTCCAGCACGTTGACCTGGATCTGCATTCCCCGGCGTCCGAAATATACCTTCAGCAGGTGTCCCAGCGCGGTGCGTCCTTCATCGCCCCGCAGGGAATGGGGGTCGAACATTGCGTTCAGATTAATGCCGTTGGCCGCGCGTGAGCAATCAATCCTATGCACGGAGTTAAGCATGGCCGTGGGCCCAAGCCTGTCCATGCCGTTTTCCGGGGCAATGCCGGATGCGAAGCTCTCACCCTTTCGCCGTCCGTTGGGGAGAGCGCCCGTAATGCGTCCAAAGTATTCATGGGCGGTCACCGAATAGAGTCCCATGACATAGGCTCCGCCCCTTGTATTTTTCCCTAATGACTGCAGAAGGTCGGCAAAGACACTGATGACACGGGCGACATGGCGGTCCGCATCCTCGCAGTCATTCCCGTATTTCTCCGCTTTGCGCAGTATGTTCCGTATTTTCTCATCGGGAAGATTTTTCTTCAACTGCCGGAGAAGCTCTTCTGCCGTAAGCTTCCGTTCCCGGTACACAAGTTTTTCCACCGCAAAGAGCGCGTCACCCGTGTCCACGGGGGCAACACACTGGATGCCGGAGAAATTATATCTGGCCCCGCCCGCCGTGGAGCATTTTCCTTTTTCCAGACATCCCTCAAGAAGCATGCTGGTGAGGGGCGTGGGATGATACCGCCGGTTCGCCTCTTCCACAGCCTTGAGATCCGCGATCAGTTGTGCAAGCTTGAATGAAAGCTGTTGTGCAAACACATTGTACAGTTCGTCAATATCACGCATTTTCCCGAACGGCTTTGTAGCCGCACCGGACCGGAAGAGATGGCCGAAACGTCTTCCCCCGTTCAGCGCCATCTCCAGGCTAAGAGGCACATTGAATATTGCCGCGTCCGTCGAGGAAAAACTCTTTCCCTGTGAAACGGGTTCGACACATCCTACGGCGGTATAGTCCCGGGCATCCTCAAGGGAATAGCCGTTGTGCACCATGGTGTCGATGATCGCCTCATCACCGTAAAGCGCGGGCGAGTTGCTTCCTTTCGCAAGGATGGTGGTAATTTTTTCCATATATTCCCCGGGTGCCCCTTTATGTACCCTTGCGTGGTAGTTCGGCTGGCGCATGCGCAGTTCGTCCATGATTTCAAGGAAGATATAGGAAAGTTCATTGGTGCCGTCGGCCCCGTCCCTCGTGAGGCCCCCCACGGTCACCACCTGGCCGTTGAACATCCCTCCGTGAAAATTAGTCAGATGCTTTGAAAACACAGGGATGATTTCCGACAACTTGATAGAAAAGCAGGCCAGTATTTCCTTCGCCTTCTCCCTGGATAGAATCCCTCTTTCCACATCCCGTTTATAATAAGGATAGAGATACTGGTCCATCCGTCCAGGACAGACGGAGTTATCCAGGCTTTCCATGTTCAGGGCAATCTGCGTCAGAAAAAGGGACTGCACCGCTTCGTAAAAAGTAGTTGCCCCGAAACGCGGCACTCTCCGGCAGTTTTCCGCAATCACGTCAAGTTCATATTTCCTGACGGGGTCTGTTTCTTCAGCGGCCATCTGACCGGCACGTTCCGCATAGCGTTCTCCGAACCGGGCAAGCCCCTCCGCAATTATTTTTACCCCCTCATAAAAGTTCCAGGCGTCGGAACCTCTATCGACCCCGCGCTGCAGGGCCTCCGTCTCTTCAATAAAACCTGTCGTTCCGACCCGGAGGAGCTTTTCATAATCAGGAGCGAAGTGGGATATGCCCCCGGCCTCGTTGATCAGGTAGTAATGGGCTTTAAGCTGATCAATAATAAGTTTCAGTTCCTGAACGGGTGATCGATAGGCCTTAAAGGCCACAAAACGGAACATCCAGAAGGGCACAATACGCGCGAGCCTCCACATGTCGCGCGCGCTTATCTGAAGCGGGTTTGTTTTCCGGTTCCTGAACTTCAGCAGATCCAGCATCACAGGCACGCCGTGCAGTTCCGGGAAAATCGCCCCCCCGACACGGAAAGATGAAAAGTTCCCCACGATCAGTTCATCGGGGTAAATATTGATGCTTTTCTGCCCCAGATACATCGAGAGCGCTTCGGCCATGTGAATGTGCGCGGGCTTTTTTCTGTTGCTTCTCTTTTTGTGGTATTGCGTCCAGATCAGTGCCCTCTCGGGGCAGATACCGGGCAGCGCGGACTGTACCGCCTTTTTCAGATGATTGATCCTGTTACCTGCAACTTTTTCATACACTGTAGATGACTGCATCGATTCCCTCCCCGCAAAAAATATGCTGTACACGTTTCATGATTGTTTCATCGGCAGCTGCAATATCGAGACTTGCAATGTCTGAACGGATTGTACCGGCCTTCGACAACCCGAGATGATGGAAGGGAAGGCAATGGATTGTCCGGTGCCCCCGCTCCCTGAGGAATCCTGCCGTGGCGACAACATTTTCCGCCGAATCATTGATCCCCGGAATGACCGGCATACGCGCCTGTATATTGTTCCCGCGCTCCGAGAGTCTTGTGAAATTCTCCAGAATGAGCGTGTTCCCTTTCCC
>JAGVUJ010000192.1 GCA_019136325.1 Deltaproteobacteria bacterium
TACGCTGAATGAACACATGAGTTCGGAGGCCAAGCGAGTGGCGCTTGTGAATAGAGAATATCTGGAAAAACAACTCCTGGAGACGAATGATCCCATTGTTCAACAGAAAATTTACAACCTGATTGCTGATAAAATTGAAACCGTCATGATGGCGGAAGTGAAGGAAAGCTTTGCTTTCAAGGTCTTGGATCCGCCGATGGCGCCTGACAAAAAAAGCAAACCCAAAAGAGCGCAGATGGCGGTTGTCGCCTTGATCGTTTCCCTGTTTATGGGCGTTTTTGTGGTATTGTTGAGAGAGTATATCAAGAAAGTTAAAGAAAAATCTGCCGGAGGGCATCATGCATCGTAAACGATTTGTAATAGGGCTTTTCCTGTTTCTTTTTTTTGCAGCAGGCAATCTGATCAATATGAACACGGACGGTATCCGGTTCGGAGTCTGTGAGGCACAGGCGGCCAATGCTTCCTCGTTTAATATGAATGATCCGCGGGCCATCCAATCGACGTTGCAGCAGGCCGGCATCAATCTGACGCCGGAAGAAATTCGCAAAGGCAAGGAAGCGTTCGAAAAACAGGAGGGCGCCAGAACCGGCAATCTTTATAAAATGCCCAACGCGCCTGAAGAGCAACAGACAAGAACGCCGGAAAGATATATTGACACCCGCACGGCTGTTGAGCAGACCAGAGAAGTATCCATTTTTAACCGGACAAGAAAGATCGGCGAGTATCAGGATGTAACGACCGATTTGAAGCCTTTCGGTTATGACTTTTTTCATGGAACGGACGTCAAGGTGTTAACGGAACGGCAGGATATTCCGGTGCCCATGGATTATGTGATCGGTCCGGGCGACGAAGTGAAAATACTGTTGTGGGGACGCATGAGCGCCCAGCTTTCCTTAATCGTTGACCGGGACGGAAAAATAACGATTCCGGATATCGGTCCCGTGCCGGTCGCCGGAATGACGTTTGGCGAGATGTCGAAACATCTGATTGCCATGGCCGGGCAGATCGTCGGAACGAATATCGATGTTTCCATGGGGTCCACCCGGACCATATCCGTTTTTGTTCTGGGGGATGTCGAGCAGCCCGGCACCTATACGATCGGGGCGCTGGCCACCGTCACGGACGCTCTGATGCTGGCCCGCGGTCCATCGGCCATCGGTTCGATGAGACGCGTGGAACTGCGCAGGAAAAACAGAGTCGTCACTCAGTTCGACCTCTATGATTTGTTTCTCAAGGGGGACAAGTCGAAAGATGTTGTCCTGCAGGCGGGCGATGTGATTTTCGTTCCCGTCACCGGTCCGCTGGTCGGCATTACCGGCAATGTCAAGCGGCCCGCAATTTATGAACTGAAAGATAAATTCGACCTGAAACATCTTTTCGATCTGGCTGGCGGCATTATTCCCAGCGCTTATACTCAGCAGATGCAGGTGGAACGGGTCATTAAAAACGAGAAACAGGTTGTGATCGACATTAACGATAAGAATTTATCCAGAGTGAAGGACTTTGTCCTGCAGGATGCCGATCTGGTCAAGGTATTTTCCATTATGGATGTTGACGCCAATGCCGTTTACCTGAGGGGCAATGTCAAACGTCCGGGTAAATATTCCTTTACCCCGGGTATGAAAATAAAGGATCTGATCAGCAATCCGGATGATCTCCAGAGTGAAGCTCATCTCGATTACGCATTGATCAAACGGGAAAACCCGCCCAACCGCGAAGCGGTATTGATTCCCTTCAATCTGGGAAAACTGATTCTGCAGAACGATGAAGCATATAATTATGAATTGACGCCCAAAGATCAGATTTTTGTGTTTCATCAGTCGTTGTTCAAGGATCAGCCTTTTGTGACGCTGGAAGGAGAAGTTCGCGGGACTTTCGAATCGTCAACGCAGGAAAGTTTCTTAAACAAAGGCCCGTATGCCGCTCCGGCGCCGGGCCGGTATGGAACTTCTTCGCCCGGCGGCCAGTACGGAACGGCATCTCCCGATCCGTATAAGACGCAGCAGGCGCCGGTGCAGAATATACCCCCTGCGTCCGGCCAGTACGGAACGGCGACACGCGGTCAATATGGCGCGATGGCGGCTCCCGGCCAGTATGGTGCGGCAACGCCCGGTCAATATGGCGCGCAGGTTTCCGGTCAGAATGCAGTTCCGACACCGGGTCAATATGGCGCTACAACGGCTCCCGGCCCATATGGAGCGGCAACAGCCGGTCAATATGGAACGTCCGCTTCGGGCCAGTATGGCGCCGCGGTTCCCGGTCCATACGGAGCGCCCGTGGCCGGTCCGTATGGAGCACAGGCGCCCGGTCAGTATTTTACCGACAACGAAAATCTGATGGAACTCCGGCTGATTAAAGACGACCTCTATTTTGATTATGACAAGAATAAAAAAGACAAGGATGAGAAGTTTTATCTGCTGATTGCAAAAATCGAGGACATTGAAAACGAAATCGATAAAGAGAACAGGGTAACTCCGGGTATCATAAACCAGTTGCAAATCGAGCTGGAAAAGATAGATCGAAAAGACCTTTCTTTGAGACTGGACAAGCTGGAAGCGAAAATGAAAATGGTATTCCGCATTGATCTGGCGGGTAATATGAAAGTTAAGGACGCCATTTTGAATGCCGGCGGCCTGACCGGCAATGCCAGTATGGAAAACGGCGAAATTATCCGTCAGCTTCCCAATAACGAATACAAGACAACGTACTTCAATGTCGCCCGGGCCATGGACGGCGATCCGAGAGACAATCTTTTGTTGCAGAACAAAGACAGAATCATCATTCATTCAATTCTGGAAAAGAATCCGAAGAAAAATATTTTCGTCACGGGAGACGTGACCAAGCCGGGAACGTATCAGTACACTGAAAAAATGACGGTGCGCGATCTGATATTTAAAGCAGGCAATGTTCTGGATTCTGCCTATATGGATGAAGCGGAAATCACGTCGGTCAGTGTTTTGGATGGGAAACTGGGACAGCTTTCGCATCGGACGATCAATCTGCGCAAAGCTCTTGACGGCGATGCCGCGCACAATGTGACGCTGGCGCCCAATGACCGTTTGCATGTTAAGCAAATCGCCGATTTTCATAACGTAAGATTTATCACTTTGTCCGGCCAGGTGGCCTTTCCCGGCAAGTATCCGTTCAGGAAGGGCGAGAAGTTATCCGATATTATCGAAAGGGCGGGCGGTTTTACACCTCATGCTTACTTGCGTGGCGCTCAGTTCACACGGGTGCGGGTAAGGGAACTGCAACAACAGGGGCTGAAAGAAATGGCCGATCGCATGGAGAGAGAGCTGTTCTCCGGCGGAGCGGAACAGTTTGCCAGCGCCGTGTCCAAGGAGGAAATAGCCGCCAAGCAGGGGGAACTGGAGCAAAAGAAAAAATTTGTCGATACGCTCCGCAAGACCAAGGCCGCCGGTCGCATGACGGTTTATATGGCGGATGCCAAAACCATCAGAAACACCGAGTATGATTTTGAACTGGAAGACGGCGATACGCTGTATATTCCGGAAAGAAACAGCGTGGTGAATGTAGTCGGTTCCGTCATGACGCAGAGCAGCCATTTGTATGCCGAAAACCTCAGCCATCAGGATTATATCGATGCTGCGGGCGGTTACTCGTATTATGCCGATCCGGCCAATGTCTATATTCTCAAGGTTGACGGCGGCGCCCGGAGAATCTCCAAGAATTTCATCGGTTGGAATTCTTCACGCTCACGCTGGGAAATGACGGCCTACGGCGGCGGTGTAAAGGACATCGAACCGGGTGATACCATTGTTGTTCCTGAAAAAGCGGAAAAGATCGCCTGGATGCGGGAGATTAAAGATATTACGCAGATATTGATGAACATTGCCGTGGTCGCCGGTGTCACTGTTAAAATGTTTTAATGACACCCGCTGATAGTGAGGACTCGTTGAGAACGAATGAAATGATGTTCGAAACGTTAGCCGAACTATCCTAGGAGCGTAGCGACGTAGGAAAGCAAGCGTAGCGCACTGAAACTTGTAGGTTGAATTATCACCTCTGGTGATTTGAAGCGTTGGTGGTAGTGAGATTCGCTAAGAACGAGTGAAACGAAGTTCGAAGCGCAAATCGAACTATCCAAATCCTTTGGCTTTTGGAAATTATCCCAGGAGCGGAGCGACGCGGGATGACCCCCGATTTGTCACTTCGAACGCATGTGAGAAGTCTTAGTGACACCCGTTGATAATGAGACCAGACGAAAACGAATTCCGACAAGTCGGAATGAAGTTTGAGACGCAGGTCGAATTACCCCTGAACGAAGTGAATGGGGGTAGGTACCTTTTAAAATGCGAAGTTTGTCCATGCCACCTGAAGATGGCAGGATAATTCACTCTAAGATTTTCCGGACACTACGTGTCGTGAAATCAAGGTTCATTAAAACGTTAGCCGAACTATCC
>JAGVUJ010000255.1 GCA_019136325.1 Deltaproteobacteria bacterium
ATAGAATCGTCATACTGTTCTGCCAACAGTGCAGACCCTGTATCACCGGAAGCAACTTTTAAAGAAAAACTTAAACATGCATCCGTAGCCGCAGTTGATACTTTTAAGGGCGTGTTCTGGTATCTTCTGCTGGGCGCAGGAATCGGCGCGTTCATTTACGGATTTTTTCCGCAGAACTTAGTTGTAAGAATAGCAGGCCCGGGAAACCCATGGTCTATTCCTGTCGCGGCGTTGATCGGAGTGCCCATGTATATCCGGGCGGAAACTGTTATTCCGATAGCAGCGGCCCTTGTCGGCAAAGGGATGGGAGTCGGAACAGTTCTTGCTCTGATTATCGGCGGTGCAGGAGCGAGCATACCCGAAATAATCATTCTTAGTTCTATGTTCAAAAAGAAGCTGATAATTGCTTTCGTGTTAAATGTTTTTGTAATTGCCATCACGGCTGGGTATCTTGTGGATATACTCCTTTATTAATGCCTAAAATATTCATTATTATATAATATTTATATATCTGGATACTTTATTTTCTTTTCAGATATCTTTCGTCAGCTTTTCAGCCAATATATTCTAGACACACAAAATACGGCTTGACAACAATGACAGGAAAAACTATATTCCAAAATAAGAATATACGGAAATGTTGTTTTATGGACGATTTTATTAATGTGATGAAGGCGCTTTCCGATCCCAACCGGGTGCGGATGATTAAACTTCTCCAAAACAAAGATCTGTGTGTTTGCGAGCTTCAACAGCTTTTATCCATTCCACAACCAGCTGTTTCCAAACACATGAAAGTATTGGAAAAGGCGGGAATGGTCAAGAGTAGTAAGGAGGGCTTGTGGGTCAATTACGCGCTCGATTACGGAAGTTCAAATCCTTACGCGGCAACGATTCTGGGAAATCTCAGGCACTGGCTGTGCAATGATTCGGCGCTGAAAAAAATGGAAAAGAAACTGCCGGATGTTAAACGGCATACCAGCTGCAAAAAGTCTTAATGCATTCTGATAAAGGAATATTTATAATGGAAAACAAGGTAACACAAATTCGGGTGGAAGGAAGACCGACAGGGGTTGTAGGTCTGGAATCTGCCCTCGAGGCCATCGTCGAATGGGCCAAAGGCAAAACGGACGGGGAAATTATCGCGGAGCTGTTGAGCCGTGTCGAAAAACGGAACTATATCCCCTCTTCCATCAAACAGGCCTATGGCAAGGCACTGTTACGCGAATATAAAAAGTCCATCGGCCAAGACGTGGAGGAAGAACCGATTGTCGGGCTGGAGGTTGTGATTCTGGGACCGGGCTGCGCACAGTGTTCTTCTCTGGAAACGAACGTACGCGATGTGATGGCTGAAATGAACCTGGTCGGCGATCTGATGCATGTGACCGACATAAAGGAAATCGGAAGGTATGGCGTCATGGGTGCCCCCGCGCTGATTATCAACGGGAAAGTGGTCGTGGTAGGCAGTGTGCCGGAAAAAATAAAATCCGGCAGTGGCTGGCCGAGGCCGCTGAAAAAATGGAGTAAAAACTGCCCGTATATTTTCAAATAATATTAATGAAGCAAGGAAACCGCTGATGAAAGATAGGGCTTCGAAAATTCATGAACAAAGCAAACAGGTCGCCGAACCCAGGCGGCTCAATGTATTTGAACGCTACCTCACCATCTGGGTTCTGGTTTGTATGGTTGTCGGCGTCGCTTTGGGAAAATTGCTGCCCGAGATAACGGCGTCACTTAGCGCAATGGAATTCGGCGAAGGATCGCAGGTTAATGTGCCTATTGCTGTCTTAATCTGGTTGATGATTTTCCCGATGATGCTGAAAATTGATTTCGGCTCACTTGGCAATGTGGCGAAAAAACCGAAGGGGTTGCTGATAACATTATTTGTAAACTGGCTGGTGAAACCATTCAGCATGGCTTTTCTGGCGTGGCTCTTCATCCAGAATATATTTTCTGTCTGGATTGATCCTGAAACAGCCAAAAGCTACATGGCTGGTTTGATTATTCTGGCAGCGGCGCCCTGCACGGCCATGGTCTTTGTCTGGTCGTATCTGACCGAAGGCGATCCTGCTTACACGCTGGTGCAGGTGGCGGTGAATGATTTAATCATGCTGCTGGCCTTCGCGCCGATTGTCATGTTCCTTCTGGGCGTGGCAGATGTCGTTGTTCCTTTCAATGTGTTGCTCATTTCGGTGATTGTGTTCATTGTCATTCCTCTGACGGCGGGATTTATCGTGAGGAAATTCCTTTTAAAAAAATACAGCACTGAGTGGTTTGAAACGCGATTCCTGCCCAAGTTTCATCCGGTAACGGTGGTGGCGCTGCTATTGACGCTTGTTCTGATATTTGCGTTTCAGGCGGAAAACCTCACCACAAAATGGATTGCCGTTATCCTGATCGCCATTCCGATCATTATTCAGGTTTATTTCAATTCCAGTTTGACGTACATGCTGATGCGATTCTTCAAGGTACAACATAAGGTGGCTTCTCCCGGCGCACTCATTGGGGCAAGTAATTTTTTCGAATTAGCCGTGGCTGTGGCCATTACGCTATTCGGACCAAGTTCCGGCGCGGCACTTGCCTGTGTGGTCGGTGTTCTGGTGGAAGTGCCCGTGATGCTATCAGTATGCAATATCTGCAACCGCTCGCGGGGCTGGTATAACAAAGCCGTTACCGATACGTGCAATACCTAAATTCTAACAAAGGAGCATAAAATGAAAATAGAAATTCTGGGCGTAGGGTGCGCAAAGTGCCATAAACTGGAGGAAATGGTGCGAGATATTGCGTCGGAAGAAGGCATTGATGCGGATATTTCCAAAGTCGAAGATTTCAAAAAAATAATAACCTACGGCGTCATGACCACACCCGCGCTGGTTGTTAATGGCGACGTCAAGGTTGCGGGCAAAATACCTTCAGAAGATCAGATTAAAAGTTGGTTAAAAAAATAGCAAATCAAAATAATGCCCTGTCTGGCAGGAATCAGCGCTGGCCTTTCTGGATTTGTCCAGTCGGTAATTGGAACGTCCGAGAAAAGTATATCCCTTAGAGCTGAAGGAGAATATTGCCAATGAAATTAAGTTCTAAATTAGTAGGAATTTTTGCGGTGGTGATGATTTTTACATTCGCTTTCACCCATACACAGGCTTTGGCGCAAAATCAAAAGTCAACCTCCGCGGCGACAAAAGACACAGAGGAATCAACTGCGCAACCAGAAAAAATTCTGGCAACTTTTATAGAAATCGGTGCGGCCAAGTGCATTCCCTGCAAAGCGATGCAGCCGATCATGAAAGAGGTCGCAGAAAAATATCAGGGGCAGGTTAAGGTTGTTTTTCATGATGTCTGGACACCGCAAGGCAAAATAGACGCCGAAAAATACGACATTCGCATAATACCCACACAGGTTTTCCTGGACAAAAACGGTAAAGAATATTTCCGTCATGAAGGTTATTTCCCCAAGGAGGAATTAATCAAGGTGCTTAAAATGCAGGGCGTCAAGTAATGATTGTTGAGCTTTTCACCTGGCTGACGACTGCGCTGACACAATCCCCCGAAATTGCCATAGGAGCTGCTTTTATCTGGGGCGTGCTTTCAGTCATTTTGTCGCCCTGTCATATTGCCTGCATTCCTCTGATTGTCGGGTTCATTGATGGTCAGGGTAACATCACCACGGGTCGGGCATTTGGTCTTTCTTCTCTTTTTGGGTTGGGGATTCTGATAACTATTGCCGTTATCGGCCTTATCACAGGCCTTGCGGGAAGAATGGTCGGCGATATTGGCGGCTACGGCAGTTATTTTGTGGCTGTCATCTTCTTTGCCATCGGCCTTAACTTACTGGGTATTCTGCCGTTGCCTTTTATGGAAGGAGGAGCTAATCCGAATTATAAAAGAAAAGGGGTCCTGGCTGCATTTATCTTGGGACTTCTGTTCGGCATTGCTCTGGGACCCTGCACATTTGCCTACATGGCCACAATGCTAGGCGTTGTTTTTAGCATGGCATCCACAAAGACCGTTTTTGCCGTGTCACTGCTTTTAGCTTACGGAATCGGTCATTGTGCAGTTCTTATCCTAGCAGGTACTTTCACCGAAGTGGTGGAACATTATCTGCGATGGCATGAAAGATCAATGGGAGCAATGATCCTTAAGAAGATTTGTGGTCTTCTTGTCATTTTAGGCGGCGTTTATATGATTGCGCTGAATTTTATGCAAGGATAACAAATGAAAAAAATCTGGTCGCTTGTTTGAAAAAAAAGAGAATGGTCTGGAGAGAGCAGAAAAAATGAAAAATCAATTTTCAAGTGCAATCATGAAAGAATACAAAATTGAT
>JAGVUJ010000260.1 GCA_019136325.1 Deltaproteobacteria bacterium
CCGATCAGGATAATATCGCGGCCGGAAATTTCCTGGCCGAATATCGTAAACCAGGGCGCCGTCAGCTTGATCACCCAGAAGATGGAAAACAAAAGAGCGAGTCGCGTCAGCATGGCCAGGATCAATCCGGCGCTGCGGGCAAAGTTTTGTTTATGCCTGGGCAGCTTACTGACGAGGATGGAAATAAAAATGATGTTGTCGATACCCAGGACAATTTCCAGAGCCGTGAGGGTTGCCAGGGCAATCCATGCTTCCGGACTGGTTAACCATGCGAACATAATCATTCTCCGTTTATTTTAATGGTGATTTAATATTCTATTCCCGCGCGGTCTTTGATGCCTGCATTGTAATGATGTTTGATTTCCTGAACGTCGCTGACGGTATCGGCGAGTTTGATGATTTCTTCCGGCGCGTAACGGCCCGTTAGAATCAGATCCATATTGGCGGGCTTATTTTTAATGAGCTTAATCACTGCTTTTAAATCAATGAGTTTAAAATCCAGCGCCACATTAACCTCATCGAGAATGACCATATCATATTTGCCGCTCGTCATGGCCTTGCGGGCGGTTTCCAGTCCTTTTTGCGCCAGCTCGACATCAATGGCTGCGGGGCTTTCACGCATGACAAAACTGTCCAGACCGGCCATTTTGACCGTTATGTTAGGCAAATATTTTTCCGCAGCGAGGAATTCACCGTATTTTCTGCCCTTCATAAATTGAAGAACAAAAACTTTATAGCCCTGGCCGATGGCCCTCAGCGCCTGTCCGAAAGCTGCCGTTGTTTTCCCCTTGCCGTTGCCGGTGATGACAATGATCAACCCTTTGCTTTTGCGGACAGCAGTTTTCTTTGCCGATCCGGAAGCCTGAGCCTTCCGCCTGCCGACTTTATAGACAGGCGTTTCTTCGCTTTTTACGATGGTCATTTTTTCACCTGCTTTTGAAAAAACTTTTCCGTGATTTCTTCCGCCACGGTAAAGGGATCGGATTTTCGGTTCTTTATTTTTTCGGATAATTTTTTCAGCTCGCCGCTGGTGATCAGGGACTGCATCAGGGGTTCCATGAGACAGGCGCCCAGTGCGTCTTTGATTTCCGCCATCGCCTTGCGATGCATTCTTTCGGTGAGTTTGCCGCTTTGCTGTAAAAATAAATAGTGTTCTTCAATCTTCCGGGCGAGTTCGGCGGTGTTTTCGTTAAAGGTTTCGGGCTCGAAGGCATTTCCCACCAGGACGATCGGTGGTTTCCAGCCATCGGCCGTTTTCGGGGATAGCGTGAGCATGGAAGAAAGTTCCGTCTGCAATTGCCGGGCTCCGGCGCGGTCGGCTTTGTTGATGACGAAGACATCCGCTATTTCCATCAATCCGGCCTTCATGGTTTGGATCTCATCGCCCATTCCGGGAACCAGCACAACCGCGACACTGTGCGCGTGATTAATAATATCAATTTCCTGCTGACCGATACCGACCGTCTCCACGATAATGATATCTTTGCCCATGGCCTCGATCACATGAATGGCGTTTCCGGCAGCCTGCGAGAGTCCGCCCAGCGCGCCGCGGGTGGCCAGCGACCGCACGAAAACGCCTTCATCCTCGGCATGACGCTGCATACGGATTCTGTCTCCCAGAATGGCTCCTCCGGTGAAAGGGCTGGTCGGGTCAACGGCCAGCACACCGACGGTTTTGTTCATCTTTCTGAATTCGGAAATCAGCGCGTCGGTCAGCGTGCTTTTGCCCGCGCCGGGCGCTCCGGTGATTCCAATAATAAAAGATTTGCCCGTGTGGGCGTAAAGTTTTTTGAGTTTGGCCTTGGCGTCCGGAAGTTTATCTTCGATGTCCCTGATCAGGCGGGAGGCCGTACGGACATCGCCTTCACAGATTTTCTTGATGGTAGAATCCATATATTGTTAAAGAAGCCTCAGCGAGGTTTTATATTTGTTTTGATCCATTCCACGATGGAATCAAGCGAGGTTCCGGGCGTGAAGATGGCTTTGATGCCGGAGTCATAGAGTATGGAGAAATCCTGTTCGGGAATGATGCCGCCGCCGATGACGGTAATATCGGAGGCTTTTTTCTCGCGCAGAATCTCCAGCACTTTAGGAAACAGCACGCGATGCGCTCCGGAGAGACAACTTAATCCGACCAGATCGACATCTTCCTGAATAGCGGACGCCGCGATCTGTTCCGGCGTCTGATGACAACCGGTGTAAACCACCTCAAAGCCGGCATCGCGAAAACAGCGGGCAAGGATTCTGGCGCCGCGGTCGTGTCCGTCCAGTCCCGGTTTGGCAACCATCACGCGAATTTTTCTTTCCGACATATTCCTATCTCTCCTCGGATGTCATTATCCGGTCATAGATGACCTTCAGGTTACTTGACCGGGTAATCCAGTTTTTTTATTAATTTAGCAGCGAGTGTCATCCCAATAGCATGATTCTTTATTCCACAATCCCATTCGCTTCTGAAACTTGGGTCTCACGAGTCCCACGTCGCTTAGCTCCTGGGATAAGTTCGACTAACGCCTCAACCTTCGTCCCGATGAATCGGGACTCGTTTTTGGCGAGTCTCTCTAATATAATCCCGGGTCCCTATACTCCCCGTAAACTTCGCGATAAACGTCGCATATTTCCTGTAACGTGGCCAGATTTTTCACCGCTTCGATGCAGTGCGGCATGACATTATTTCCTTTTTTGCAGGCATTTTTTATATTGCCGAGAGATGCTCTGACCGCCTTGTTGTCGCGCTTGCGACGCACATCATGGAGTCTTTTGTTCTGCTCTTCGCCGACTCTTTCTTCGATTTCCACCAGAGGAATCTGATGGTCATTATCGCTGGCATATTTATTGACCCCCACCATGATTTTCTCGCCTTTTTCCAGTTGGCTCTGAAATTTATACGCCGATTCGGCGATTTCCATCTGCGGAAAGCCTTTTTCGATGGCGGCGATCATTCCGCCCATGGCGTCAATTTTGTTGATATAGTCCCAGGTTTCCTCTTCCATTTGATTGGTCAGAGATTCGATGAAGAAGGAACCCGCCAGGGGATCGATCGTGTTGGCCACACCTGTTTCTTCAGCCAGAATCTGCTGTGTGCGCAGAGCGATTTCCGCGGCATGTTCCGAAGGAAGGCAGAAAACCTCATCCAGCGAGTTGGTATGCAGTGACTGGGTTCCGCCCAGAACGGCGGCCAAAGCCTCCACCGTGGTGCGGACGACATTATTATAAGGTTGCTGGGCCGATAATGAGCATCCTGCCGTTTGCGTATGAAAACGCATCCACATGGATCGGGGACTCTTTGCCTGAAAACGGTCGCGCATGATTTTCGCCCAGATGCGTCGCGCTGCACGCAATTTGCAGATTTCCTCAAAGAAGTCGATATGCGAATTGAAGAAGAAAGACAGCCGCGGCGCGAAGTCGTCAACGCTCATCTTCTTGCGGCGGATCACGTCCTCTACATATTCTATTCCGTCACGGATTGTAAAAGCCAGTTCCTGAACGGCGGTGGCTCCGGCTTCACGGATGTGATAACCGCTGATGCTGATGGTGTTCCAGCGCGGAACGTATTTTGTGCCGAATTCCACGGTGTCGCTGATGAGCTTGACGGAAGGCTCAGGCGGGCACATAAAAGTCTTCTGCGCGATGAATTCCTTGAGCATGTCGTTTTGAATCGTACCGCCGATTTTGGAAAGGGGAACTCCTTTGATATCCGCTGCCGCGCAATACATGGCCCATAAGACCGTGGCCGGAGGATTGATGGTCATGGACGTGGTGACCTCGCCCACGGGAATATCTTCCATCAGCACGAGAAAATCTTCCAGCGTGTCAATGGCGACGCCGCATTTTCCGACTTCTCCCATCGCCTTGGGAGAGTCGCTGTCATAGCCCATCAGGGTCGGGAAATCGAATGCCGTGCTCAGGCCTGTCTGTCCTTCACGCAGCAGCATTTTCCATCGCGCGTTGGTGTCGCGGGCGCTGCCCATGCCGGAGAACATGCGGAAGGTCCAGTAACGCCCCCGGTAACCGGTGACCTGATTACCACGTAAATAAGGAAATTCACCGGGCACGCTGATATCTTCAACATAGTTAGTATCTTGAATGTCTTCCGGCGTATAAAGCCTTTTTATCTCCGTGTCCGACACGGTGGAAAAACGCGCTTTCTGGTCCGGATTATTTTTTAACGTTTTTTGAACTTCCTTTTCCCATTTCTGGGTCAGTTTCAAAGACGCCTCTTGCATTTCTTTGGAGAAATACACAATTCAGCCTCCCGTATTATTAGCAAGTTAGAATTTGTTTTCTGAAAGAAAGCAAATTCGTTAACGCGCTTATCCCTATCGCCATAATTAAAAAAAGCATTCCTGTATTGACGACAGGAATGCTTTGATGTTGAATCCTAATATTTTGCTGAAATTATATGGGTTTGACGTTTTCCGCTTCCAACCCTTTTTTGCCTTGCTGTATATCGAATGATACGCGCTGGCCTTCATTCAAGGTTTTGAAGCCTTCGGTCTGAATCGCGCTGAAATGCACGAAAACATCTCCGCCCTCATCCTGCTGGATGAAGCCGAACCCTTTGTTGGCGTTGAACCATTTTACTTTCCCTTCTGGCATAGTTGTAAATAACTCCTTTCATAAGTTTTCCAAGTCGAATTAAAACTATGACAGAATTTAAAACCGGAAAAACTTTAAAGAATATATGAGATAACCCTGACGGGATTAAAATCTGCAAAACTCTAAAGAATGTAACGGATAAACCTTGTACCTTAAAATGTTTAATTCAACTTTTTTCTTCGCCGTCTTTGACCCGCGAAGCTGGCTGTACTTAAACATAACAGGAAATAAAGTCAAGCGATATTTAATGACACTCGCTGAGAACGAGGCCCGATGAATCGGGGCGAAGGTCGAAGCGTAAGTGGAATTATCCCCGAAGCGAAGCATAGCGGGATTTGACACTCGCTGATAGTGAGACTCGTTGAGAGCGAATGAA
>JAGVUJ010000085.1 GCA_019136325.1 Deltaproteobacteria bacterium
ACGATATTGGTATAGGTATTGATTTTTTCGGAAACGATCTGATGGTCCTTGGTGCGCATGGAATTCCACAGCGCCATATAGCCTATGCCGAAAAGGAGCAGGGAGCTAAACACGAAGAACAGCGCATACCAGAGGGTGAGCCGGAAGGTGATTTTGCGGCTGAGCTGTTTAAGATATTTTAAGAACATACCCGACACCCCGCAGCGTATGGAGAATCTTGGTGTCGAAGTCGCGGTCAATCTTCCCCCGCACCCGGCAAACCAGGACATCCACGGCATTCGTCTGTGGATCGAAATCATAGCCCCAGACATGTTCCAGGAGAGCAGTCTTCGAGACCACTTTGCCGGCATGGAGCAAAAGGTATTGGAGCAGTTCGAACTCCTTGGGCATGAGATCGATCACCTCATCACCGCGCTTGACCGTACGGGTCAGCAGGTCCATGCTCAAATCGCCGAATGTGAGGCGCGTGGGTTCCGCGCTGCCGCTGGAACGGCGGATCAGGGCTTGTACGCGCGCCAGGAGTTCCGAAAATGAGAACGGTTTGGTCAGATAATCGTCCGCGCCGGTCTGCAGGCCCTTGATACGGTCATCCACGGTGCCCTTGGCGCTCAGAACCAGAACCGGGGTTTTAATACGGCGGTTGCGCATCTTTTCTATGATGCTCAGACCGTCCAGACCGGGTAACATGATGTCGATTACGGCCACATCATATGGTTCTGTTAGCAGCAGATCCAGACCGTCGATGCCATTTTCGGCATGGTCAACCGCAAAACCGGCTTCACGCAAGCCGCGTCTGACAAAATTGGCGATCTTGCGATCGTCCTCAATCAGTAATAAACGCATGTTCTGATTCCTCTTAACCTGTCGTTTGGGACAAAAACACTGAGTTAACTTTACATGTTTGCCGATATTCTATCAAGCACATAAAATGCGCATATAATGTCCGGCTTGTAGTCGTGATACCCTTATAGCCGGTTTGGCCATGGATGAATTTGTCTTGACATTTTCCGGTAAAAACCGCAAACACCACACAAACAAAGACCGCCGCAATCGGCTCAGGATTCGGGTTCGCACGATACCCGGCTTGTACAGTTGAGGGGACTTAAAGGAGAAACTTGCTTTGAAAATTGCGTCAATAGCTTCCGGCAGCAACGGCAACTGTTATTATCTGGGGAATGACGATGAGGCCATTCTGGTCGACGCCGGCATCAGCGCCAGGCAGATCGTGGCGAGGATGACGAGGATCGGGCTCTCTTTGTCCACGTTGCGGGGCGTGTTCATCTCCCACGAACATTCCGATCACGTCCGCGGCATTGATGTTTTTTGCCGGAAGCACGCTGTTCCGGTTTTCATGACGGAAAAGACTTATGTCTCCTATGGCCGTGTCGTCAGCGATTCACTGCTCAATTTTTTTTCACCGGGTCAGCCGGTAAACATCGGCAATATCTGTGTAACCCCGTTTCTAAAATCCCATGATGCGGTGGAACCTTGCAGCTTTTCAGTGTCTTCCGGGAACAGGAATGTTGCCGTGATGACGGACATCGGATTCGAATGTGAAAACGTCATCGCTCATTTCAGGCATGCCGATGCCGTATTCCTGGAGTCCAACTATGATGACCATATGCTGAAAACAGGATTTTATCCTGCCCATCTGAAAAAAAGGATCGCTTCCGATAGAGGCCATCTGTCCAATACCCAGGCGGTCCAGCTTGCGATGAAGCACGCTTCCGGCAGGCTGAAGCACATCTTCCTGTCTCATCTTTCCGCAAACAATAACACGCCCCAACTCGCGTTGGACGCATTTAAACATCTCATCGAACAGAGACGTGATCTGACATTAGAAGTCATGCTGACCTCAAGAGAAAAAGAAAGCAGACTTGTCTGCCTCGATTAGGATCATCCGCAACATCGGTTTCCGGCTTCAGAGGAAAGGAAAATTTGAGAACTATTTTTTCTTCAGGCTGCGGAAGTTCGGTTTTCGCTTCTCCATGAAGGCCATCATGGCTTCCATACTTGCCGGTCCGCCCGCCAGTCTGTCCATGGCCTCGCGCTCAATCTTCAGGGCCGCGTCAATGCCCGCTTTATGCGCCGTTTTGAGGCATCTTTTCGTTTCCAGCAGGGAACTCAAAGGCAACTGGGCTATTTCAGCGGCTTTCGCCATCGCGTTTGGCAAAAGTTCATCATCCTTGAACTTATGGGAGGCAATGCCCGTCTCGAGCGCTTTATCCGCGTCGATCCATTCCGTGGTAAAAAGCAGTTCGGCTGCCCGCTGCGGTCCGATGAGCATCTGCAGCATATAACTGCTGGCAAACTCGGGCGCCATGCCCAGGCTGTTGAAGGGCAAACGCATGCGCAGGCTTTCTCCGACGTAGAGCACGTCGCAATGAAACAGCATGGTCGCGCCTCCTCCGACGGCGACTCCTTTGGCCGCACCGATGAGCGGTTTATCAAAATCAACAACCGCGCGTTCTGTAATTTGATAACTGTGCGCCGCGCCGGAAACTCCGTAATCTTTCAAGTCCTGGCCCGCCGAAAAATCATTGCCTGCTCCGGTGATAACGACTGCCGTAACATCATCGTCAACACGCGCCGCATCCAGCTCCGCGGCAAAAGTCGTCCACTGTTCCTGGTTGAACGAATTCTTTGAGTTGGGGCGGTTTAACGTCAACAATAAAACACCGTCCTTCAATTCCTTTAAAACCGTATCGCTCATCATCACACCTTACCCTTGTTTATTTGATTGAAAAAATGACCCGCTGCCGCCAGCGGCCCTCCACATTTACGCATTATATAACATTATTCGAGCCTTGCCGCTTTTCTTGGCCGCATACATACTCTGATCGGCAAGTGCCAGATATTCATTCAACGTAAGTTCCCGCAAGGTGTTTCTTTCCACCACACCTGCGCTGAAAGTACAATGAATTTTTTTATCTTCCACGTTCTGTTTACTGAAAAGCTTCAGGACTCTTTCCAGTGAATCCGCTGCGGTCCCGCCGGTTGCTTCGGGGAAATAAATGACAAATTCCTCGCCTCCGAATCTTCCCGCTATATCGGACATGCGAAGATTTTTCGTTAAGAGCGAGGATAATGTTTTCAGCACCTCATCCCCGGTATGATGATTGTATGTGTCATTTACATTTTTAAAATCATCCAAGTCAACAAACGCAATACTGAAAACATTACCGTAGCGTTTGTTTTTTTCCAGTTCCTGAAGAACCCGGGTTTCCCACGCTTCGCGGTTGAGTAATCCGGTCAGACTGTCATATTGGATTTGTTTCTTATGGCGTTCCTGTCTCTCCAGAATATTGTCTATTTTCGCCAGTAGAATTTTCGGAGAGAAAGGTTTGGTGACATAGTCGTAGGCGCCTGCTTCAATGCCTTCAATGGTCATTGCTTCCGATGCCCGGGCCGTCACCAGAATCACCGGTATGTTTTTTAAAGCATCACTGCTGTTTATCTGCCGGCACAGTTCGTAACCATCCATCTGCGGCATCATGACATCGCTGATGATAATATCGGGCATATTCTCGCGAATCTTTTTCAAACCTTCCCGGCCGTCGGATGCTTCCGCGATCCAGTAATCAGCGCTTAACGCCTGCCTGATGTAATCCCGCATATCTTCGTTGTCATCGATGATCAGCACTTTGGCCATGCGTTCTGTTTCCCGGCTCAGCTCTTCTTTTTCCGGAACAACTTTTTCTTGATAATCAATATTTTTTTCATCCTTTGCCGCCGGGAACAATTCCTGCTGTTCATACTTTTCAAGAGCGGTTTCTTTCGGAAGCATCACTCTGAACTCCGAGCCTTCATTCACGACCGAATCGACTTCTATCCTACCCCCATGAAGTTCGACAAATTCCTTGACCAGACTGAGGCCGATGCCCGTCCCATCCTGATTTCTGGTCATGGTTCCGTCGACCTGATGGAATCTGTCGAAGATATAGGGCAGTTCTTCCTGCGGAATTCCTCTGCCGGAATCTTTCACACGAATGACAATATTCTTGCCATCATTGATTCGGGCGATGGAAACATTAATCCGGCCCCCGACCGGCGTGAACTTAAGGGCATTGGAAATCAGATTAATCAGAACTTTCTCCATCATCTGCCGGTCAAAATCCATCTCCACGGTTTTTGATTCGTCGGTCAGCGTCAACGTGATCCCCAATTTGTCCGCGTAGGCTTCAAAAGAACTTATAATATCGGAAACAAGAGCTGATATATTGCCGCTTGTAATCTTGAGAGGCATTTTGTTCTCATCAAGCTTTGACAAATCAAGCAGTTGATTGATCAGACCGAGCAGACGGCCGGCATTACGCTGAACAACAGTAAGCTGATTTTTTAATGACTGCTCCAGCCGGCCGAATTTCCCGGCGGATATCATTTCCAGCGGCCCGAGTATCAGCGTCAAAGGCGTGCGGATTTCGTGCGAGATGTTTTGAAAAAACATTGTTTTCTGACGGTCCAATTTCTGCAGTTTTTCCAGTAGACCGTTGGAGCGGGTAATTTCCAGTTTCAACTGATCTTCGCTGGCAATGGAACCGTATCGTCCGAGATAGGCATTGATCACCACAAGCATAAAAAAAGTTATTTCGATGACGGAATTTGTTACTGCAATCTGATACTCACTTAAATGATAAACGGGAGCGATGTGCCGCGAGAGAAAATAAGCCATGTAGTAAAAAACCAAAGTCGCAAAAACAGAGGGCACGATCAAAAACGAGGCGCGACGCCTGAACAACATAATGGCGCCGCCGGCCGTAAAAAATATCAGATAATAAATTTTTACCTCCCATCCAAAAATTACAGACAGAAAGATTAAGTGATAATTTAATATCGAGCCGAACCATACCAGCGCCAACGTATATTTCCCTTTCAAATTAAACAGGAAGGTAAAACCTAAAGCCGCCATGAAAATGAACATTTCATAAAATAACAACATCCAGTTATTAGAATAGAAATAGATCATGTAGATGGGATTGGTTACAATGAAGAATAAAGCGCTGATATTGCACATCCCGACATACTTTGCTTCTATCGGATCCATGTCGGACGGAACGCCGATATAAAATATCCTTTTAAGGTTAAACATTCTTTTCCTGATATTAGAGAGCTAACATGCGTATTATCAATAACATCATTCCTCTGTGATTACCAGTTTCTCTGTCATTTCCGTCGCAGATGACCGCCAGCCTATTGCGCATATTCAGAATAAAGAGGATGTCGGCCCCCATATTTTTAATCTTCGTTATAAGGGGCGTGTTGATGATACAGATGCGCATGGTGGTGCGGCGGTGCGTTGCCATGCTCATCACGCGGGAGGATCGGATCGCGCAGGCGTCGAAGCGTTATGGCCTTCTCCGGACAGGTATATGAACACAAGCCGCAGCCGAAGCAATTACCGGCGGTCTTGCTCTTGCCTTCGACACTTTGGCGCGCCGCAAAGGGACAGACTTCAATGCATTTTCCGCAAGCCTTGCAGCGTTCCCGATCGGTCTGCGCCAGGAAGTAACCGTCGATCAGGGGATAATTTTCCTGAGTGAGGTCGCGATTGATGATGTAGGGCACGCAGCCGCAGGTACAGCAATTGCAGATAACATATTCATTATATAAATTTACCGGGCAATGAACAAAGATCATGTGAAACATACCGAGTTCGTGAGTATGCCTGATGATCGCCTTGGCCTCTTCTTTCGAAATCTGGCGGTAGTCCCGGGGGAATGCTTTCATCCAGGCCTCATATCCGGTGCGCATAACGATGTCTGTTTCCAGCGGATGGGGGCACGATTTGTGACCGATCCGGCAGCGGCAGGCGCCCACGGCAATCGGGCCCTCCAGGGTATCAATCAGCGACAACACTTCATCATAAGGCATCGGTTTGGCCGTATCGCCGAGATAGCCGAAAGGCCGGGCGAGAAGGAAACCGGCAAGGACACGCACCCATCGCATCTTGCCGAATCGCCGGTATTTGCCCCTCAGGATGTGAAAGCAAAGTTTCAGGAGCGGAACCTCAATAAACCGGGCAAAGATAAAAAGCGTGAAGCGTCTGAAGGGATTTTGTTCTCCGGTGACATTGTGTACAAGCGACATAATAATTATCCTTTAACTAAAAACACCTCGTAGCCCGGCTATCGTAATGCTCGATGTGTGTGATGACTGCAGCGTTGGGAAACTCATATTTGAAGCCTTGAGTCTCCCCCCCATTTCATTCATGGTTCAACCTGTCTTCGCCGGAATTAAACTCAAGACCTCCGCCCACACACGTTCCCAGGCGCCCATGAAAAAGTGATTTTGCGCTTCCGGGAGCGTTTGTATGGGAATGCCGTATTTTTCGGCCAGTCCGCTGGTGGTTGCCGCCGGATACCAGGTGTCTTCCCCGGCCATGAAGATGCGCGTACGCCCCGCAAACCTCCCCAGTTCCTCAAAGGCATTATGTCCGGGCAGAAAGAGGTTTTCCAGGAATGTGCCCAGATGAATACGTGAGGGAACGCTGTCGAGCATTTGTCTGTAGCCGTGCGATTTCCATATTTCAGCATCAAGCCATTGCTCGTCAGCAAGCACCTTCCGCACGATGGTGTCGTCTTGGACATAAGTGCACAGGATGTCAATGAACTCGGCAATGGTCTTTCTTGCATACATGGAAAACAATGATTCGCGGGAATCCAGCACCGGCGCTATCAGCACGAATTTTTCCGGCGGGTAATAACTTGCCGCAAATTGCAGGCAGGCATTTGCCCCTGCGCTATGACCAACGATGACCAGGGGCGTTTTAGACGGAATATGGGTTTGGATAATTTCCTCCAGGTCGCTCAATGCAGACCGTATTTCCATTTCGCCCCCGGAACGGCCGTGACCGCGCGGATTATAAAGGATACAGGCGATACCCCGGTCTGTAAAGTTTTCCACCGGCACCCGGTACATCTGCACCGCCCCGCCCATACAGGGCCAGACAACCATACAGGCTAAGGAATTTCCCGGCACGGCGCCCAGGACCTCTAATCGGATATCGTCTTTTGTCAGAAATGTCCGTAACGTCTTAGCTGCCATAACTGCGAAAGGAAGTGCATCGGGTCAGGTCTTGCAATATAAGTTTTCAGCCCCCCATCAGCATTACAAATTTATTTTAGTGAAACATGCGGAAACACGGGCGTCATCGATACTCGCCGCATATCACGGGATGTTTTTTTAAACGCCTTTTTCAGACAGAAATCAAGAAAAATATTCACAACGTTCAAAGCGCTGGATTAAACGGTGAATGGCGGATAGTGTATAGAATTCTGTTTCCGAAATTTGAAACGCACGACACCTTACGCTTCAAATATTTTTTAAGGTACTCTACCTCCTCACTGCATTCAGGGAAGAATTCCGAATCCCGGCATTTCGGGAATGGGTCGTTCGACCAACGCTTTGCACATCGTTTCAATTGTTCTTCACGGGTCTCATGGTTCGCTTGGCGCACTATCAGCAGCGGTGTCATTAGAATTGAGTATTACACTGGAAATATCAATTTTCTGTTGATTTAAAATATTTTAATACCCTGCACCATTTGTAAAACAAAAGGCCCCATAACCTTACTACGGTTATGAAGCCTTTTTTAATCAACAATTTAGCAAGATATCTTCTTATTTTATTTCTATCTCTTCAACAACAGCCCAAACTCTGCGGTTTTTCTGACGTCCTTCATCAGTGTCATTGGTGGCTATCGGCCTGGATTCGCCATAACCTCTGGAAGTAAGACGAGAAGCCTTGACACCGAATTCTTTTATCAAATACTGGCGTACGCTGTTAGCGCGGTCATTCGACAACCTGAGGTTGTAAGCGTCCGAAGCAACACTGTCGGTATGTCCTTCTATCACAGCTTTTGTATTGGGATACTCTTTCATGAAATCAGCAACTCTCCTGATGTCGTCACGATATTCATTTTTGACAATTGACCTGTCGGTGTCGAATTGAACCATCAGTTCGACGGTGGCCTTTGCACGCATACAACCGTCTTTATCTACTTTAAAGCCGGCAGGTGTACCGGGGCATTTATCTCTGCAGTCAAAAACGCCATCCTTGTCCGAATCAACAGGGCAACCCTCTTGATCTACGGGACACCCCTGGGTTTCACAGCATATGCATTTGTCCCTGCAGTCAATCACGCCGTCATGGTCTAAATCAACGGGACAGCCCTCCTTGTCCACAGCACACCCCTGGGGGGTGTCGGGACACCTGTCCAGGCAGTCAATCACGCTGTCCTTATCTGAATCATAGGGGCAGCCATAATAACTGTCGACTTTGCAGCCGGCCGGTGTATCGGGACACGTGTCCTTGCAATCAATCACGCCGTCTTTGTCGGAATCCAGGAGACAGCCCTCTGCATCGACCGCACAATCTTGAATGGTACCGGGACATTTGTCCTGACAATTATTGACTCCATCTCTGTCGGAATCAGCGCAAGAGTCGCAAATCACATCATCCGCAGCCGCCTGTGCGACCGGAACAAATGATATCATCATTACCATTAAAGATACCATCAATAATCTTTTCATAACATTCTCCTTTCGTTTCAGTTTTAATCAATAATTTCACGAAAAAACTATTTAAACGTTAACGATACCCTTCAAATTGAACGGGAAGGGTCTGATCAATCCTTTATGTCGGACTCCAGAAGCTGATGGTTAAGTTGATGGGTTAATATTCACGAACAAATATTTTAATTATCGACTGAGCCAAAAGCAGCCTGGCAACCAAATGTCACTTTGTTAACACACAGAAACGTACAGGAAAGAGAGGGGGAACGCACAATTTTAGTTGAGTTATTAATATTCCTTTTTCTGTTTTTTATCAAGCAAAAAGCCTTCGTTCAATATTGCTTATCTCGTGTAAATTCTGTTTATGACGAATTGAAAGGAGGTGTTTTTGTCTTTATGGAGGACTCAGGAACGACAGGAAAAAAATGATTATTTCTAAAAAGTTTCGGTGCTAGGCGGTTGTCTATCCCGCTCCGCTATGAGAATATAAGAGGTTGCTCGCTATCCTAATGCCCGGCGCTCCCGGGAAAATATTCAATGCCGAATGGGCTCTCAACGAGTATCACTGGTTTTCTTTGTTTTATCTGGCTCTTTATACACTTTCCATTTGTGATTCGGATCACTCACAAAAGATTGATCGACCGCGCTGCCATACTCATCTGTTTTAAATGTTCTGACAATCCATCCGCCGAGAACTTCTTGCCTATCGCTTTTAATACTGTCACCGACAGTCCTTAAGGTTTCCCACATTTCAACTCGCCCTTCGTTTCTTCCCGATATATCAGCTCTCTTGTTTTTCTGAGTAATTCCTTTGAGTCCATTAAAGCTTCTATGACGTCACGGTTTGAGTCGCACCAGTTATTTCTCCGATAGTCGCTATGGAGAAATGCTTGACCGTTCTCATCCTTCATATTTAAATTCCTTTTTGATGGTTTTCCGCCGTTTCACTATTTCTTCTTGCCTGAAGCCTTTTTTTCTTTTGCCCTGATCTTCAGACTCTGCTCCCGTCTTCTTCTTTTGCGTGCAAGTTCCTTTCTCCGTTCACCACTTTTCTGGCCCATGATGCCTCCTTAATATTACCTAAAGTTAATGTTCCGTTATCCGGAAAGATCGATTATTCCGCGCCTTCAATGATTTCCTCTACCGGGATCAAGGTGGTGTCTGATCCATTGTTCGGCGCGCCCGACTTGATTTTAGCCCGGTTCTGCCTGGCCATCCGACGTTTTGAGTCCCTGTCCATTTGTTTCCGCTGTTGTGCTTTTAAGTTGGCGGTCTTACCAACGTTGTACATGGGCTTTCCCATTTTAATGCCTGTTGCTCTTTCATTCAGATGTTACTGAACAGGTTGAAAACAGAAAGGCTCTCCGTAAAACCGAGTTCACGGAGAGCCTTTTCTATTCACATGTTTGATTACAGGGCTTTCACGTTGACTGCCGACGGGCCTTTGGGGCCATTTTCGATATCGAAACTGACGCTCGCGCCTTCCTGCAGTGTCTTGAAGCCGCCGGCCTGAATTGCGCTGAAATGAACGAATACGTCACCGCCTTCGTCATTCGAGATAAATCCGAAACCTTTGCCTTCATTAAACCATTTTACTTTTCCTTCTGACATAGCTCTAATCTTCCTTTCATAAATTTTTAAAAGTCGAATCAGCACGATGACAGAACTCACGGGTATTATACCCTCCGCTTTGCGGGATTGTTCTCAATCCCGATATATCGGGCTTGGATAGTTCGTCCAATAAATTTCAATGCGCTGCGCTTCTGAAATTTGAGTCTCACAATAAAAAAGCCACCAAGACCATAAAGTACCCGGTAGCTAGCCTATGTGCTTCAAAATGTCTAAATCCAACTCTTAACTTCGCATCTTTATTTCTAAATATCCGAAGTTAGTCGAACAGTACGGCAATAGCGCGTAATAGTCAACCTTTATTTGCGGGGATAACGCTTTGTGAGAGCAATATGGAGAAGATCTGTGATGCTTCCTCATATAAAGCACAACGTTACGATGTTAAGCCTTTGGGGAGATATATTTATTATTTGCGGGATAAAAGCCAGGGAATCAAAGCCATCAGGAGATAAATTTTTATTCTTGACATTTCGAGAGCAATGGATGGTACTAAGATGCAAACGTTGCATGGACAAAGAATTCCGTTCTTGCTCGTGCGTTGTCCAGAGTAAATCACTGCCCCATCTTATATCAAAGGAGTCATGGCTATGCGCGCTGATATTCAAAAAATGATTTCGGAAAATAAAATATGTGTTATGGCCACCGTTGCGGACGGCGCTCCGCATTGCTCTCTGATGTCTTACGCAACGAGCAAGGACTGTCGTGAAATTTACATGGCCACGTTCAAGGACACGAAAAAATATTGTAATCTTATCGCCAATCCGACCGTCAGTCTACTGATCGATACGCGGGATGCATCGCCACGGGACAAAACCAGGGCGCTGACGGTAACCGGAGTTTTCCAAGCCGTAGATCATGACAAAAGATTAAAAGAGATTCGGGAAACGTTGATCAAGAAGCATCCCGATTTGAAGAATTTTTTCAACCATCCCGACGCCCGCATCGTCGTCATCAAAGTCATCGCCCTGCAGCTTCTGGACAATGTGACCGATGCGTATTTTGAAGCCGTAAAGTAAAAATAAAATTTAAGAAAAATAAGACACCATGGCGCAACATTGTTCGGCGGGACAACGTGTTCGGAATTTTCCCGATTAGAGAAAAGTAATTCCTACTTTGGTGACTTGATTTTCCAGTTTGCTGATCCAGGCTATTTTGGCTTTTGTTTTGGGCAGTGTGCCGCACTGGCAAAGCACTTCCTGGCCCTGTTGTAAGTTCATTTCTCCCACAAATATTGCACAGCAGCCATTGAAACTTTCATTTTCTCCCAATCCCACGCGCTGTCCCGTTTTCCTGGTTTTTTCGTCCAGGTAATAAAGGGTCACCAGTTCGTTCGGCTCGGCGGGATATCGGATATATTTTCTCTTGTCGAAATCGCTCATTGAAAACTCCTGTCTGCCTGTTTCTGATCGAAAAGGGCTCTCAATAAAATTTTATCTGCTCAGGAAATATTTTGTGGATTTTTTTACCGGGTGTAAGTTTATGGTAGCCGCGTTTTTATGTCAAGGGAATCTTGGCTGCTTATCCCATTTGTTTCCATTTTCCCGAAACGGGAAAAAAGTTTATTTTCGTCCAACCGGCATCAGGTACAGCGGCTGATGACGGGCCGGGAGATTCAGCGCCTGCCTGACTTTCTCATCATGAAATGCGCCGATCGGCACGGCCGCCAATCCCAGCGCCGCGGCTTGCAGCAGCAAATTCTGTCCGGCGTGACCTGCTTCCATCTTCACATATCTTTCCGCCCGGGTCCCATATTTTTCAGACGTTCTTTCATAGACTGCGGCAATCACAAAAACGGCAGGTGCTTTTTGAACGCTTTTCTGACCCAAAGCAGCTGAAGCAAGTTGACTGCGAACATCCGACGCTACGAGGCGCAAAAGACGATGTTCCCCGGATGCATAACGAAACACGCCTTCTTTCATGACGACATAAAGCTCCAGAGGGAACATCGCGCCCGCCGAGGGGGCGGTTCTGGCACCCCAGTCACGCGTCTTCCCCTGGGCAGCCCAGAGCAGTTGGGACAATTCCTTGGTCGTCAAAGATCCGACGGAAAAATTCCGGACGGACTGACGATTTTTTAAAGCTTCTTCCAGAGATGTTTTCCCCTTGTACGCCGGAGCGGGCAGATGAATAACAGACGGGTCGGACAAACGAGTCGTTTTATGATTCTGCGCGTTGACGGTCATGGCATGGAATGCCGTGAAACATAAAACGGTCATCACCACACCGTCGACAAAACGCCGGTCATCAAGATTACGACGCATGGTTTTTCTGCCTTATGAAATGCATGGTCTTACGGAAACACAACAAACCGCAATACTTCCCGTACTGCCGGTTATTTATTTTTCAGCACAGGAAATACCAGTCTGCCGCCGTGCTCCCCGATAATGGATACCAGCGGCAGGCAGAAAAATACGAGCACCGGCACAATCCATTCCTCGCCTGAAGGGTTTTGCAGGATCCCGGGGTTGACCACGAGCGCCGCCATAATGATGATGTCAGACAGCAGCAGCAAAAAAGAAAAAAACGTTTTACGCACGATGAGGGGATTGGGCTTCCCCGAATAATTAACAAGCCAGGCCAGAATGCCCGTGCCAATGGCTGCCGGCAGGGAGAGACTTCCCAGAATGTAGAGGTAGAAAACAGCGTCAAGGAGTCCCGGCGCCGGACGGATCAAATAATACCAGGCGAGAAACAGCGGAGCGATGATAAAGACAGCCATGGGAAAGTGCACGACCATGGGATGCGGATGCCGCTTGAAAAAAGGATAGGCCTCCATGAACTGCATCAGCCATTCCGGAAGAAAGGGCGGCTTTTCTTCTTTCGCTTTAATCAGTGTGCCCTTTTCCTGTATTTTCGTCAGAACCTCCTTGCCGTGCGGCGAGGCGGCAATGGCTTCCGTCAGATCGACACCCGCCTGATGCCTGTTCATATGCATGCCTTTTTTCCACAGACGGTTGCCCGTCACATCATAGACTTTCCCGTCTACCGCGACAAAAGCCTCACGGCCTTCTTTGCCGTCGTGTTTCGATAGTGTTTCACGGTCGAATTCCATGGTCATCGCCCTCCTTCGCTCAATTTTATGGATTTCTGATCTGATTTTCAAGCCCCGATGTTCGGAATATTATCGCGTTTCGAGCTGTCCTCGGTCCGGTATTTTCTTAAAAAAGACAGAAACGGCGGCGGGCAGATAAAAAGCCGTCAGCAGCAGTACGGCAAAAACGACCGGCTGAACGGCCCGCTGATTTTGCAGCCCCTGAATCAAGCTGGCAATAATCAATAAAATGCCCGTCAAATTGTGCACGCGGATGGTCAGCAGATTGGCCGGCGTCATTCGCGCGGGTTCGCTGGAGTATTTTTTCATGATAATGAAAGCCCGGAAAGACCAGGGCAGCGTCAGGAGCGTCAGGTAAATCCAGAAACTCGCCATGCCGAACAACGGCGCCAGCAGCATGATCGCATAGGCCAGCGTCAGGGCGATGGCGTAAAGCCACACCGCGTTTTTTACCCCGAATATTACGACCAGATTATTTTTACCGGCTGAGGCGTCACTGGACCTGTCCGGAATTTCATTGATGACGATCATGGCGAACATCATCAAACCCAGCGGCAACAGGATGATGAACGCCTCACCGGAAAATGAAATCGTCTGTACAACATAAGCGCCCATGCCGATGGTGAAACTGAAATTTATCAGTTGTGATAATTCCCCGAAACCATGATAGCCGTAACGCACAGGCGGCGCCGTATAAAAATAGGAGCACGCCATGCCAAACAGGCCGAAGGCCATGATCCACCAGGTTTGAACCACGCACAGATAGAGACCGATGCCGATGGTCAGACCATAAAAGGACGTGAAGACCCGGCGTATCTGTGCGTGTTGGATAGCGCCACCGGTCAGGACGCCGCTGCCGCCGGAGAACGGATTTTCTTTTTCGTCATTTTTACCGTCAACGGCGGCATGATAATCGAAATAGTCGTCGGTCATGTTCAGTGCAAGATGGTTCAGCGTCACGCCCAGAACGGTCAGAAAGAAAAACCACTGATTCATCAACCCCGTTTGTGTCCAGGCAACGACGCCTCCCAGGATGGCCGGTAAAAAACTGGCAGGTGTAAAATGATAGCGGAATGCGCTCCACC
Source organism: Deltaproteobacteria bacterium (assembly GCA_019136325.1). The sequence goes on from JAGVUJ010000085.1 coordinate 14,280, forward strand.
AGACGCGCAACGATTCACGCGTTTTGCGTGTTCCAGCGCACACGGTATTATTTCGTATTTGCGGATTTTGCAGCGGCTTAATTTCGGTTGGGAAAAATTCTTTATTTTTCACGGTTCATTTGTAACACAGGGCGAATCCGGCTGTCAAAACAGATTTGTCTTCGGTCGATCATCCATATGGATGCAGCTGTCCAACGTGAAACGTTATATCCGGTGTTTTAATGACGCCATCCCTCCATTGCTGGAGGGATGGTGAATGAGTTCCCGATCTTGTAACCGTGGGGGGGTCATTACGACGGGAACGAAAAAGAAGCGGTTCACCCGCTGGGAAAGGCTTTTTTTATTTTTTATCTTCTCTGATCACCTCTAAAATAATTTCAATCAAAGTAAAACAAGTGTTGAATTTTGGACATAAGTACAATATAGTGCGTCTGTGTCAGAGTCAATAGTCAATATTCTATTTTTTTGTATGATATTGAACAAATACTGATTGTTTTGTCTGACTTTAGCTAAAAATTTTGCAGGAGATGGAAAATGATCAAAAAGGATGTGCATGCGAAAGCGGAATATCGGAGCGCTATTCGATCACGAAAATTGATCAAACAGGCGTATGTGGAGCTGATCAAGGAGAAAGATATTGATAAAATCACCATCAAGGACGTTGTCACCAAGGCGGATATTAACCGAGGGACCTTTTATGCGCATTACAACAGCATTAATGCCGTTTCCGAACAGATCGGAAGCGAAATCGTTTCGGCTTTGTTTGAATTCCTTGATGAATTTAAAGATTCCCGGATGATTGAAAATCCCCTGCCCTTTCTCAGAAAGATTTCACGCTTTCTGGAAGAAGACCTGGAATTTTACCGGATATTGATTAATTCGCAGAGTTCCATCATCTTTCTGAATAAACTCAAGAGGTTGTTTGTTAATAAAATACGCAGCGACGAGAAAAAGATGTCGGCAATCAAAAATAAGGATCAGTTCATCATTTGCGTCGATCTGTTTGCGTCCGGATTTGTCGGCCTTTATCAGGACTGGTTTAATCATAAAATTAAAATGTCGCTCGATGAATTAGCCGTAAATTTCAGTGAGATTATTAAGAACGGTTTCAAGCCCTACCTGCCCGCCAAGAGATAACGGACGCAAATAAGACGGGAAGGTAACCTCCAATCACGAGAGGATACTTTTGCCCGTATGCCTTCGCACTCAACCCCGTGCCCCTATCCCCCCAGATAAGCCTGCTTCACCCGCGGATCTCCGGTCAGTTCTTTGCCGGTGCCGGAAAGAACGATGCGACCCGTTTCCAGAACGTAGCCACGCGAAGCAATGTGCAACGACATGTTGGCGTTTTGTTCAACCAGCAGAATGGTTTTTCCCGCTCTGTTGATGTCCTGAATGATTTTGAAAATTTCCCGCACCAGCACCGGCGAGAGCCCCATGGAAGGTTCGTCGAGCAGCAATGTCTGGGCGTCGGTCATCAGCGCGCGACCGAAAGCCAGCATTTGCTGTTCGCCGCCGGAGAGCATCCCGCCCTGCTGCTTTCTTCTTTCCCGGAGACGCGGAAACAGCGAGAAAACATTTTCGAAATCTTTGGCAACCTGTTCTTTATCCTTTCGTTGCCAGGTGGCAAGTTTCAAATTTTCCATGACGGTCAGATTGCCGAAGATGCCGCGGCCCTCAGGTACGTGAGCGATTCCCGCGGCGACAATCCGATCGGCGGCGATGTTTTTCATGTCCCTGCCGGCATAGCGGATGCTGCCGCCGTAGGAAACAAGGCCTGAAATCGCGCGCAGGATGGATGATTTCCCCGCGCCGTTGGCGCCGATAAGCGTAACAATTTCTCCCCTGCCTACATCGAAAGTAATATCGTCAACCGCATGAATGCTGTCGTAGGAAACGTTCAGATGATCAACGGACAGGATTTTTTCCGCAGGCGTCATACAACCACCTCCTCGCCGAGATAAGCTTCCAGCACCTTCGGATTGTTTTGAATCTCTGTAGGCAGACCGGTGGCAATGGTGGCGCCGAAATCCAGCACCACCAGCCGTTCGCAAATGCCCATGACAAGGCGCATCTGGTGTTCAATCAGAATGATCGTCACTGAAAAAGTTTTGCGAATCCAGCCGATAAATTCCATAAGCTGGATGATTTCGTTGGGGTTCATCCCGGCGGCCGGTTCATCCAGAAGCAGCAGCTTTGGTTCGGTGGCCAGCGCCCGGGCGATTTCCAGCCGGCGCTGCAGACCGTAAGGCAGATTTTTTGCCTTTTCACCGGCAAGGTTGTCCAGTTTGAAGACAGCCAGCAGATCCAGCGCCTGATTGGTGATGCGCTTCTCTTCAGCCCGAAAACGGCCGATGTGCAGCAGCGCCTCGACCGGCGAGTAGTTGACGCGTCCGTAATGCGCGGTGCGGACATTATCCAAGACGCTCAGTTCCCTGAAGAGCCGTATGTTCTGAAACGTCCGGGCAATGCCCAGCGTGGTGATTTGATGCGGCGTCAGGCCGACCAGTTCCTGACCGTCCAGTCTAATGCCGCCCTCGCTCGCGCGATAGACCCCGGTGATTAAGTTAAAAACGGTGGTCTTGCCCGCACCGTTGGGACCGATCACGCCGATCAGTTCATGTGGTTCGACTGCGAGGTTGAAATCGGAAACGGCGCAAAGTCCCGCAAAGCGGTGGGTCAGTTTTTCGATTTTAAGGAGTGGCATCGCCGGCCTCCTTTTTCTTTTGCCGCCAGAGTTTTTCTGTTACCCAATCGCGCAGCGGCATGAACATGCGTGCTTCCTTCAAACCCATGATGCCGCGCGGACGGTAGATCATCAGCAGCACAAGCATCAACGGCATGAAGACCATCCGCCAGACGCCCAGCGGTCTCAGAACTTCCAGCAGGATGGTATAAATAATTGCGCCGACAATTGATCCGGCGATGGAGGCAATGCCGCCCAGATATACCATGATCAGAATGTCGGTGGATTTGATGATGTCGAACATGCGTGGATTAATGAACTGGAGGGCGTGGGCGAATAATCCCCCGGCAATGCCCGCAAAGAACGATGAAACGACAAAGGCGATAATCTTGACCTGGCGCGTGTTGACGCTCATCAGGTCGCTGGCAATTTCATCTTCGCGGATGGATAAAACGCCGCGGCCGAAATTGGAATACACCAGATTGCGGATCACCCAGACGCTGAGCGCCGTCCAGAAAAATACCCACGGCAGCGTGGTGAGTTTTTCCATCCCCAGCAGACCGCGCGGACCGCCGACGACATCGATATTTTCGAGAACGGATTTGACAATCATGCAGAAGGCCAGGGTGACAATGGCCAGATAGTCGCCGCGTGTTTTGAAAGAAGGAATCGCGACCAGAAAACCGACCAGTGCGGCGGCCAGTCCTCCGGCCAGTATCGCCAGCGGGAAAAGCATATTTTGAGCGCCGGAAGGAAATACATGAACAGTTAGAAGTGATGCAACGTAAGCGCCGACCGCCATGAAACCGGCGTGACCGACGGAAAATTCACCCATGTAACCGTTGATTAAATTCAGACTGACGGTGAGAATAATATTAATGCCCACATAAATTAAAATCAGTTGCAGGTATAAATCCAGAAATTCAAAAGCGGACGCGGCCATACAGAATCCAATGCCCACGAACAGGAATATCGGCCAGAAATATTTATAATCGGTGAGCGCTTGCCAGCGTTTGATGATTGTATCGTATGTCGAAGAACGTTGGGACATGGCTATACCTTTTGCGGCTGCGGCTTGCCCAGAATACCATAAGGACGGACAATTAAAAGAATCAAAAGCAGCGTGAAGGCCACAAAATCACGATATGTTGACGGGAAAAAAGCGCCTACCATAATTTCCACCATGCCCAGAATGAAACCGCCGATCATGGCGCCGCGGATATTGCCGATACCGCCCACGACGGCGCAGATGAAAGCTTTCCAGCCGACCATGATGCCCATGTAGGGATCAATCACCGGATAAGCGAGTCCGTACATCACACCGGCCGCGCCGCCAAGACCTGTGCCAATGGCAAATGTCAGTGAGATGATTTTATTGACCGACACGCCCATCAGCGGGACAATGGTCTTGTCCCAGGAAATGGCGCGCATGGCCATGCCTGCTTTGGTGTGCTGCACGATAAAATCGAGAATCACCATCAGCGCCAGTGAAAGGACAATAATGAGAATCTGCAGCGAGGAAATGGAAAGCGAGCCGACTGTCCAGGTCGTATTTTCCAGAAGCTGCGGAATATGTTTGGGATACGGTGAAAGCGCCAGCGTAAAATTTTCCAGGAAAAGGCCGACGCCCAGCGCCGTGATAATGGCGGACACGCGCGGCGCGTTGCGCAAAGGCTTGTAGGCCAGCCTTTCGATGATGACACCGAGGAAAGCGACGCCCAGCATGGATAAAAGCAGCGTCGGGATAAAAGAAAGCTTGAAATAAACGGCAATGAGAAAGCAGAAAAAAGCGCCGACCATGAATAAATCGCCGTGCGCGAAGTTGATCATGGTCAGAATGCCGTAAACCATCGTGTAGCCCAGAGCAATCAGCGCATAGATGCTGCCGAGTTGCAGGGCGTTTAAAATTTGCTGGAAAATATAGGCCATAGATGCATACGCATTTAAATCAAAACGCTATCTTTGTTGCTTCGTCGTCGGGTCCTCAGCGTATTGACATATACGCCTCCGGCGCCTCCTCATCGCGGCCGCGATATCATCTTTGATTCAATATGGTATAAAAAATCCTTCCTTTATCCTGCCATGCCGGACTCGATCCCGCATGACAGGAGTTATTTTTGAAACTGGATATACCCTTGCTGGCACCATGGCCGTCCTCCTGCGCCGGTATGACTATTTTTGGCGGCTTAAATAAAATGTTCACAGACAAGGCGCGCGAGGATTTAGGAATGAGGCCTACTTTTGCGTAGGTCGCAGTGACTAAAGCTGAAGCGCAACGCCGTATGCGGACATTTTAGAAAGCGGTCACGGCTTGGCATTCGCAAACCACGTAAACTTCCCATCCTTTATTTTCAAAATCACCGCGCTCTTGATCGGATCGCCGGAGCCTTCCTGAAATTGCATGTTGCCGGTCACGCCTTCATACTTCGGAATTCTGGCCAATGCGTCTCGCACCGCCTGACGATCTTTATTGCCGGCAGTTTTGATGGCCTGCCACAAAAGGCCGAAGGAATCATAGGTCAGAGCGGCCACATCATCCGGCGTAGTGCCGTATTTTGCGCTGTAGCCGGCGATAAATTTTTTGGTCGCCTCACTGGCCGCATCGGCCGCGTAGTGCGTGCTGAAATAATAATCATTGCAATCCGCTCCGCAGAGTTTCACGAGTTCTTCGGAACCCCAGGAATCCGAGCCGATAAACGGCGCAGTAATACCCAGACGTTTTGCCTGCTGAATCTGCAGGGGTACTTCGCTGTAATAGTTGGGCAGGAAAATTATTTCCGGCGCGGCCTGTTTGATCTTGGTCAACTGCGATGAGAAATCCTTGTCGTTGGTGGTGTAGGTTTCAAACGCGACTATCTTCCCACCGTTTTTTTCATAAACGTCTTTGAATATTTCGGCAATGCCTTTGTTGTACTCGGAAGCAACGTCGTAAAGAACCGCTGTTTTTTTAAGTTTGAGATCGTTCAAAACGAATTTTGCCAGCACCCCTCCCTGGAACGGGTCGATAAAGCAGGCGCGAAAAACGTATTTTTTAGGAACGTTGGTCTTGGAATCCAGGGTGGCTTTGGGCGCAGTGGACCAGGGTGTAATCAAAACCGTCTTGCTGGTTTCGGCAATTTCCGCGGCGGGCAGCGCGTAGCGGCTGGCGTTGGGTCCGACAATGGCCACGACCTTCTGCTGTGTAATCAGCTTCTGCGCGGCGGCGGCCGATTGGTCGGCCTTGCCGGCGTTGTCTTCGATAATCAATTTAACCTGATATTTCTTGTCACCCAGTTGAATGCCGCCGGCAGCGTTGATTTCGTCAACGGCCATTTCGGCGGCGTTCTTGCAGGAGGCGCCGACGGCCGGAACATCGCCGGTCAGTTCGGCAATAACGCCTATTTTGATTTTGGAGGAGTCATCGCTGCCGCAGGCACAAATCTGAAAAACAAAAAAAGACAATATTGCAGAAAACAACCAAAATTTTTTCATACGTTCAACCTCATCCGTTTGATTTATTCGGATTTTATAAGGTAAGGCGGAGATGCTGTCAACATGAATATTCCGCCTTTTCAAAGAAAAACGCCCTCTTCTTTGAAGATTTTTCATACAATAAAAACACGCATCATCAGACAAAAAAACTTGAGTGCAATGAATGCTCATGGTATTAATTTAAAAAATTACCAAAGGCGGTGGGACATTTGAAAATTGCCACGTTTAATGTAAACTCCATTCGTTCCCGTCTGCATATTGTTTTGCCGTGGCTCAGGGCCAACCGTCCCGATTATTTCTGCATGCAGGAAACAAAGGTTGCCGACGCCGGCTTCCCTGCGGCAGAGTTTGAATCTCTGGGCTACAACGCAGTCTTCAAAGGCGATAAACAATACAAAGGCGTGGCCATCGTATCAAAGCAAAAACCGCAGAAAGTTACTTACGGCTTTGATTCTGAACCGGCCGATGCCGACCGCATGATCATCGCGCAATACCATGATCTGACGATCGTCAATACCTATGTCCCGCAGGGGCAGGAAATGGGAAGCGAACAATTTGCCTACAAGCTGAAATGGCTCGACCGTTTTAAAAAATATCTGCAGAAAAATTTTCAGCCCAGGGATGAGGTCATCTGGTGCGGAGATCTGAATATCGCTCCGGAACCGATCGACGTGCACGACCCAAAAAGATTGCTGGGACACGTCTGTTTCAACCCGGAAGTCTGGAAGGTCTTCGAAGACATAAAATCATGGGGCCTGACGGATGTATTTCGCAAGCATTATCCGGGTGTCGCCGGCCAGTACTGGAATCGCGTCTGCAGGACAAGCCGTCCGATCACCTTATTCTTTACGCACAATGGTAAGGGAAAGAAATGAGTAAAAAAGAAAATATCGACCGCATCAATACAAAAATTGCGTCAGGTTTTGAAAAAATCGACAAGGCATTGTCGGATGCCTCCGGTATTGCGGAGCTTTTCGAAATTTTGTTTACGCAAATCGAAGAAGAATTCCATGTTCCCTTTATCTGGATGACATTGGCCGATACGGCAAAAGCCCTGCCCGTTATCGAAGCGGCAAAATCCTCCGGTTTTCTGAAAGACCGGTTCAGCGTGATGAAAGCCGATTCTTTTCGTGAAATTTTCTATTCCGGACTGCAACCGATTCTGGTCAATAAGAATCTCAGGCCCTATTACAAATTGTTTCCGGCAAATCAAAAATATTTCATCAAATCACTGGCGATGGTGCCGTTCAAAATCAACGGGGAAGTGGCGGGAAGCTGGAATAACGGTGATGCCGCCCAAAGCCGATATTCGCCTGACATGGAGACAGGTCTTTTGCAGAAACTCTCCCGCAGATTATCTTCACGTCTGGATGAGCTTCTTTAGTTCGCGAGTACGGAAAAATAAAATGGCCGCTATCATTCAAATCAGACAGAAAGAAAAATTCATGGGCACGATGAAGCATGGCGTCGACCTGTTGGAAGAAATTACAAAAATATGTCAGGAAAGAAGCATTCACCTGGGCAGCATTGAGGCAATCGGTGCGGTCCAAAAGGCGTCCATCGCATTCTACAATCAGACCAAACGAGACTATGTACCCATGACCATTAATGAACCGCTGGAGATGACAAGCTTAACCGGGAATATTTCAATCAAGGACGGGAATCCTTTTGTACATGCGCACGTAACCCTGGCCGATTCCAAGGGCAACGTTTATGGCGGTCATCTTGCCCCGGGAACGATTGTCTTTGCCTGTGAATTTATTATAAAGACGTTTGACGGGTTGATGCTGGAAAGAAGATTTGATGAGGATACGGGATTATCTCTATGGTCCTTGCAGGAATAAACACGACATTTGAATATTCATGGTTGGATACGACATGATGGAAATCAGAAATGTTCACAGTAGCACGATCAAAGATAAGGCTGCGCTATTCATTGTTACAATTGTTTTTACATCGCTGTTGGGTTTGATTCTGTCGTGTGCCGGCGTTCCTGAAAAGCAATGGCACAACAACGGTATGACCGTAGGCCAGTCTGTCCAGGATACGCAAGATGATGGGAGCCTTGCTGACGAGTTGCAGCCGCAAACGGATTCCATCGACAGATCACCCCCGACTGACCATAGCCGTAATGAAAATTTTATTGTCTTTGAAAACGGAACGGTCCTGGATAAAAAAACCAATCTCATGTGGGCCAGTAAAGATAATGGCGAAAACATCAACTGGCATGACGCCACGTTGTATTGCGAACAATACAACGGCGGAAGCTACACCGACTGGCGCATGCCGACCATCGATGAACTGGCGGGTTTATACGATAATGGCAAGGAGCAAACATCGGGTTATCACATTATTGATTTTATCACGATAACCCGCGCGCTCCAATGGTCTTCCGATACGGACGGTTCTAATATGGTTGCCGTCTTATATTTCTATGATGGTGAGACTGTCTGGAATAATCCGTCCACCAGTTCTTACCGGGTGCTTCCGGTGCGAGACGCCCAATACGATTTTCGGATCTTATTGTCCAAAATCTTTCCCTCGCTGATCCCTGCGCCGCGATAACCTCTCCGTAAACTCAGCAAGCCCTTTTCCCCGAAGAGAAAAAATTAGTGGAACCGAATTTTACGAAACCAGGCGTTTTCGGAAGCGGGCCCCCTTTTCAAAAAATGCACCCTCAGATGCAAATTCTTTAGCCCAAATGCTTCAGTCGAAACGTCATTACGAATTTTGACCTCCGGCATTTACCGGCAATCTTTCCAGTACACGTGACATCAACTGAAATAATTTTTCACCAAGGAGAAACCGATCGGATGGACCTGCCCGGACAACAGAAACGCGGAATCATGCATTCAAATATATTCTATTTAGTTATTTTATTTATTCTTTATGATTATATATAGACGCCGCAGCAGGATAATGATTATCCCATGAAAGGAG
>JAGVUJ010000186.1 GCA_019136325.1 Deltaproteobacteria bacterium
CCGCGTTTATCGACAACCGCACCCGCCGGAGAACGCGGACAGTCATCCTGAGCATCGGGCACGCCGTCCCTGTCGGCATCGGCGCTGGAAACCGTTGCCGCCGCCGGAGCAACGGGTTCTTCGATTTGAGCTTCTTTCACGGGAACAGAGCGGCCTCCTCCGCCGAAGGCAAAATTAATTCCCGCTGTTGCCTGTAAATCATTGTGGAAATAATGAGGATTATTCCATCTGCCGTTCAGGGGAACGATGTGACGGACATCAAGACGAAGAGCGATATTGTCACTGACGAAAAATTTCATACCCGCGCCGTAATCAACGGCGATCTTGGTTGCTTCGAAAACGGTTCCATAATCGGCATGACCGTAATGCTCTTTGTAATTTCTGGCTTCGCCATAATACACACCGCCCAATCCCATGGCGACAAACGGAACAAAACGACTTTCCGGCATGAAATGATAAAGCGCCTCGACGCCGTAATTGTAAACATTTTGCCAGGGCTCCGTACCGGAGATATCCGAATCGTCAATTTCCGTTTGCGTAAAACTGGCGAAACCTTCGATGCCCAGATTCCTGGTGAGATGGTAACCGCCGCGCAGACCGAGAACAGCCGATTCCGTCATCTCCTGGTTCCCTTCAAAAAAATAACCTCCGGCAAAGGGGGTGAGGGAAAAGGAGCCTTCACGGATTTCCGCCCACAATGCGGAGGGCAATAAAATCGATAATAAAAAAATCGACAAAACGGCAATTTTTTTCATAATCACTTCTCCTGAAATTTTCATTGATTATGCAATTGTGAACTTTATGAATAAATATATAACACTTAAAGCGATAAGAGTAAAACAGTATTTAATGAGCCAAGCTGAAGACGAGTGTAACGAAGTCTGAAGCGTAAGGCGAATTATCCCCGCAGCGAAGCGGATGGGGATTTGAGCCAAGCTGAAGACACGCGCAGCGCAGCGGATGGGGATTTGACACTCGCTAAGAGCGAGCGAAGCGAAGACATCAAGACTTCTCACATGCGTTCGAAGTGACACACTTATCAATGTCATTTCGAAGCGAAGCGAGAAATCTTAAAGTGTTTCACTTAAATCACTCCAGTCAGGATTCATCTTTTCTACTAATTTATTTTTCTTTTCCCTTCGCCATTTTTTAATTTCCTTTTCCCTTGTAATGGCAGAATTAACATCATTTGTTTGTTCAAAGTAAACTAGTTTACAAAGATTGTATTTGGATGAGAAACCTTCGATAAGCTTATTATTGTGTTCATAAATACGACGGGCTAAATCATTTGTGACGCCAACATAGATTACCCTGTTGTTCCAATTAGTCACAAGATAGACGAAATATTCTTTGGTTAATGCCATATCAAGACTTTTCAGGTAACTCTTTTTTATGTCACTTCGAACGTATGTGAGAAGTCTTAATGACGCCCGCTAAGGGCAAGCGCAGCGTAGACCGAAGCTTTGGCGGAATTATCCCCGCAGCGGAGCGGATGGGGATAAGGAAAAAGATTTCTCGTTGCTATCGCTCCTCGAAATGACATTAATAAAATGTCACTTCGAACGTATGTGAGAAGTCTTGTGTTTTTCACCTTAAACGTAACACTGTCTTTTCTAACATTGAACGTTGAACGGTGGTTTTTCACTTTTCACTCTTCACATTTCACGGGCTTTCTAAGGCACATAGTGCCGTGTTGAACAACGTAAAAAACGTAACACGTAAAACCTAAAACAATTTTTCTCTAATCATTCACCATTCACACAGGCTTTTGCTTCAATCTCTTCAGCACCGGTATCAGCGTGCGGCGGAGATGTTCCACGCGTCGTATGGTATAAGGCTTGAGATAACCGCGCTTCAAATCTTTAATCATGACCAGTTTCCCGAAAAAGTGTCCGACGCCATATTCTCTCAGGGGGATTTCGAATTTAAGAATACTTTCTTTATCTTCAGTGGCCATATCCCTCAAATCATTCGCGGAATGTGTTTCCGGATCATGATCATCTTTCGCAGCCCACTCCAGCGCCGCTTCGTTAACCAGATACAGTTTTGCGTAATGAAAATTGAGCATTTCCAGCGCTTCAACAATATGTGCCCAGAGTTCATCCATGTTTTGTGAATTATTCGTTGATATTTGCAGAGAAAGAAAACTACGCCGATTCTGGCTGAACCCGGCCACATCCGTCATATCCTGAAACCAGCCCATAAATTTGTCAAAAGCCAGATATTCAAAATAGCCGAGTTTACGTACCAGAATAATCATGCCGATAAGAATTGCGCCCAGGATAAGGCCGTCTAAATTGTTATCGCGCAAGGTGATAATCAGAATCGAGAACACACAAAAAACCAGCGTGATGCAATAAATCAGATAAACAACTTTCTGAGAAGAAAGGCCCAGTTTCATTAACATGTGATGTATGTGTCCCTTGTCCGGATGGAATATTGACTTGCCCTGTAAAAAGCGCCTGATCGGCGAAAGAATGGAGTCGAAAATGGGAATTCCCAGCGCGAGCAGCGGGATGAGCATCAACACGCCGACGTTACTTTTTGCCGAACTGCGGATGGCCAGGATAGCCACAGTATAGCCCAGGACATAGCTTCCGCCGTCGCCGAGAAAAACAGTGGCCGGATTAAAATTGTATTTCAGGAATCCCAGCACCGCACCGCCTATAATGGCAAAGTAAAAAGCGGAAAGATACTCGCCGTGAATATAGGAAGAAATCGTCATGACTGTGCATGTGAAAAAGATCAAGCCGCCGGCCAGGCCGTCAAGTCCGTCGACCAGATTCACGGCATTGATAAACAACAGAAACCAGAAAACCGTTATCAGGTAACTGGACATTAATCCGAATTCGATTCCCGTGCCGTTAAAAAAGATACCGTTTATCGTTGCGCCGCCGATAAAAGCAATCGTTGCCGCCACGATTTGAAAAAATAATTTTATCCAGGGGTTGAGACGGCGGAAATCATCCCAGAGGCCGCAACTCAAAACAATAATAGCGCCCAGATGTCCCATGCAAGCGTTAAAATTCAGGACGTATAAATCTCTCATGACCGGATTGAAGAGATTAAACACAATGCCCGTGATCATCACCGATAGAAAAACAGCCAGGCCGCCGATCCGTGGTATCGGCGCAGTGTGGACTTTGCGTTCCTCAGGAATATCCATTGCCCCGAGCTTGATTCCCAGAGCCCTTACGCCGGGAGTCAGAACAAGCGACAGGCACAGGGAAAACACAAACATCAACATCAACGTTGTACTAACTGTCATACTGCTACCTCAAAAAATTTCGAGTTGCTTAATTACGTGAACCAGTTTTCACCAAAAACTGTTTTTCTTTGAACCATCAACCATTTTACTTGCGAAGCGAATGGGGATAAAAAATAAGATTTCTCGTCGCTATCGCTCCTCGAAATGACATTAATAAATGTGTCACTTCGAACGCATGTGAGAAGTCTTTTATTATTCACTTTTCACCCTTCACATTTCACAGGCTTTTTAAGGCACATAGTGCCGTGTGGAAAAACCTGGAACTGTTTTTCTTTAACCATAAACTATGAACTATGAACCATAACACAACTATTCATACCCTTCAGGATTCTGCGACTGCCAGCGCCACACATCCGCGCACATATCCGCAAGATTTCTTTTGGCCTTCCATCCCAGCGCTTTCAACGCCAGTTTCGTATCCGCAAAGTACTCGGCGATATCGCCGGAACGCCGTTTGGTAAAACGATAGGGTATCTTCCGTCCCGAGGCTTTCTCGAACGCTTTAATCATCTCGATCACCGAATACCCCCTGCCGGTGCCCAGATTGACAATCAGTGGTTTTTGTCCCGGTTTGCCCGCGCTTTTCTTCTCCATCTTTTTAAGAGCGGCGACGTGACCTTCCGCCAGATCCATAACGTGAATGTAATCACGGACACCCGTACCGTCTTTGGTCGGATAGTCGTTGCCGAAGACATTAATTCGTTTACGGCGGCCCACGGCAACCTGACTGATAAACGGCATCAGATTATTCGGTATGCCACGCGGATCTTCGCCGATCAGGCCGCTTGGATGAGCGCCGACCGGATTAAAGTAACGCAAAAGCATAACCCGCCAGACAGGATCGGCTTTCTGAATATCCTCCAGAAGATGCTCGATCATCAGCTTGGTGCGGGCATAGGGATTCGTGGGCGCCGTGGGACAGTCTTCTTTGATCGGAATAACCGAAGCGTCTCCGTAAACCGACGCCGAAGAACTGAAGATAATATTTTTAACGCCGCGATCAGCCATGACGTTGCATAAAGAAATTG
>JAGVUJ010000230.1 GCA_019136325.1 Deltaproteobacteria bacterium
TGTTTTAATATAATATTGATCGGCATTGGCCCAATGGAGCTTGACTTCCTCGCCTTCATAGGGAATGGCATAGGTGTCTTTTTTATACCGGCGCAGTGAGAGGAAATCGCCGCCATCATAATAACGCCGGAAAAATGATGTCAGGTGCGAAAAAACTTCATTGGTCAGCGCATCATCGTCGCCGTATTTGGCCAGTTCTTCACGGATGCCCTTTACTTTGGGCGAATCATCGGGATTCATGCCGCTATCGCGCAGCGTTGCTTCTAACTGAGAAAGTTCTTTTTTCTTTTCCTCAATTTCCGTTCCGCGATACTTGGCAAATTCTGATTTCACCTGGGGAAGAAGCTCATCATCCAGAAAATTTTCAATCTCATCGCGTTTGGCGTTCATAATGCGGTAGATGCCGAAATCCAAATCGGCCTGGTCCATCTGAAACATCTCCCGCAGGATATCTTTCAACTTCTCATACTGTGTCAGCATGGTTCCTTCACTCCTTTTTCGCTAAACGACATTCCAGCGTATCGTAAATAAATGTTCTGTCTGTGTCTTTTGTTGGAGACGCTGCTTGAGCTGGTCAATCAGAACGTCCCGTTTTGATGCAATTTCGTCTTCCACATCAAATATTTTCTGGCGCTGTTCGCGCTGTTTCTTACCTAAGCTTTTAACCTTCAATTCCACATCCAGGCGCTCCTGCTGGTTGATGGCCAGGCGAAGCTGGCGGTTTAGCTCCCGGAGTTGGTTCTTGGTGTCCTTGAGTTCTTTTTCCGCGGAAAGCACCAAATCATCCGCCCAGCGAAATAGCCTTTCGCATTCTTCTTTATAAAAGGTATTATTCCGTTCCATGACATCGTTTAACGTGGCATCTGAATGGATGCGGGCATCAGTCATTAATTTATCTTTTTCTGTTTCCGGCAAGGCGATCTCGTTTATTCTCGCCATACAATCAAATAACTTTTCGCATACTTCGGGATGGATTACCATGCCTTCATCATCAAATGCATTGAAAAGCAAATATTCATCATTTTCAAAACTTTTAATCGTGAGTTTTGTCAATATCAGCCACCCGCTTTTCCCCTTGAGCTGTTCAATCACGGATATACGCAAAGGGCTTTTAGAAATATCAAATATTAATTCGGCCACCGGTGTTTTTAAATCTCGTGCACTATCTAAAACATGTTCGCCCAATGTATGAGACATGCGATAGAGGTAATAACCTTCAATGTTTTTCTTGTCTTTCTGCTTGGAGATAAGCTGGTAACAACCTGTGGGGCACGAGGCGGTTTCTTTTTTTAGATTAAATTGCAGTAATCGATCATTGAAGTTCGCCCGGCCATTAAGTATGTGGCGCGTTACCGACCAGAAGCGCTTTTCCATATTATTGAGATGGTCTCTCGTCACATCCAAATTGACTTTCAGGCGTTCATGGACGTCACGGTCAAAATGCTCAATCAGAATTTCGCGCGTTTCTTTCAGGCGATTTTGGATTTCCTCATCCATTTTTTTCTGCAAGGTGGCAAAGGCGGCCTTGATTTCCGCCGGCTTTCGGCATTCCTGATAAATCTTTAATACTTCCTTTTCAAAATCAACGCCGGATTCCAGGCTTCCTAAAACTTCATCAGATGCGCCGAAAACACCATCAAACAGTTTGAATTTGTACTCCAGCAGTTCATAAACACGGCGGTCAACATCGTTTCGTTCATTCAAGAAATTAATAACCACAACGTCATGCTCCTGGCCGTAGCGATGGCAGCGGCCAATGCGCTGTTCAATGCGTTGAGGGTTCCAGGGAAGGTCATAATTAATGACCAGCGAACAAAATTGCAGGTTGATGCCTTCCGCCGCCGATTCCGTGGCAATTAATATCTCAGCATGATCCCGGAAATGTTCAAGGATCGCGTTTCGGCGGTCTGCCGTCTGGACGCCGCTGATGCGTCCCGTCTTTTGATTGGCGGCAAACCATTGCTCATAAATCTTCTTTGATTCCGGATCGGTATTCGTCCCATTAAAAATGACTGTGCTTCCGGCATAACCATTGGCGTCAAGATAAGCCTTTAAATAGCTTTGCGTCCGCCGCGATTCGGTAAAAACAATTACCTTGCGCCGGGCATTCATTTTTGCTGCCTCGGAGAATCCTCGCTCAATGGCTTCTTTCAGGCGGCTCGTTTTGGAATCAACTTTAATGGCCTTTGCCTGTTCAATGAAATTATCAATCCGTGATATTTCTTTTTTTAATTTTGCCGGATCGATCTTTTCGCTCTTATCCTGCTCTTTTTCTTTTTCGGCAGTTACTTCTATTTCTTCCAGTTCTTCATCATCAAGCGCTTCATCATCAAGCAATGCATCAATGATGTTCTCCTGAACCGGTTGTTTATCCCGTAACTGCTCCAGCCGGTTTTTAATCGTTTCCAGTGTTGTAATCAGAGCATATGAGGAAGACGACAGAATTTTACGTATAACAAGCGTTATTAATGATCGTTGGCTTGTCGGTAGAGCGTAACTCTCGGGTTCCTGGAGAAAATCAGTCACGTCGCGGTATAATACATGCTCTTTATCCGCCTGAGCAAATCTTATCGTGATGGCCTTGCGATTGGTGAATGGTATATAGGCCAGAACCTGCCTGCGCAGTGTTCTTTTACAAAATCCCCGTAATCTGCTTTTCAGCCCCTCAATGTCTTCATCGTTCACATAGTTTTGTCGATAACTGCGACTGTCACCGAATATATAATCATCAATAATGGAACAAAGACCGAATAATTCCATCAGCGAATTTTGCAAGGGGGTCGCCGTTAA
Source organism: Deltaproteobacteria bacterium (assembly GCA_019136325.1). The sequence goes on from JAGVUJ010000230.1 coordinate 2,791, forward strand.
AAGCAGTTTTCTTGTGTCTTCCAGCGCCCACTTGATGGATTGGCCGAGAACATTGGATGGCCGATACGCATTGCGCAGCTTATGGGCTTCGTCAATGATAGCTAAATCCCATTTGATAAGTTTGGCCAGGTCTTTCTGATTATGCAAGAACTGATACGAACAGATTATGACGTTATTCTGCTCAAATGGATTGATTCGGCCATTGGCAAGTTGCGCGTTGAAATAACGTTGGTCAACAATTACAGAAGGAATGTTGAATTTATCCAGTAACTCAAGGTTCCACTGCTTGCGCAATGACGCAGGACAGACAATGAGCAGGCGGCGCTTTCGTTCTGCCCAGTATTGACAAAGAATGATGGATGCTTCGATGGTTTTACCGAGACCGACTTCGTCGGCCAGAATAACGCCTTTGGAAAGAGGTGATTTTAATGCAAACAAGGCTGCATCAATTTGATGTGGATTCAGATCAACCGCTGCGTCAAAGAGCGAGCGGGATATTTTTTCAATGCCATCTGCTGTGGATTTTCGCAAAAGCGCATGGGCAAAGTATTTTGCATGATAGTTGGTTATCATCGGTCAGTCCGTGCAGACAAATTATTGACTGCGCTTTCTCTTTCCTTGAAATTTTTGAGATACCAATATGACATTGTTTGTAAGATACGACAATAAAAACAACGGTAAAATATAGAATATAAAAGCAATTGTCAAACCTCAATTTATCTTTTAAAAACAAGTAATAAGCAGCAAAGTAAAATATTTCACTGCTTATTACCTTAGTTAATATCAGCTGATTACTTCACCATCCCCAAAATCGTTCCGCCCACCTTCTGCAGCTTATACCCGCTGTCCGCCGGCAGCTCCGGATACTGCGCCGCTTTGGTATAGACATTGATCACATGAAACATCGTCCGCCCATACTCCAGCGGCAGCGCCCATTCCACAGCCTCTTTCTCTGCCTTGTTCAACTGAAACTGGTTGTTAAAGCTGTTAATGGTCATCTCCGGATGCTCGACTTTGCTCTCGACGGACAATTTGAACTGATCCTTCTTTTTGGCCAGCTCGCCGGAAATGTCCGTCAAGACTCCCGGGAGTTCGCTCAGGATCTTGCCCGATATATGACGGTAGGAAGCGCTCACCTGCGTCCTGGAAATCATCCCGTTGGTGCAGACCAATCTCAAAACAAACGCCGCTATGGACAATGATGCCAGTCCCACTTCAGAATTGGAGACGGATATCCCGGGTGTCATCCTTTCCCCGTTGATGGTAAAACTCTGGCCTCCGTCCGGAATGTTCACCATCATGAACTCATCATCAATCGAACTCTGCACCCTGGCGTCAAGCGGGTAATCCAGGGACTTCAGCTTGTCCAGCACCTCGATATTGTCCGTGGGAATGTATCTCGGAGTAAATATCGCCCTTACATCGTTCCCGTTGAACCGGAAGAACAGCTCCT
>JAGVUJ010000026.1 GCA_019136325.1 Deltaproteobacteria bacterium
AAATTCAAACAAATATTCCAGTGTGTCGCGCTGGGCCGTCTGCTTCCTGCCTGCCTGATCTTTTAAAACGGTGGAATTGAGAACAGGCAGCGGTGCATCTTTCAGCATGCTGATGAATAAACCATTGTGTTCGCTATCCGTTGGTTCAAAAAGTGAACTGTTCAGATAGGGAACGTTGGCGAACATTTTTTTAACCTGTTCGCTTCGTTCTTCCGGCTTACGCGCCAACACCTGAAAGAAAAGGCTGTTGAGTTCATCAAAATTGGTTACTTTTTCGATATTAAGGAACGCGAATGATTTGTCCCCCTTGTGGTACTTGATGAGTTGCGCCTCCAGGAGTTTTAAAAAAAGGAGACGGTTGATCCAGGTAATGGAAAGTTCCAGTGCCAGATTAAACAGCCGCTCGCTATCTGTTTCGCCATAGCGTTGCGGTTTTTCCATTCGCGAAATTCTATCCAAACTATCCAGTTGGGTAATGGCATTTTCCATGAGAGAGCCTTGTTCACGACTGCCCGCTGCTTTCCGACCGATCAGTCTTTTGCCCCCTTCTTTTGTTTCTTCAAGGCCGATAATATGCAGCAACTCGGTATAAAAGCTTTTATCCAGACTGTTGCTGTCATTCGCAAAAGACAATTTTAACAGGTGTTGGGGTGAGAGAAGTTTGTAAAGCGCAATCAGGCTGTTGTCGTCTCGCCTGTCCGCGTTACGCAGGGGCTTTTCAAAGTCACTGATATCGAACCAGGTAAAAGTTATTTCCGCTTCAATGTTATTGACAAATGGCTTGGCAATCTCCTCATAAAACGCAACGGTTCGGTTATCGGATAAACGCTTGCCCTCAATATTCTGAAATTGTTCAACGAAGATTTTATTTTGAGCGAAGAGCTTGTCAAATATCTGGGCGTCAAAGATAAACCATTGATAAATATTGGTGGCAATCAGATATTTTATTTGCAGATTTTTCTGGGTAATTCTTTCACGCAGGTAGTATAAAATCAATTCATGAAAAGCTTTGACGTTGATATTATCTTTGGTCAGCATTTCGGATTTGTTGGACGGACGCTTGGCCTCAATAATAACACCGACTTCACTATCAGTGGTTTTACCTAAATGAATAACTAAATCTTTTTTATCCTTGGTGTTGATGGCGTTACTGTCACGGTAGTAAGTGTCGCGCAGGAAATCTCGCAGATCGTTTTTTAAGTGTTCTTCGCTTTCGTCCTTGGGTTGGCTTTCGATGACGCTGATTTTGTCGAGCAATAACACAAGATTTGTCTTGAATGATTCAATTTCGCTTCTGACGGGTTTAATTTTTAGAAAAGCCTTATTAAGCGATTGCCTGGGATTACGTTCCGTCAATTTCATTTATATTACTCCAGCAGCCATCTGTCTTTTGCCTTTTCGTGTCGATGGACAGCATCAGCAATCTATTGACCGCACAGATATTTCTTTATTGCCTTCAAATCCTGCTTCCGTTTTCCCGTTTGTGTAAGCGTTCCCTCTTGGAAAGTCAATCGATCAAATCTATATGACCGGCATTGTGTTCCATCTTCCGAAACGCCGTCTTCATGCTTTCCCGCGGCAATTCGTTTCTTGGCACGGGGTGCTCCGCCCGCCAGTCTTTTTCGCCGATGGCACGGAAACGGCGGATGGCGTCTTCAATGGATGAGCGGTTGATTTCTACGGCGTGGACGACCATGCTCAAACCGATGCCATAGCGATAAGAGCGGTCCAGGGTAAACGATTCAAAGATGGCCGGCGGCTCATTTTGAATGATTTCCTCGTTGATTTTTTCCTGATAGTCGCGAAAGGTCAGACCACCAAACTTATCATAGGTGAGCACCGGCCTTTCCAGCATTCGGTACATGCGTTTGCCATGATACCAGATGGGTTCAAATTTCATTTCCGCTTCCGCCTGCTGCTCTTCCGGGGTAAGCATTTCCCAGGCACGGCTGTGCGCCATCTCCTCGACGGTTTCCCAAAATTCGTGAGTAGCCGTAACGATGGATGTGTTCCAGATGGTCAAGCCGTTGCCGCCCAAAAAATATACATCGGCCCATTGATTGAAGATGGCTGGGCGGCCCGGTTCGTCAAGGATGTGGCGGCTTAAAAATTGCCCGCCGTCAACCGCAATGCGGTTTCGTATTTTTTGACGAAGCCGGATAAAGCTGTCGCGCTGTTTGCGGCGCGGAAGGTGGCAGTATGGCGTCCATTGATTACGTTTCATAGGCGTTTGATTTCATACAACGATTTTCAAAAGGCGGCAATCAGAACATTGGTGTCCAATACCGCTCCCATCCTGCAACTCCTGCGCTACAATGCACTACAACACCAAGCGAATCAAGTTTAAAAAAATAGATTTGAGGCAATTCGGCCCAAAATCACGCCTCGACAATTTGTCAACATCATCAACAGATGATCCGGAATTCCAATAGGGAGCGGTTGCGTCCGCGAGCGACCGCCCAATATATTGCGGCAGGACTCTTTAAGGACATACAACTTGTTGACAACTTTTTAAATTTGTTTACAATAAAGTCGTAAACCATCCTTCAGGGCGAACGCTATGGACATGAAAAAACTGATATTTCAATTGCTGGAGAAAAAGGGGCGTGTTGCAACGGCGGACCTCGTGAACAAAACGGGGCTTTCCAGAGCCTATGCGCAAAGATTTCTCAAAGAGCTGGCGGATGAGGGCGTGATACTTCTGATCGGCAAGGCAAACCAGGCGCATTATGTTCTCACCCCTGAAAAGGGAATCCCGTTGCCCCCGAGGGTTCGAAAAGTGTTGCTCAACAAGGGGTTGTCCGAGGACAAGGTGCTGGACGCCGTCAAAAGTGAAAGTTCCGTTTTTCAAGGAATCTCCGGCAATGTGTCATCCATTGTCAACTACGCATTTACCGAAATGCTGAACAATGCCATCGAACATTCCGCGTCGGACAAGATTGACCTGGTGGTGCTGAAAACCTCCACGCATATCCGCTTTACGGTGACGGACCGGGGGGTTGGTATTTTTAACAACATTATGAATCAAAATAAACTGGCTTCGACGATGGATGCCATTCATGATCTGCTCAAGGGGAAAGAAACCACTGCGCCGCAGGCGCACAGCGGCGAAGGAATATTCTTTACATCAAAAATAGCCGACCAGTTGACGATTGCGAGCTTTGAAAAAAAGATCGTTTTCGACAATGTCGGCCGGGATGTTTATATCAGAGACATTAAGAGCGCTCGGGGGACAAGAGTTGATTTTGCCCTGAGCCTTACATCGGAAAACACGCTCTCCGATCTTTTCCATCAATATACCGATGAGTCATTCCAGTTCAGTAAAACCGGCGTCAGGGTGAAGCTGTATCACCGGGGGGTTGAATATGTTTCCCGGTCGCAAGCCCGCAGAATAGTAGCGGGGCTGGAAAAATTCAAAATGATTGAACTTGACTTCGAAGGCGTGGAAACCGTAGGACAGGCCTTTGCCGATGAAATCTTCCGCGTCTGGCAGAATGCGCACAAAGACATCAAGGTAATTATAAAAAACACCAATGAAAACATATTGTTCATGATACGCCACGCACAACATTCGTTGACAACTGGTTGACAACTTTTATAATGGATTTTCAGAAAAGTTGTCAACCGCACGGAAATGGAACTCCGGAATATGGACATCAAGACGCTCCGGACGCTGAAAAGGCAGGGAACGGTCGCGACCGTTCCCTGCAAAACAGGAATCAGCGTCATTTTCCTTTGAAATTCGGCGGGCGTCTTTCCAGGAAAGACATCATGGCTTCTCTCAAGTCTTCCGACATGAGCAGGATGGCATTTTTCTGGACGGCCAGCGCCATGCCCTCGTAAACATTCACATAACGGCTGAAGTTGAGGACTTCTTTGGTGTATTTGATGCCCAGCGGCGCGTTGGCGGCAATCTGCGCGGCCAGTTTCTCGGCTGCGGCCATGAGACTTTCCTGATCTTTATAAATGCCGTTCAATAACCCTTTTTTCTCGACTTCCCGCGCCGTGTAGTTGGCCGCGGTGTAGGCCATTTCGCGGGCAAAGCCCTGGCCGACGATTTTCGGCAGTCTCTGCAATACGCCCATGTCCGCAACCAGGCCGATGGCGGCTTCCTTCAGGCAGAAGACCGCATCTTCCGTGGCCAGGCGGATGTCGCAGGCGGAGATCATATCCAGGCCGCCCCCGATGCATTTGCCGTGAACGGCGGCAATGACCGGTTTGGGACAT
>JAGVUJ010000210.1 GCA_019136325.1 Deltaproteobacteria bacterium
ATAGGCCTTGCACATGGGGTTGTTGATCGCAAACATGTCATCGTAATATTCCCGCTCTTCGGGCGTGGCGGCGTCGACCGCCAGGTCGCGGTAGAGATAGGACTTGTAAATGAGTGCCCGGCAGGCCTCCAGAATGGACTTCTGGGATAAAAGCATGCGGCGGACATCTTCGTGTTCGATGATCCGGACGCTGGGCCCCTTGGGGTTGGTGGAATGTTTGCTCTGTACGCGCAATTTGGTATAATCCAGAGCGGCGTAGTAGGCGGCGCCGATGCATCCGAGGGAGAACAGGCCGGTATTCAGGCGTTCCTCGTTCATATACGCAAACATCTGTTTCATGCCGATGCCGCGTCCGTCCTTAACTTCCGCTTCGCCGACCATCCAGCCGTAGCAGTTGTCGTTTTCCCCCATGGAGAGTGTGGCGGTGGTCGAGCCGTGAATGCCCAGCTTGTGCTCGATGCCCATGGTGGTGACGTCATTCCAGGCGCCCAGCGAGCCGTCATCATTGACCCAGAACTTGGGCACAATGAAAAGCGATATGCCCGCCGTGCCTTCCTTGGCGCCCGGCGTCTTGGCCAGCATCAGATGGATGATGTTTTCGCACAAGTCATGGTCGCCGGAAGAGATGAAGCATTTCGTTCCGGTGAGCTTATACTTGCCGGGCGTGTCGGTGGGAAACGCCTTGCTCTGCACCGCGCCGACTTCGGAGCCTGCGCCCGGTTCGGTAAGCCCCATGGTGCCGCCCCATTCGCCGGTCCGCAGTTTGGGGATGAACAGATCCTGCTGTTTTTGCGTGGCAAATTCATGAAGCACGGTGATCGCGCCCTGCGTCAGACACCAGAACATGACGATAGACGGAGAAGCGGCCGACTGCATCTCCAGAATCGGCGCATACCAGCAAAGCGGTATTTTGCCTTCGCCGCGGTAACCGAACTGGGGTCCCAGTTCCGCATCCATCACGGTTTTATAAACATTCTTGAACGAATCCGGGGTCACGACCGCATGTTCATTTCCGCCCACAAATTTCGCGCCGGGTTCATCGGCGTCTTTGTTGGCCGGACACATCACGTCGCGGCAGACCTTAAAGTTGACATCGAGGAAGCTGTTGATGTCGTCCATCCCGTAGTAATCCTTATAAGCGTCAAGGGCCAGGAGCTTATCCACGCCGAGCCATTCTTTGATCTGGAACATGATGTCCCGTGTCTGATACAGCCAATTGCTGTGTGCCATATTGAATTCCTCCTATTGAAAATTGAAGGCACAAAATGAAAAGAATCCCTTTACGTATAAGATTCACAGCTTGCTTTCCCGATCCGTCTTCATGCCCACATTTTTGAAGACCTTGATCCCTTTCAAGCCGCTGTTCATTTACTGCCAGCCATACTTGTTTTTGCTTATGCCCTCAACAAACACAAATTATGACTAGCAGTCTTTATCTAAATCGAGAGTAACTGTCAAACTGATATTTTAATTTGCTCATGAAATAGACATCATTACTTTTTTCTTGACAATAGGACGTTCGTCCTACTACAAATCATCCCTTCGTAGCTCATTTATCATGTCCAGAGAGGTAGATATGGCATTGCCGGCAGCCTCATACCATCCCCGCCGTCCGCAGGATTCGGATTATTATCATTGCGTCGAGGATTATTTTGAGACTTTCGTTCATTCGTATGATGAGCACTTCACCAAGCAGTACGGCTTCTGGCGGCCTTATGTCGAGCAGGTGATTTACCGTTACCTTGACTGCGGCGATTTGCACAACGGTTTTGCCCGTGTCAAATGCAAGGACTGCGGCCACGAATACCTGCTGGCCTTCTCTTGTAAGCGCCGCCACTTCTGCCCGTCCTGTCATCAGAAGCGCGTGGTGGAATTCGGCGAGTGGCTCTGCATGGATGTCCTCAAAAAGGTGCCGCACCGGCATTTTATTTTCAGCATCCCCAAAATGCTCCGCCGGTATTTTCTATATGATCGAAAGCTTCTTGCCGGTCTCAGCCGCTGCGCCTGGGAATCCCTGAAAGTTTTTATCCAGCAGGCCGTCCCTGAAAAGGAACCCCTGCCGGGCGCGGTCATCGCAATCCAGACCTTTGGCGAGTTTCTTGGCTTCAATCCCCACTGCCACATCCTGATGACAGATGGCTGCTTTTACGGAAAAAAAGGCATGTTCCGCGTCGCCCCGCCGCTGGAACTCAAAAAGCTGGAAGCCATTTTCCGACACAAGGTATTCAGGTTGCTCCTGAACAGGGGAAAAATCACGAAAGAATTGATTGCCATGCTCTCGACATGGCGGCATTCCGGCTTCAATGTCTTCTGCGGCAACCGAATCTTACCGCAAGATGAAACGGCGATGGAAAATTTGGCACGCTACATTATCCGGGCGTCCTTCTCTCAGGAGCGTATGCATTATCTGGAACAGGAAGGCAAGGTCATCTATACAGCCAAAGCCTGCCCCGGACACCGATCCGGGGATGGCACGGCCAGCAAGACCTTCCCTGCCTTGGAATGGCTGGCAGCCATGTGTTCGCATATCCCCAACCGGGGCGAGCAGATGGTACGTTACTATGGCTATTACAGCAACGTCTCTCGTGGAAAAAGAAAAGAAGCCGGAGAAGACGATGCCCTCCCCTGTATTCTCGAGACGGAAGGGAATGCGAAGGCTTTCAGAAAAAGCTGGGCAAGGTTGATTCAGAAAATATACGCGGTTGATCCGCTGGTCTGCCCGAAATGTCAGGGCGTCATGCGCATCATCAGCTTCATTGAAGACCGGCAGGTCATCCGTGACATTCTTCAACATCTGGGACTCTGGCTGCTACGAACAAGGCCTCCGCCGAAAATGCGCACGGCCATCACATTGTCCGAATCACAAACATCCGATTCCTACGCGCATCCGCCTCATCCACAAGCCGATTGTTATGCCGATCCTGAATATTCATGCGACGATTACATTAAATCCTGACGTCAAGACGCATTCAAAAACATGACGTGACGGGGAGGTCTGTCTGAATTCCGGGGAAAATTGTCTTTTTGTCAGGTGACACGGCTAAAAGGTGAACAGGTTTTTCAAAAAGACGGAAGTCGCAATATGCATTCACCACGATCATTGGCAACGCACCCCACATCTTGTGGCAAAATATTCTTGACACACAAGTGAACGTTCCTAAAAGACGGAAGTCGCAATATGCATTCACCACGATCATTGGCAACGCACCCCACATCTTGTGGCAAAATATTCTTGACACACAAGTGAACGTTCCTTATACTGCCGACAACGAAAAGCAAGTTCTTATCAATGTTCTGCTAATTGTTCTTGGCTGTAACCTCTTTGTTCTCGAACAATTCTAATTTTGTCGCCAAGTTTTAGCCGATAATCTTTTATTTGATTTTCTGTTGCCGTTAATTCTGCGTTCATAGAATTGTATGTTAATTCACAAATAAAGTTCCTGTGTGTTCTGTGCCGTTTTCGTCTTGAATTGTCAGCCAAACATTTGTTTCAACTCCTGTAACTCCTTTTGTCAAGTCGAGCATAATTTTCTGTTCGCTCACTTTCACAACTTTACCTGTCGCTTGTGAATAGTCGGCTTTGTTTATCGTTACTTCGTGTCCCACAAGGTCTGAAGTGTCAACTTCTACAACTTCAAGGTCGTCAAGTAAAACTGTGTTGATAGGAGGAAAAGAAAGTCCAGTGTTAAGAGCTTTAATGTCTGCTCTTGGTCTTTCAACGTCTTCTTTGATTTCTAAAACAACGTAAAGTTGGTTTGGATTTTCGTCTGGTAGCGGTGTGTGAAACTTTGCTACTTGTCCCGGTTTATTTGGTCTCATTTGTCAGTGTGCAGAATTTATAGCGTTGCCCCCGCTGTTAAATTTATTAATGTGTCAAAGGTAAAAATCTCAGCTTAAAATGGTGCAATATATTGAACATATTTTTCAACAATTTGTCAATGTCAAGTTTGTTTCTGTTGTCCGGTGCGTTGGCAAAAAATGGCTCTTTTGGTTTTGCGATGGGTCGGTTTTTGTGTCGGGCAAAACCAAATGTGCCATTTGTGCGGTGGCAATTTTTTCTTTTATTTCGTGTCGTTAATTTCACTGTCGTTGTCTTTTAGGCTTGCACCCAACGGGCCGGCGATAAAACAAGTTGCCGAAGGCAATTTGCCCGAAGGGCGTAGTGACCGAAGGGAACGAAGTTTTATTGCCTGTTGGGCGCTGTTAAATGGCGCGTAACCACAG
>JAGVUJ010000338.1 GCA_019136325.1 Deltaproteobacteria bacterium
AATGTGTCCCGGATTGAAAATGTCGCCCGCTCCTTCACCGGTCGTGGTGTTCTAAAGCTTAAAAACAGACCGGATACCCTCACCGTCAGCCGTCAATACTTACATTTATTCAAGCAGATGTAGTGAGACTCTCTGAAAACGAGCGTAGCGACGTTTGAAGAGTTAGTCGAACTATCCCCGAAGCGTAGCGGGTGTGGATAGCGATATTTGAAGCGTCAATGGAGCTATCCCAGGCGCAAAGCGCCGCAGGATAGTGAAAACACGCTGATACCCGGATTTAACTTTCAGATTGCAAATACGCCTCCAATGCGTTAGATAAAGGACAAATTATTGAGCAATAATATCCACATATAAAGGAGCCGGCATGAATGCTAAGAACGCCAAGCAAGATGTACAGGTCAGTGTCGTGATGGGCAGTGATTCGGATTTACCCGTCATGACCGAAGCCGCCAAAATTCTGGAGGAATTCGGCATCGGCTACGAACTGATTCTGACGTCGGCACATCGCACACCGTTGCGCACAACGAAATTCGCCACTTCCGCAGCCGGACGAGGCGTTAAAATAATCATTGTCGGCGCCGGAGCGGCCGCTCATCTGGCGGGTGTTATTGCCGCGCAGACGACCCTGCCGGTTATCGGCGTCCCCATTGACGCAACGTCTCTGCATGGTATAGACGCGCTTCTGGCTACGGTGCAAATGCCCGGTGGAATTCCGGTCGCCACAATGGCCATAGGCAAAGCCGGCGCCAAGAATGCCGCCTTGTTCGCTGTACGGTTTCTCGCTCTGGAAGACAAAACACTGGCCGCAAAACTTTCCGCCTACATCAAGAAAATGGCGAAAGATGTGGAGAAAAAGCAGAAGAATCTGGGAAAATCTTAATGCCGGAAATTCTGAAAATCAGCGATAGGGAATCCGAAGAAAAGATTATTGCCCGAGCGGCGGACATCCTCGCCGGAGGAGGGGTCATCGCCTATCCAACGGAAACCTTTTACGGCCTGGGCGCGGACGCCACCAACCCCAAAGCCATCGAAAAAATCTTTTCCGTCAAAGGCAGAGATTTTAAAAATCCCGTCGCTCTGATTATCGGCCGGCCCGATGATATTTATCCTCTGGTCAAAGATATTCCGGAAACAGCGCGAAAGCTGATGGCTGCTTTCTGGCCGGGAGCGCTGACCATCGTATTTGCCACGTCGGATACGACATCACCGTTACTCACTGCCGGAAGCGGCAAAATCGGTTTACGCGTTTCCAGTCATCCGCTTGCCCGGGAAATCGTTCACAAACTGAAAAAGCCGCTGACCGCAACAAGCGCCAATCAATCCGGCGCTCCCGAATGCTCGCTGGCTTCCGAAGTTGTTCAACAAATCGGCGATAAAATTGACGCCGTGCTGGACGGAGGGCAAACCGGAGGTGAAAAGGCCTCCACCATTATTGACGTCACCTGCGATCCGCCGGTGATTCTGCGCGAAGGAGCCATCAGCAAAAAAGCGCTTGAAGCATACACCCGGATTATCTGACGAAGGCCACATGAAATAGAGTAACGGTCATTCACTGTTTTAATACAAGCCCTGTTTAAAAAATCAAGATCATAACGACTGAAAAACGGAACAACCTGATCAAAATGAAGAGGGAGGCCGGATTAGAGCCTCCCTCTTCCGCAGGGTAACGGGTATTAAACTTTCTGTTTTGCCGTCAACCGATCACACTTTTTTCAGCCGGCAGCTTTTCTTGTGAAGAAAAAATATTATTCTGAATCAATTAAAATCTATATCTTAATCCCAGGAATACGTTGTTGGTTGTAAATTCAGGGTTGGTATTTCCACCACCCAGGTCACTGAATGTATCAAAGTACCGATATTTCAGGTCAATATGCCAATTATCAGAAAGGTGATAAGCGATACCGGCTCCAATCTGATACGCCAGGCCTGTGTCATCGACATGCGTAAACCTGTTGATGTCGGCATCTACTTTCGCCACACCGATTCCAGCAGTAATAAACGGAACAATTTTCTTTCCTTTGACAAAATCAAAATAGCCGTTTACCAAAAACGAATATGCTTTGATATCGCCCGTTAATTTACGCAGTCCCGAATCATCATCAACACAATTTTTTTGATACCCGACCTCGCCTTCTACTCTGACTCTTTTATCCAAAGCGCCGATCCGGTAACCGGCTGCCACGCCAATTGCGCCGCCCAGATCCGTTTCTATCCCGGCGGTACGGTTCCTTGTTACATCGCTGTCCGTCAAAAAGGCAGCACCACCCTGAACGCTAACATACAATCCTTCGGTTAATTCTGATTTTTTTAAATGTTGTTTCTTCACCGGCTCTGCAAGGGAAACCCCTGAAAGGACCAGCAACATCATCAAACTAAAAACAACCGCAAAAATTCTTTTCATAAAAGCCTCCTCTCTTCATTATTAGTATTTTTTCCCGACACGGGTATGCCGTCAGGAAACTCTCATAAAATAACGTGCAGATATTAATAAGATAGCAATTTGTGCTTTGATGTCAAGAAGATTCGTGCGCAAAGAAGCGGCGATGCTTTTGCGATCAGGCATACATTACGATAGGCCCGATCGCGGTATTGATAAATTGTCACACTCGGCAAAATAAAATTGAGGCGGTTCCCGGAATGCTCCGCTTGAATGAATTGTTAATGTCCGTTTTAGTGCGATAATTTTAAGACGATGACACCCATGATGATGAGACCCACACCCACATATCTGGCCATGGAAGCCGGGTCGCCATAATGCAGGACACCCACAAAAAAAGTTCCGGCGGCGCCGATACCGGTCCAGACGGCATAGGCGGTACCGATCGGAATTTGGCGCTGCGCCAGCCACAGAAGGAACCCGCTCGCCGTCATAAACAACACGGCTATGCCGAATCCACTCCACCTCGTACCCGGATTTTCTGCGATCTTTAATCCCACAGGCCATCCGATTTCGAATAATCCGGCAACAATTAAATATATCCAGGACATACTTGAGTCTTCCCTAAATTGATGTTTTGACGCCAACCGTGAAGCAGGCACAATCTTATTAATCAGAGCGCATGGGTAGCGCTATTTTTTGGGAAAGGCTGTGCTCAATGCCATGATGACAAGATACACCGCGGATTCTTTCAATTCTTTGGGATGGTCATCGAGATATTTACCCACTATTGCATAAACGTCTTTCCTGGTGACGTTTTTTGGAATAGCGAATGCTATCCCATCGAGCGCATCAATCACGCCCTTGACAAATCCCCTGTACTCGCCGACCCTATCAACCTTGATAAGGGTGGAAGCGGGATCAAATCCTTTATAGAAGTTCTTGTATTCCCGCCAGTTCTTTGCAAGTTCAAAACCATCATCGGAAACAGCAAAAACGGGAGTGGCAGTTAATAATACGAAAACCACGGCTGCGATCAATCGTTTCATCATCGTTCTTCTTTTTTGTTTTCCGTCTGTTAAACCTGTTTTTAAGTTATTGCGACATCTATCAGAGTAGCGCTCATCTTCTTTTTGTTCGCATGCGGTTAAAATATTGCCTGTCTTCGACAATTGAGGATATGTTTCTCCGTAAAAAATTCTTACAGCCCGCGCATGTAATCCGGACGCAACATCCGTTCATCCCTGTTTTTTAAAACCTCATCAACCATCGCTATCATTTTTTGTTTGTCTTTCTGAAGCGTGCCCACAACGGGCAGATAATTGGACGCATGGGTGCCGACAAACTTCATAGGGTCGGCGGTTATGTTTTCAAATATCCATTTCATCTCTTCGAGCGTTTCGAACGGATCCAGTAATTCAAATTCACCTTTCTGAACCTGACGGTACAAAACAGTTCCCGGCACGGGCGTCACGGTAAGCGCCGCCAGATATTGCGGTTTCATTTCATTGCAGATTTTTGCCGTAGCCAGCGCGTGGCGCCGCGATGCCTCTCCTTTTCCCGCCAGCCCCAAAAGCACCATCGCCGAAAGATTGATTCCCGCCGCAACCAGATTCTGTCCCGCCTGCAGCATCTGTTCATAACCGACGCCCTTTTTTATTTTTTTTAACAGCTCGTCATCGCCGGTTTCCACGCCGATATACGCCTTGGTCAGTCCGGCGCCTCTCAATGTCTTTAATTCGTCCATGGTTTTGGAAAGGGTGCTTTGCGGTCCGACATAGCTGCCCACATGGCGTAAAGAAGGAAAGGTTGCGTAAAGTTTTCTCAGAATTGCAAGAAGCATGTC